>RPOR01000132.1 GCA_003820645.1 Betaproteobacteria bacterium
CCGCCCGCACCCGCCGCAAGATAGCGGCGCCAGCCACCGAACGCCGTGATGTCGCGTGCATCAGCAACCGCACAGGCTTCGCACAAAAAGCCCTTCACCTCCCGGCCATCGGCCAGCCGGAGCGTGCCGATAGCCAGTGGCGGCGGCACATCGGCGAGAAAGGCGCCGACTGCCGCGGCGGGCATGGCCCACAACTCGACATCGATGGCAGCGCCGCCGCTGGCCACGCGCACCAGGCCCGGTCGCGCCGGCGGCATACCGGGCAGTGCATACAGCCGGTACTGTGCCGCAGTCTGCGTCGGCCCCACCAGCGTGGCGCCGCGCGTGGTGAGCTGACCATTGAGCGGCAATCCCGATAGATGGGCACCGACCACCACAATCAGTACATGATCGGCAGGGTCCGTCGCAGCCGGCAATGTCCCTGCCGGCAACTGAAACCGGGTAGCCCCCAGCGGCACCGCGCTGGCGCGGTGAAAACGCGGGCCGATCTCGGCAAGGTAACGATCGCCGAACGCCTCGGCGATCAGCGTGATGCCGGCGGGCAGGCCATCGGCGCGAAACGGGCCGGGCACGGCCAACGCACACAAGTCCAGCAGATTGACGAAGTTCGTGTAATAACCGAGATCGGTATTACGCTGCACCGGTGCCGCAGCAACCTGGTCCTGCGTGTAGATGGTGCCGCTGGTCGGCACCGCGAGCACGTCCATCTGCGCCCATTGCGCCGCGCAGCGCCGCTTCAGTGCCTGCAGCGCGTAGATCGCCTCGAAGGTATCCACTGCGCTCCACTGCCGCGCCGACTCGATGACCTGGCGCGTCACCGGATGCAATGCTTCCGGTTGCGCTTCCAGAAAAGTCCTGATCCCGGCATAACGCTCGGCCACCCACGGCCCCTGATACAGCAGGCACGCGACATCGAGAAACGGCTGAAAATCAATCTCCACCAGCTCGGCCCCGATCTCGCGCAGATTCGCCAGCGACTGCTCGAATGCCACCTGCGCATGGGCATCGCCAAAAAATTCGCGTTGCGCTGCAGCCGGCACGCCGCAACGGAAATGCGCAGCGGAACGCTGCCGCCTTGCCCTCTCGCCGGTGTCGCAACGCGCGTAGACATCATCGGCATCAAAGCCGCGCATGACCTGCATCACGCGGCTGGCATCCGCGCAGGTCAGGGCAAATACCGATACACAGTCGAGGGAGCGGCACGCCGGTACCACGCCACTGGTGCTGATGATACCGGGGGTCGGCTTCAAACCCACGATGTTGTTAAACCCGGCGGGCACGCGGCCCGAACCTGCGGTGTCGGTACCTAAACCGAAGCTGACCAGGCCGGTGGCCACCGCCACCGCAGATCCCGAACTGGATCCACCGGAAATGTAATCGCGGTTGAATGCGTTGAAGCACGCGCCGTAGGGCGACCGCGTACCGACCAGCCCGGTGGCGAACTGGTCGAGATTGGTCTTCCCAAACAGCAGTGCGCCGGCATCCTGCAGGCGGCGCACTGCGAACGCCGTGGTCTGCGGCAGATAGGCGTATGCAGGACACGCAGCGGTGGTGGGACAGCCCGCGACATCGATGTTGTCCTTCACCGCAAACGGAATACCATAAAGCGGCAGCGGCTCGCCCGCCGCCCGCCGCAATGCCAGTGCCGCGATCTGTGCGGTCATTTGCTGCGGCGGCACGACATAGATCCACAGCGGATTGTCAGCAGCGGCAGCGATGGCGGTGTATATGTCGTCTGCCACCGCCTGTGGTGTCAGGCGGCCCTGCGCATAGGCTTCAGCAAGCCGGGTCAGATCAAGACTGTAGTCAGGCATGTGTGGTGTAGTGGCCTAAGCAAAGATGGTCAAAAAAACCCTGCGTGCTGTTTTAAGCTTGCTTGCAGCCCGCGTGGCGCGATGACCATTAGCCAAAGCAAGAGTTACGCCAGACCAAGACCGCCGCGAACTCCAACCGTGGCACTACACCTCACTCCGCCTTGATGCCGGCTGTCTTCACCAGACTGCCCCATTTCGCTGCCTCGGACTTCAGGTACTGCGCGAACTCGGCCGGCGTATCGCCGATGGGTTCCAGGCCAGCGCGCGCCATGCGTTCGGCGATTGCCGGTTCCTGCAACGTGGCGACGATGTCCTTGTGCAAACGTTCGATTACCGCACGCGGCGTGCCGCGCGGCGCCACCACGCCGTTCCAGTTGTTGGCCTCGTAGCCCTTCAGTCCTGCCTCGGCGATTGTCGGCATCTCGGGGAACAGCGGCGAACGTTTGGTCTTGCCGACACCCAGGCCTCTCAGTTTGCCGGCACGGATATGCGGTTGCGCGGTGGTCAGATTGGCCATCATCAGGTTCAAACGACCCGCCACCAGATCGGCTACTGCAGGCGCACCACCTTTGTACGGAACATGCAACGCTTCCACGCCGGCCATGCTGGTGAACAAGGCCGTGGCCAGGTGACCGGCGCCACCGACGCCGCTGGAACCGTAGCTGTATTTGCCGGGATTGGCTTTGAGCAATGCAATCAGTTCTTTGACCGAAGCCGCCGGCATCGATGGATGCACCACCAGCAGATTGCTGGAGCCGGCGATGTTGGTAATTGCGACAAAATCGCGGTCAAGCACATAGGGCACGCTGGTACGCAGCGACGGATTTACCGCCAGCGGTGGCGTCGCCATCAGCAGGATATGCCCGTCGGGAGTCGCCTCTTTGACAATCTCGGTGCCGATGATGGTGCCAGCGCCAGTGCGGTTGTCGACCACCACGGGCTGGCCAAGGCGCTCCGAGAGCCGTGCGCCGGTTATGCGCGCCACGGTGTCGGTCGAACCGCCGGCAGAGTACGGCACTACCAGCCGCACCGGGCGTTGCGGATATGCAGTGGAAGACTCGGCGGAATAACCGGGAATTGCAGGAATCGCCGTGAATGCAATGACCAGTACCGGAAAAAATTTGCGCGTGATATCCATGATGCACCTTGCTGACGAATTGCCGATTGTCCTCCGGGTGATCAGTTTTTTATTGAAAAGCTTCGGAGCGACAGTGCCTATTCGCCTGCAACACCGCCGCCATACGGGATGCGCGGCATTTCGAAACGGTCGGTCACGCGGGTATAACCGCCTTTGCCGGCCAGACGCCCGATCGGATTGATGCGGCCGACATCGACATGGAAACGATCGTTGACAATACCGTCATGGTAATGGAAATAAACGACTTCACCGAAAACCACATGATAAGGCTTGCGACCCAGGTCGACGATCTGCATCAACCGGCATTCCATCGCTACAGGCGCCTCGGCGATGTACGGTGGCCGGACTTTACGCGACGGCATTGCGGTAAAGCCGGCCTTCTCGATCTCGTTGACCTCCGGCGGGTAATCCACCGCGCAGACGTTCATCCTGTCCTTGATGGCGTCGCTGACGATGTGCACGACGAACTCCGGAATCTCGCGGATGTTGCGCACGGTGTCCTTGGCTGCCCCCGCCTTGTCGCCGACGGAAAACATCAGCATTGCCGGATCGGAACCGACGGCATTGAAGAAACTGAACGGCGCGGCATTGGGGCCGTACGGTCCCAGCGTGGTCACCAGTGCAATCGGCCGCGGCGTCACGGTGCCGATCATCAACTTGTATTGATCCTGCCACGAAAGTTTTGCGGCATCGAATTCGGTCATGTGGATGCTCAGGGCGAATTGGACAGGAAGCGCGATTCTAACGCAAGCGCTCCCGGCAAAAAAAACGCCTCCCGCAGGAGGCGTTTGTCGCGGAATATCCGGTGCAGTCAGCGCAGCCTGATCTTGGCTTCTGTGATCACTTTCGCGTATTTGGGAATTTCGCGCTTCAGAAGTCCAGTGACCTCTTCCGGCGCGCTGCCCACGGGGTCTATGCCCTGCTTCGAGTAGAAGGCGCTCACTTCCTTGGCGGCCAGTGCCTTTTTTACCGACGCGTTGATTTTGGCAATCGCCTCCTTTGGTGAACCGGCAGGCATGAACATCACATACCAGTTATCCGAGACGAAACCGGGATACATCGAGTCCATCGTCGGCAGGTTCGGCAGCGCTGATGCCCGTTTGGCCGTCGTCACCGCCAGCGCACGCAGTCGTTTGGACTTGACGTGGGGCATCGACGACGGCGCGGTCGCGAATAGCATGTCGATCTCGCCGGTGGCCACACCCAGCGTCGCCGGCCCGCCGCCTTTGTAGAGAATCGTCTCGCCGCGCGCCTTGGCAAATTGCTTGAACATTTCCGCCGACAGGTGGCTGGTGCTGCCCGGCGTGTTACCGCCCATGTTGAGGCCCGTGGGCGTGCTCTTGGACAACGCGGCCAGATCCTTGACCGTTTTCGCCGGCACGCTAGGATGAACCACCAGCACCAGCGGCGCCGACGACACCCACACCACTGGATCCAGATCCTTCAGCGCATCGAACTTCATGTTCTGCTTCTGCAGCGTGGTATTGACTGCAATCGTCGCCGTCGTGAACAACACGGTATAACCGTCCGGTGGCGACTCCACCACAAGATCCGCGCCGATCAGCCCGCCGGCACCAGTGCGGTTGTCCACCAGCACCTGCTGCCCGAGATCCTCGCGCATTTTCTGGCTGAGCAAACGCCCTTGGATATCGGTGCCACCGCCGGTGCTGAACGGCACGATCAGGCGCACCGGCTTCTCCGGATAGGCGGCCACCGCGCCGCCCGCAATGAGGGTAGTTCCCAAAGCCGCTACAGCGGCGAGCCTTACGAATGGCAATAACATGCTGTTCTCCTCAATTTGTAAGTATATGATTTTAAGAGACTTATATAGCATCCACAGTGTGGATATCACATTGTGGCAGAAATTTGAGAATTTCGTAACCTTTGCGTGACAAATAGCCGAAAAAAAAGCCTGCAAAACGCAGGCTTTTCTGATCAGGCAAATCCTGTTGCACGATACACAACAACAGGCCGCTATCCGGTAATCAATTGGCCACGATGTTTGCGGCCTTGATGACCTTGGCGTACTTGGCCACTTCTTTCTTGAAATTTTCCGCCAGTGCTTCAGGCGTGCTGCCGACGGGTTCGCCGCCCTCCTTGCGGATAAATGAATCCACGTCAGGCTGCTTCAGCGCCTTGATGATTTCCGCATTGAGCTTGGCGACGACGTCGCTGGGCGTGCCTTTCGGGAAAAACATCGCATACCAGTTGTCCGATTCGAATTCCGGGTAGATCGAGTTCATCGTTGGCAGATCCGGGAACGTCGAAGACCGCTTGGCGGTGGTGACGGCCAGCGGCCTGACCTTGCCCGACTTGATGAACGGCTGGGCAGCCAGCGCGGTCGCGAAGCTGAAGTCCGTTTCACCACTGATCAGCGAAACGATCGCCGGACCGCCGCCTTTGTAAGGCACGGGCGTGACTTCGACGCCACCGAACAGCCTGAGCATCTCGACTGACAGGTGGCTGGTAGTGCCCGCACCGTTATGCGCGGCAATCATCTTGCCGCTTTTCTTGGCAAGCGCAATCAACTCCTTGACGTTCTTGACCGGCACGCTGGGGTGCGCCACCAGCACCAGCGGCACCGATGAAATCCAGCTCACCGGAATCAGATCGGTCATCGGATCAAACTTCACGCGCTTGCCGTAGAGCGTGATGTTCACGGCCAGCGAAGCCGTGGTAAACAAAATGGTGTAGCCATCGCCCGGGGACTTCGCCACGAGTTCGGCACCGATCAGGCCTGAGGCACCAGCCCGGTTGTCGACCAGGAAGTTCTGGCCCATGCTCTGCTGGAACTTCTGTCCGAGCAGACGCCCCTGGATGTCAGTGCCGCCACCGGCGCCGAAGGGCACGATGATGCGCACTGCTTTTGCAGGCCACTGCTGGCCCTGCGCGGGGAGACTGCACACGACTGCCGCAGCAGCCAGAACCGCGCCAGCGAGTTTCAGTTGCTTCTGTTTCATTGGCTTCCTCCTGTTATAAGGTATCGATTTGCTGCGTTCGCAGCCGATCCCGCCGGAATCATCCCCGGTAAATCGGCTCCGGCTGGGTGAAAAAAGAATGCAGGATATGATAAACCATGCGGTAATTGATCTGCTGGAAACTCGCATGGGAAATGCCCGCCATCACCGCGAACTGTTTGTCGGGGTTGGGCAGCCGGTTGAAGAAATCGAGCAGGTCATCCATGCTGGCGATGCCGTCCCACTGCCCGCGCATGACGATGGTCGGCGAAGTGATTTTATCCGGATCAACCACCGGCAGCCTGGCACACATGTCGAGATAGGTTCCGGTGGGCACTGAATCATCCAGTGCGAGAATGGCGTCGGCAAATGCCTCGACCACTTTTCCCTCGGCGCAACCCGGATGGTCGCGGTTGAATATCGAATGCACAAACGCGCGGTCGATGGGACGGCGCTTGTGCGCTTTCCACTGGTCGAGCTTCTTCGCGCGCTCCGCAAGCGTTGGGCTGCCCTTGCCCGTCCACACGAAAGCATCGAGGGCGAGGCGGGACACCCGTTCCGGATGACGCTCGGCGAACATCGCCGCACGCAGCGCGCCCGACGAAATGCCGTAGACCATGAACTGATTGGCCCCGGTGGTCTTCGTGATGTATTCGCTCGCCGCGGCAAGATCGTCTGCACCGTTGGCGATATCGAAATAAATGTCGCGGGACTTGTCGGACCGGCCGTAGCCTTCCATGTCCACGCACCAGGTGTTGAAACCGCGCTGTGCGAACCAGTCCATCACCGAGGAATCGGGGCGGCCCGGCACCTGCAGATCGAACGTCGGCTGCGAAGCCATCGATGAACCGTGCACAAACAGCACCGTGCCGCTGGCCCCTTTGCCGTCCGCAGCAGGCTTCTCCCACAGAAAAAGCCTTACGTCGCCCTTGCGGGTCCAGTGTTCCGTGCCGGCGATCGCGGCGTTTTTCGCAGTCTGTTCCATATATCCTCGGGAGGTCACGTGATACGGATTACTGCAGCGCTCGCAGCGAATGCAATCAGAGAGAGAACTCGCTGGCGCTGGCGGGTCGCAAGTCTAGGATACGGAACCGTCCCAGTCAAACACCGGGCGCGCCCTATATAATTCCCGGCCAGCAGTCGCCCCTCAGTGCCTGTTTCTCGTCCAAGACAACTCCGCAGCGAGCATTTTCATGACCGCCAATTACTCGACGCAGTTCCGCAACATCAAGGATGAGGTCAGCCCCGGGGAATGGGAGACACGGCTCGACCTTGCGGCCTGTTATCGCCTGACCGACCGCTATGGCATGACCGATCTGATCTATAACCACATTACCGCGCGTATACCCGGCGATGACGAGCATCTGCTGATCAACCTCTACGGTCTGCTCTACAAGGAGATCACTGCGTCGAGCCTGGTCAAGATCGATCTCGAGGGCAACATCCTGTGGAAGCCGGACACCGATTACGGGATCAACAAGTCGGGTTACGTGATCCATGGTGCCATCCATCGCGCACGGCCCGAGGTGAAATGCGTCATGCACACGCATACCCGCGCCGGCATGGCGGTATGTTCCATGAAATGCGGTCTGTTGCCGATGACCCAGACTGCGATGCGCTTCGTCGGCCATCTTGGTTATCACGACTATGAAGGCCCCGCAGTCGATCTGGCCGAGCGCGAACGTCTGGTGCGTGACCTGGGACCGCATGACGCGCTGATCCTGCGCAACCATGGTCTGCTGACCTGCGGCGCAACCGTCCAGCAGGCGTTCAACACGATGTATCAGCTTGAGATGTCCTGCCGCTCGCAGGTCGATGCGATCGCCGGCGGCCAGGAAATCGTGCTGCCACCCGATGCGGTCATCGCGCATACCGCCAACCTCTACCAGCCCGGAACGCGCCGGCCCTATGGCGTGCTGGAGTGGCATGCCATGCTCAGGCTGCTTGATGCCGAGTCGAAGAACTCCGGTTATCCCCCCTACTGGCACTGATCACCAGCATCCCCGGAACCTGCCACTTACCGCCCACCCATCACCCACTACGGACTCGTCATGGACTTCAAGATCTCCGCCGAACAGCGCGCTTTTGTCGACACAGTGCGCAAGGTCTGCCAACAGGAGTTCGCACCTCGCGCCATCAAGTATCTCGACGGCACCTGGCCCGCCGAGAACATGAAGCGGCTCGGCGAAATCGGCGTGCTCGGCATGGCAGTGCCCGAGGAATACGGTGGCTCCGGACTGTCCATCCTTGACACCGTGCTGGTGCTCGAGGAAATCGGCAAGGTCTGCTACGTGACGGCCATGGGCGCACTGGGCGAGGTGGGCACACAGACGCGCATCATTGCGACTTTCGCGCCCGAGGAAATCAAACGTCGTATCCTGCCACGCGTGGCCACCGGCGAGGCCATTCTCGCCATTTGCATGACGGAACCCGACGCCGGCACCGATGTGCCGAACTACAGGACCAACTGCACCATCAAGGGCGATCGTGTAATCCTGCGCGGTGCGAAGACGCTGATCTCCCGCGCCGACATCGCCGAAATGTTCGTGGTGTTCACCCGCGTCGACGGCAGGCCGGGCGCCGAAGGGATAGGCTGCGTGCTGGTGCCGGGCGGCATCAAGGGCCTGACCGCCAACGCAACCTACCACACGATGGGCGGCGAATACCTGTCCGACGTGGTATTCGATGACATCGACCTGCCGATCGAGAATCTGATCATTCGCGATAACGGCATGAAGAAACTGCTGTCTGCATTCAACACCCAGCGCTGCCTGAATCCGGCAATCTGCCTCGGACTTGCCGAGGGCGCACTGGAAGAGGCGGTGAAATACATGCGCAACCGTTCGGCATTCGGCCGCAAGATCGGTGACTTCCAGGGCATGCGCTGGAAAGTGGCGGACATGTACATCCAGATCGAAGCGGCTCGCGGCCTGCTCTATCGTGCCGCGGTATCAGGTGAGAAATTTCCAGACCCCACGCTGGCGGCAATGGCCAAGATCTACACCAACGAAATGTCCATCCGCGTCACCAGCGAGGCGATCCAGGTGCACGGCGGCTACGGCTTCACCGACGAGTTCGCGGTATCGCGCTTTTTCCGCGGCACACGCTACGGCAGCCTCGGCGGTGGCACCACCGAGACACTGCGCAACATGGTCGGCCGCAAACTGGTCGAACAGATGGACCTGGCGTCAGGCTGCCTCGGCATGGACTACTTTTGATCCCGGCGATGGGTGCGCAGCGCAGGGTGCAGAA
>RPOR01000133.1 GCA_003820645.1 Betaproteobacteria bacterium
GGCGCCGTCAAACTCGACATCCACGATGCCGATGCACTGCGCACCGCATGGCGCGACATCGCTGATGGAGTCAGCGCGCACCTGCCCGGCGCGACGCTCGACGGCTGCGTGGTACAGCCGATGATCCGCGGCGGCATCGAACTGATCGTCGGTTGCCGCTGGGATGCGCAGTTCGGGGCGGTGGTCGTCGTCGGCAGCGGCGGCGTGCTGGTCGACATCCTCAGCGACGTGCAGATGGCGGTGGCGCCGGTTTCAAGCGCCCATGCGCACAGCCTGATTCAACGCCTGCGCATCGCCCCCATCCTCGCCGGTGCGCGCGGCCGCCCGCCGGCAGACATTGCTGCATTGGCCGAAGTCATTGCACGATTGAGTGAACTCGCCGCCGCGCTGGGCCGGCGACTTACCGAACTCGACATCAACCCGCTGCTGGTGCGTGAAGCAGGCCGCGGCGCCATCGCGCTCGACGGTCGCGCCACACTGACACTTTGAATTCACCGAAGGAGCATGGCATGACCGCAGAAGTTGTGACCTACGAATCCCGCGACGGCGTCGCCATCATCACGCTGAACCGCCCCGACAAACGCAACGCCATCAACAACGATGTCGCCTCGCAATTGCGCGCCGCGCTGGAGCGGCTCAATGAAAGCGATGATCGCGTCGGCATCCTGACCCATGCCGGCACGCATTTCACCGGTGGCGCCGACATCAAGGGCCCGCCCGAGGATTTCCCGGGCTGCGTGCCCAACATCGGCGTGATGATGCAGAAACCGCTGATCGCCGCGGTCGGTGGCTGGGTGGTCGGCGGCGGTGTGGTCATCGTGCAGATGTGCGACCTGTGCATCGCCGCGCACGACGCGAAATTCATGTTTCCCGAAGCCAAGGTCGGCTTCACCGGCGCCGCCATTGCCGGACTCGCCGCGCGCATTCCGCACAAGGTGGCGATGGAACTGATGCTGGTCGGCAACGAAATCTCCGCTGAACGCATGTATCAGGTCGGCCTGGTCAATCAGCTGGTCAAACCGGGCGCGCAACTCGATGCTGCACTGGTATGGGCGCGGCAACTCGCCGACAACGCACCGCTGGTGCTGTCGGTGCTGCGCGATTACGTCGGCCGCATCATCCCCAAAGGCCCGTCGGAACTCGCCGCACAGGGCCGCGCCGCGATCCAGCGCATCCGCCAGAGCACAGACGCGAAAGAAGGCGTCGCCAGCTTCAAGGAAAAGCGCAAAGCCAAATTCATTGGAAAATAACCAATAAAAACCAATAATTACATGATGTCCGCGGCGACGCCGTCGGGCTGACTGATCGTTGCGCTGATCAGCGTCGGCCTGATCGTCGACCAGCATGTCGCGGTGTGGGGCCAGTTCGTCGTCAACGTCGCGACGTCGGCGGTGCTGCTGTACTGGATGACGCAGTCCTCACCGGACACGCCCCTGAACCTCGGCGTCTGCGTGGCCTACGCGACACTCGGCGAAATCTTCCTGTCATTGGGCTGGGGGCTCTAAGACTACCGCCTCGGCAATAGTCCGTTGTTCGTGCCACCGGGCCACGCGCTGCTGTTCGCGCTGGGTGTGACCCTCGCCGCGCGGCTGCCGCATTGGATCACCTGGGCCGTGCCGCTCGCCGCCGCACCCTTGATCGTTGCGCTGGCGTGGACCGGCAGCGACACACTCGGCGCGCCGCTGTTCGCGCTGCTGCTCGCCTGCATGGCGCTCAGCCGCGCGCGCAAGCTCTATGCGGTGATGTTCATGCTGGCGCTGGCGATGGAAATCTACGGCACCGCACCGGGCAACTGGGCATGGCACGGTGATGTGCCGTGGCTGGGATTGAACACGCTGAATCCGCCGCTGGCGGCGGGCGCGTTCTATTGCGTGCTGGATCTGCTGGTGGTGGTGACCACCAGCCTGTTGCAACGCCGGCTGGTGGCGCAATAAAGCAGGAACGGAAACGGCCGGGCCCGGCAACTAAATGCGGAATTCACTTCAGAAGCGGATGCCGACCCCGGCGTAGAAGCCCGAGTTTTTCATGTCGTAGAGAAAACCGCTCTTGTCGTAATCCGCATAAAGAATGCGGTAACCGACTATGCCCGAAACACTTTTGGAGAAATTGTAGTTGGCGCCGGCGCTCACCTGCCAGGTGAAATCCGAACCGATGCCGAATCCGCCGATGTCACCGTAGCCGACCAGCGTCCAGCGGTCGTTGACTAAGTGTTGAATACGCGCGCCGACGTAGGGGTCCACCCAGTCCTGGTCAGCGCTACGGGCCACAGTGCCGGTCTGTGCGAAGAAGCTGCCGTTGATGTCTGCGTTGGCTTCCAGCTTGACGTAGCGCAGCCCGCCGACCACATCCACCGGGCTGCGGCCTTCCACCGTACGGTAGGCGACTGCAGCAGCCAGCACCGTCTCCTTCATCCCAAAATTTGCGTTTGCCGTGGCCGTGGCGCCGATGGGACCGGGCCCCGTCCTCGATGCCGTAGCACTCATAGAAAGATCCATGTAGATGGCATCGAACAGCAGCCCCCACTGGCCTTTGCGCGCCTCGAACGCGCCCATCAGGCCAAAGTCGAGCACGTCCAGAATGTCGGAAATACCCACATCTATGCTGATTTTCGGAAGCGCGCCGCCCTGCACATCGCCTTTCATCCCCGCGCCCCAGAAGTAGGGGGTGATTTCATATTGCCAGCCGCTGGCCGCCGGCGCAGTCTGGGCGGCGGCCGCACCGGCACCCAATGCCAGCACACTGGCCAGCAATGACGATGCCAACCGTCGTCCTTTGGCAAATTGCCTGGTGGTTCTACCGCAAGCCGTCTCGTTGCTCATGCTCAAGGGCCTTCTTGTTTGGATCGGTTCCCCAATTGACCGCTCATTCATTTTACTTCAACAGTCACCTTGGGTATCCGCCCCGTGTAACGCGACTTCGCCTCGGCGCCGATGGCCTCGACTACCGGCGTGCCCAGATCGATGCCGACGTCGGCCGTCTCGTCCGCCGAAAAAAGCCCGGCCTGGGTGTGCTCGATCCGCCCTTCCGCGACCTTCTCGTTGTTCACGTAAAGCGTGCCCATGCCCCCTTTGCCCGGTCCGCCGCCGTCGTAGGCAAAGTCGAAGCGAATCGTCGCCTTGCCCGGCGCCAGCGGCTTGGCGGCGGCAATCGAGCTGCGCCGCAGACCGAGGAAGTTGTAGTCGTAGGCGGGAACGCCGTTCTTCACATACAGCGACCAGCCGCCGAAGCGCCCGCCCTGGGCAAGGATGGTGCCGTTCGCACCCTTGGCAGGCACCTCGATTTCGGCGGTGATGGTCTTGGAACGGTTCTTCACGTTGGGGAAGACGCCTTCCATCATGCCGGTCATGCCCTCGGCCAGCGTCATGGAATTGCGCCCGGCCATCAGGTCGGGCCGACCCATCGCCGCCGGATCCAGCCGCTCGAAGACCCGGTCGTCCAGCGGCAGCACGCCGTACTTGCGCGCCTCCGTCAGGAACAGCGCCTGCATCTCGGCGAGCTTTTTCGGATTTTTCTTCGCCAGGTCGTTAACCAGGCTGAAATCCGAGCGCACGTCGTACAGCTCCCAGCCCGAGGTGTCCTCCAGTGCGCGGCGCGGCTTGGCCTCCCACGGGGCGCGGTGGATCGTTCGCGCCAGCCAGCCGTCGCGGTAGATCGCGCGGTTGCCGGCGACCTCGAAGTACTGCGTGGTGTGGCGATCCTTGGCCTTGGCATCCTCGAAGGTGTAGACCATGCTGGTGCCGGCCATCGGCACCTGCTTGACGCCGTTGACGCTCTTGGGCTCGGGCAGGCCGATCGCCTGCAACACCGTGGGCGCGACGTCGATCACATGGCTGAACTGGGTGCGGATCCCGTTTTTCGCCTTGATGCCCTTGGGCCAGCTGACCACCATGCCGTTGCGCGTGCCGCCGAAGTCCGACGGCACCTGCTTCATCCAGCCGAAGGGGCTGTTGAAAGCCACCGCCCAGCCCGCCGCCATGTGCGGATAGGTCTCGGGGCCGCCCCACTGGTCCATCAGCTTGAGCATGTCCTCGACCTTCTCCTGCACGCCGTTGAAGTAGGTGTACTCGTTGAACATGCCGTTCTGGCCGCCCTCGCCGCTGGTGCCGTTGTCACCGGCAATGTAGAACACCAGCGTATTGTCGGCCTCGCCCACCTCCTCGAAAGCCTGCAGCATGCGACCGATCTCGTGATCGGTGTAGTCGGCGAAGGCCGCGAACACCTCGGCCTGGCGGGCGAACAGGCGTTTCTCGTCCGCGGAAAGCTTGTCCCAGTCCTTGATCGCTTCGGGCTTGGGCGCGAGTTTGGTGCCGGGCGGAACCACGCCCATCTTGATTTGCCGCGCCAGCGTTTCCTCACGGATCTTGTCCCAGCCCTGGTCGAACTTGCCTTTCCACTTGACGATCCATTCCTTGGGCACATGGTGCGGCGCATGAGTAGCGCCGGGGGCGAAGTAGATGAACGACGGCTTGTCCGGCGTCAGGGCTTTCTGGTACTTGATCCAGGCCCGCGCCTTCTCCGTCATGTCGTTCATGAAGTGGTAATTCGGGTCGTTCGGCAACTCGACTTGCGCGACACCGTCGTACAGGAACGGCGCCCACTGGTTGGTCTCGCCACCGATGAAACCGTAGAACTTGTCGAAGCCCTGGCGCGTCGGCCAGCGGTCGAAGGGACCGGCCACACTGGCCTCCCAGGCGGCCGTTTCATGCCACTTGCCGAATGCAGCGGTGGCGTAGCCGTTCAGCCGCAGCATCTCGGCCAGCGGCGCGGTGGAGTTGGGCACCTGGCCGGTGCCACCGGGGAAACCGGTCGCCATCTCGGTGATGAAGCCCATGTTCACCTGGTGGTGGTTGCGGCCCGACTTCAGCGCCGCGCGTGTCGGCGAACACAGCGCGGTGGTGTGGAAGTTGTTAAAGCGCAGCCCGTTCTGGGCCAGCCTGTCCAGCGTCGGCATCGGTACCGGCCCGCCGAAGCTGCCGGGTACGCCGAAGCCCAGGTCGTCAATCAGCACGATCACGACGTTCGGCGCCTTGGCCGGCGCCTTGACTTCGAAGCGCTGTGGCATCTTGGCCTTGCGCACGTCGATCTCGGTGATGGCGGGTCGCTGGGGCTCGGCAATCGGCAGTACGGTTCGGTCTATACCGCCCTTGGTCTGCGCCGTAGCGGCCAGCGGAAAAACGCTGACGCTCAAAACCGCCATCAAAACCAGGGGCCGCAAATTCCGCAGGATGCATTTCATGTCTGACTTTCCTTTAGCTGATTCGAAAGCAGCAAAACTCCACTGCTGGTTTTGACCAGCGCATCACTGACTTCCGATTGGAGCTGCAGTATAAAAAACAAACCTTCGTTCCGCTTGATCCACGTGAATCCGTCGCGGTGCATCCGCTGCATCTGCAACCGCGTTCCCGGGTGCCGTCGGCAGCGCCATTGGCGAGTATGGCGAAATTACAAAAAGTGAATTAAAACAAATACTTATGTATAACATCCAGCACCGGCTTGTCGGTCCTGCAGCGTTCTGGGTATGCGGGGTGCACTGCGTTGCGCAAGCCTGGATTCCAGTGCAGCGACTTGCGCCCAGCCCCGCCATTCCGGCGGGGCTTTTGCATGGTCGAGATCGCTATTCCGGAAATCCGGCGGGACGTTCTACTTCTTCAGCCGTTTCGAACCTTCGATGAGCGGGTGCCATCCGAATACCAGCGTGACCATGAAGCTGTCCATGCGCATGTCGCCGGGGCCAGTATCGTTGATGGTCGACTTGTAGCCGAAGGTGAGGTTCAGGTTGTCGCTGACGGTATATCCGAAGGTGAAACCGAGGCCGGCATTGTTGAGCTTGCTCCCGGGGACGCCGTTGATGCTCGATTTGCCGCCGCTGTACCAGGAGGCGTCGATCGCACCCCAGGCATGCTCGGTGAAATCGCGCGTCAGGTGTGCGTCCAGCTGGAACATCGGATCGGTCTTCAGGGTCTGCCCGACATAGTTGTCGTTTTCTCCGAAGAGCCAGACAGCAGGCAGGAATTCCAGGGTCGTGCGCCGACCCGGCACCCAGGGACCGAGCTGGAAAATGGTGGGCATGCCCAAGCGCCCGTACCAGCGGTTCTGGCCGATGTTGAGCGGCTGGCTGCTGTCGTACTCGCCTATCGGCAATGCCAGGTCGGCGAGCAGGTCGACAGACACCCCCGGCTCATAGCGCAGTGCGTCCGGAATGTTCTTCTGCGCCGGCGGTCCGAGGACATTGAGGTTGAATTCGAGCATCGGATCGCCAAACCCGCTGGTCGATTGATTGAACGTCCTGCCGGCCGTGGTCACCGTGCCCGAAATCCGCCCCATGGGAAAAATGACCGCGGCCATGGCCGAGCGATCGGCCAGAGTAAAGGTGTGCGCATAACCCGCCATGGCCACGGAGGCGTCAACACTCGCACCCGGCGACACGGTGTGGGAAGGGTCGAACGGGTTGGTGTTGCCGCTCACGGAGTTGTAGATCAGCGGCAGGGCATTTCCACCCGACAGCGACTTCCAGTAAAAGCGGCCCGGCACCTGCGCCAGGGCTTGCGGCGGGAAGAGTGCACTCGTGACGAGCATCGTTGCAAAAACCAGCCTCAACCAAGCAATCGGTTTCATAGAACCTCCCTCGTTTTTAAAAGAGTCTTGTTCATCTTGATCAGTTCCCGGATCAGCAGTGCTCAAGGCTTGGGGTCAGCCAGCATTTCCTTCGGCGGCACGAACTGCCGCTTGTAGATCAGCGGCGGGAAGCCTGCTTCGACCTGAACCCGTTGCGGCAGCACATTTTCCAGGGTCTCGAACGGCCCGCGGCTCGGCAGGATCACGTTGTTGGCCTTGACGTAGTCGTCCCAGGCCACGAGCATGGCCTTCACCTTGTCGGGATTCTGTGCAGCGAGATCCTTGCGCTCGGCGGGATCCTTGGCGACATTGAACAGCTCCCAGTCGCTCTTGCCGTACGGCTTGATCTGCCAGCGCAGCTTCCACTCACCCTGGCGCACCGCGCGGTTGCCGAAGACTTCCCACGCCAGATAGTCCTGGTCGGTCCGCACCGAGTCCACCTTGCCGGCCAGCATCGGTCCCCACGACTTGCCGATCAGCGGCGGCAGGTCAGGCTGGCTGGCCTTGGGATAACTGGTGCCGGCGACTTCGAGCAGCGTCGGCATCAGATCGGCCACGTGCATCAGCCCGTGGTTGATGCTGCCGGCGGGCCGCTTGATGTCCGGACCGCTGACGATCAGCGCGTTGCGAATGCCGCCCTCGGCCATCCAGCCCTTGTACTGGCTGAACGGCGTCATCGACGCCTGGGCCCACATCGGGCCATAGCCGACGTACGAACCCGGGTCGCCCCATGCATTGGGATGGGTCTGCGACCAGTTGATCGCCGCGAACAGGTAGTCGCGAGAACCGGGAGAGCCCGCGATCATCTCGAAAAGGTCGCTGCCCTCGGCCCCGTTGTCGCCGAACACGATGAAGATCGTGTTCTCATACTCGCCGATCTTTTTCAGGTGATCGATCAGCCGGCCGACGTGGTGGTCCATGTTCTCCACCATGCCGGCATAGAGCTCCATCTTCTTGCCGAGTATGGCGCGGCTCGCGGGAGCAAGCACGATCGGATCGGGTATAAACCACATGCGTTCAGCGAGTTCGGTGCCGGGCGGCATGATGCCGAGTTCGATCTGCCGCTTCAGCCGCTCCTGGCGCACCGCGTCCCAGCCCTTGTCGTATTCGCCGACATGGCGGTTGCGCCAGTCCTTCGGCAGATGGTAAGGATCGTGCGGCGCCTGGTGGGACACGTAGGCGAAGAAGGGCTTGCCGTCACCACGGTTGGCGTCGATGAAGCTGATCAGCTTGTCGGTGTAGGTCTTGGTCGCGTAATAGTCCTCGGGAAGCTTCGTCAGGTAGCGGCCATCCTCGGTGAAGACCGACTTCGGCGATGCCCCTGTGAAATTCGTCATGTCCCAGTAGCTGCCGGCGCCGTCGAGCAGCGAGAAGTCGCGCTCGAAGCCGCGCGCCGCGGGAATCTGGTCGGGCGCTTTGCCCATGTGCCACTTGCCGACCATGTAGGTGTGGTATCCGGCGCCCTTGAGCAGCTGCGGCAGCGTGGCCAAACGTTTGTTGAGATAGCCCTCGTATCCGGGCACGCCCGTCTGGTTGGGCGCGGTCCACTCGTCCATGTTGCCCAGGCCATTGAGGTGCGTATCGACACCACTGAGCAGCATGGATCGCGTGGGCGAGCAGCTCGCGTGGGTGTAGAAATTGGTGAAGCGCACGCCCTGTTTCGCCAGCGAATCAAGGTTCGGCGTCCTGATTTCGCCGCCGAACGACCCCATGTCGGCGTAGCCCATGTCGTCGGCGAGGATGATGACGATATTCGGTCGCTTTTGCTGGGCCTGCGCTGGCGCGGGCGCAAAAAAAAGCGCCGCAACGGTCGCGGCAATCACTGCCAACAGGGTCATGTTTGTTCTGTTCATACGCTCTCCAATCATGCTGGTGATCCTCCGGCTACCGTCTGCTTGCAGTCTGATGCATGGTACTTTTCCAGCGAAGGCCGGACCGGCCAGCAGCTGGCAAGAAGTTTAACCGAAGGCCGGGCGAAACGACACCGCAGCGAACCGAGCCGCTCGAATCTGATTTCGATGTCGACGCCGGGATCGATGAAGTCGTCGTGATCCCAACCCGTACAGTCGGGGATGGTGCCGAAGCCGATCGCGGTTCCCGACTTCAGTGGCGCAATGAACCCCAAGCCAGCAGCGCGGTCTCTCGGTGAATTTCAGGCCGCGCGTCTTATCGATCAATGTCTTGCTGGTGTGCGTCTGCATGAGCTTCCGCGGACAATCCAAGTCGCCCGCGATTCAACTTATTTGGGGAACAGGAATGTCAACTGCAGCCTCAAGCCCCAACCCTTGGGGCCGTTGTCGGGTGCATCGGCCCAATACTTTGCCGCCACCGCGAGTTGTAGTACTTGCGGTCCGATCTTGAACAGTTGCCCCGCCTGAACAATCAGGGGAACCTGCCACTGCTCGCCTTTCCAATCGTAGGCGGACTCAGTGTACGCACCGACCGTCATATGCTTCTTGGTGGTATA
>RPOR01000134.1 GCA_003820645.1 Betaproteobacteria bacterium
AGGCCCGGCGGACAGCCATCGACGACGCAGCCGATCGCCGGCCCGTGCGATTCGCCAAACGAAGTGACGCAAAAGAGGGTACCCAGCGTGCTGCCCGACATGGCGAAAAAACTCCATTAAAATCAAGTGCGAAGTTTAGCATGGTGGCCACCACGCCGATGACCGGGTTAGCATAGACCCATGACGGAAAAACCGGATCCCGAAAAAATAAAAGGCCCGGGCGGGCTCAACATGCGCGAACTGCATGAGCTGGTCAAAAAGAGCCATGCCCGTGATGAGGGCGGGCGCGCGCCAAATCAACGCCAGCAGCCGCAGAACCGCTGGCAGCGGCTGGTCCGCTACGTCTGGGACAAAAAACGGGGTTGACCCGGATGAATCTGCTGCCCGGCTTCCGGGGGGCGTCGCGTTTCCATCCAACCCAATCTGCTACAGGCTGCGCAGGAATTCGGTGCCCCAGGCCACGCCAAATCCGTTGCAATCCGTCGCCACCGCACCCAGTCCGCCCTTGCAGCTGTGCGCCGATAGGTCCATGTGGATCCACGGCGTCTTGCCGGTGAAACGCTGCAGCAGCCGCGCAGCAAGGATGTGGTCGGCTTCGCCGTCCAGAGTACATTGCTTGACGTCGGCCACCGCGCTGTCGAGTGCACTGTCATAATCCTCATCCATCGGAAATGCACAGATGCGCTCGCCAGCCGCCCTGCCTGCGGCAATCGCCTGCTGCACCAGCGCATCGTTCGTTGCGAATATGCCGCTGTAGCGGTTACCCAGCGCGACATGCATGGATCCGGTCAGCGTCGCAAAATCGACCATCACGTCGGGCTTCGCCCGCGCCGCCAGCGTCAGCGTGTCGGCGAGCACCATGCGGCCCTCGGCATCGGTATGCACGATTTCGATGGTCGTGCCATTGAGCGCGGTAACGATGTCGTTCTGCTTGTAGGCGCGCGGACTGAGGTGGTTCTGTGCCAGCGCCAGCCAGCAATCGATATTGACCTTGAGTTTTGCGGCCGTTGCCGCGGCGAGGATGCCCAGCGCCACCGCCGAGCCGTTCATGTCTTCGTGCATGCCGTTCATGTACCGCGCCGGTTTCAGGTTGTGGCCGCCGGTATCGAAACAGATGCCCTTGCCGACCAGCGCCACGGTCTGCTGCGCGCCGCGCGGCCGGTAGCGCAGCCTGACGATCGCGGCATCACGCTCGTCGCTGCCCTGCGCCACTGCGCAGAACGCACCGGCACCCATGCGTTTGAGCTTTTTGAAGTCGTATTCCTCACGCCCCCAGCCATGTTCCTGAGCCAGCGCATGCAGCCGTTTCCGGTACAGGCCGGGCGTCAGTTCATTCGGTGGCAGCACCGTCAGCTCGCGGCACAGCACATTGCCTGCCGCGGCCGCGCGCACTTGCGCAAAACCATCGGCCGCGCCGCCGCCGAACAGCCGGATGGTCCTGAGCGGCTTCGCCTCGGTTTTTTTCTTGTGTTGGGGCAGCGTGACGCCATTGACCGAGGCGACATAGGCCGCGAGTTCCGCCAGCGCGCGGCCCGCCGCGGCGGCACCGACGACAACGATCGTCAGCTCGTCCGGGTATTCTCCGAGCAGCACAGTCACCGCCTTGCGCAGCAGGGTCTGTTGCTCGAACGCAGATTGCTTCAGGTCGGGAGTAACCCATACCACCAGCGCACCCTCGGGCGTTTCGGCGCTGACCGGCGCTTTCGCCAGCTCGGCAATTTTCTTGCCACGGCGGCTGAGCGTCCTGGCCAGCACCGCAGCCATCGGCAGCGCCGACTGCGCGGTGCCCACCGGAGCGACCACCAGCAGGTGGCGCGTGCGTGCGAGTTCGCTGCCGGACGGCAACGCAGCTTGTGTCTGCAACTTTGCAATCATCATCAAATCCGCAAATTAAAGTGAACGCGATTATAGCGGCCGGGGCACCGCGGCCTGCTAAAATCAGCGACCTCAGCCACCCGAACCGTCAAACTCGTCCGTCATGCGCCCCTACCTCGACCTGCTGCGCCACGTACTCGAGCACGGCACCCGCAAGTCCGATCGCACCGGCACCGGCACGCTGTCCGTGTTTGGCGCGCAACTCCGCTTCGACCTGAACGCCGGTTTCCCGTTGATAACGACCAAGAAGGTGCACCTGAAGTCGATCATCCATGAACTGCTGTGGTTCCTGCGCGGCGAAACCAACACGCGTTACCTGAAGGAACACGGCGTCACCATCTGGGACGAATGGGCCACAGCCGACGGCGACCTCGGCCCGGTGTACGGCTACCAGTGGCGTTCATGGCCGGCCGCCGACGGCCGCCACATCGACCAGATCGGCCAGGTGCTGGAGCAGCTGCGCAAGAACCCCGACTCGCGGCGCATGATCGTCTCGGCGTGGAATGTCGCCGACCTCGACCGCATGGCGCTGATGCCCTGCCATGCATTTTTCCAGTTCTACGTCGCCGAAGGGCGGCTGTCCTGCCAGCTCTACCAGCGCAGCGCCGACATGTTTCTCGGCGTGCCGTTCAACATCGCCTCCTATGCGCTGCTGACCATGATGATCGCCCGGGTCTGCGGACTGCAGCCCGGCGATTTCGTGCACACCTTCGGCGATACGCACATCTATCTGAATCACCTCGAGCAGGTCAACGAACAACTGTCGCGCGAGCCGCGGCCACTGCCGGTGATGAAACTCCATCCGGACGTGAAGGATCTGTTCGCGTTCCGCTACGAGCATTTCACGCTGGAGAATTACGATCCGCACCCGGCGATACGCGCGCCTGTCGCGGTCTGAACCGATGAACGCGCCCGACAAACCGCGGCTGTCACTGATCGTGGCGATGGCGAAAAACCGGGTCATCGGCGCGAACGGCAAGATTCCGTGGCATCTGCCACACGAGCTGCAACTGTTCAAGTCGGTGACCATGGGCCACCACATCATCATGGGCCGCAAGACCTACGAGTCGATCAACCGGCTGCTGCCCGGCCGCACGACCGTCATCGTCACCCGTCAGCGCGGCTACGCGATCCGGGGCGCCAAGATCGCACATACGCTCGATGAGGCAATTGGACAATGCGCCGGTGACAGTGAAGTGTTCATCATCGGCGGTGGCGAACTCTACCGTGCAGCGATGCCATTGGCGGACCGGATTTACCTG
The DNA here is from genome assembly GCA_003820645.1 of Betaproteobacteria bacterium. Lineage (GTDB taxonomy): Bacteria > Pseudomonadota > Gammaproteobacteria > Burkholderiales > SG8-41. Next base: position 3,138 of record RPOR01000134.1, read on the forward strand.
ACCGTCGTCGATGCCGAACCGGAAGGCGACACGCTGATGCCGGAAGTCAACGCTGCGGAGTGGCAGATCCGCAGTACGCAGCGCTACGCCAAGGACGACCGCCATGCCCATGATTACCGGTTCGAAATTCACGATCGTGTGGCGGCTTAGCGTCGTCGCGGTGCTTTGCGCGGGGCTGCTCGGCATGGGGCATGCGGCCGAACCGCGATTGGCGATCGAAGATCTCACGCTGCGCGCCGACGCGGGCGACCGCAGCGCAATACGGACGCTGGCAGAAGCCTACTATGCCGGCAGCGGCGGCGCGGCACAGGATTTCACGAAGGCCGCGGACTGGTACCGCCGCCTCGCGAAACTCGGCGACCCCCAGGCGCAGACCAGCCTCGGCCTGATGTACGCGCGCGGCTACGGCGTCACCAAGAATCTGACCGAGGCGCATCGCTGGTGGAATTTCGCCGCCGCGCAAAACGATCCTGCCGCGCAATACAACCTCGGACTGACCTATGTGCAGGGCGACGGCGTCCCGATCGATTACGCGCTTGCCGCACGCTGGTTCCGCGAAGCGGCGCGCCGTGGCCATGTCCAGGCGCAGCATAACTACGGTCTGCTGCTGCATGAAGGCAGGGGCGTTGCCCGCGATCCGCTGCAGGCCTACTACTGGCTCAAAGTCGCCGCACTGCAGGGCGACGAGCGCTCACAGCGGGTGCTGACGTCGCTGGCTGCCGCGCTGAACGACGCCCAACGACGTGAGGCTGATGCCCAGGCGGATGAGTGGATGAGCGCGCGGCAGAAATCGTCGCCCTGAGCGCGGCACCTGCACCGATCCGCTCACACCACGACCTCGGACCGGAAATCCTCGTATTTGCCGCTCGCGGCGCGCGGAATGTCGTCGCGGTAGACGAATGACACCGTGAACGGATGGCCGAGGTTCTTCAGTATCAGCGTCCGCAGCGCCTCTTCCTCGACCGGCATCAGCGGACGGGCGACGACCAGCGCCACCTCGATGTCGCGCAGGCTCTTCTGCACCACCTGGAACTGGCGCACCGGCGCAATGCCGCCGAACTGGGCCTCGCCGAAGCGCGGATGACGCATGCCGCCATCGGGCAAGCGCAGCATGTTGCGGACGCGGCCGAGGATGCGCCGGATCACCGGCAGGCCGCGGCCGCAGTCGCACGGCTCACCCGCCTCGGCGTAATCACCGATGTCGTAGCGGAGCAGCGGCATCGCGAAATTGTGCAACGGCGTGATCACCACCCGGCCGAGTTCGCCGGGCGCGCAGTGTGCCCCCGCGGCATTGATCAGCTCCAGGTAAACCCCCTCCGCCTGCACGTGGTAGTGCTCATGCTGCGGACACTGCAGTGCAAGATATCCGGCTTCGCGGCAGGAATACATGTCGATGACCGGCACCGCCCACGCCGCGCGGATGATGCTCCGCGCATCCGGATGCAGCGCTTCGCCGTAGGTACGCACCTCGCGCAGCCGCGGCGGACGCAAGCCGCGTTGCGTGCAATGCCGCGCCAGTTCCTGGACATTGGACGCGACGCTGATCAGGTAATCCGGGTTTTCATGCATCAGCCACTGCGCCTGTTCGGCGATCGGGCGCTCGGTGTTGCACATGACCGCCGCGCCGGTACGGAACACCGCATCCGTGGACGCGCCCCAGCCCGTACCCGCACCCGGCGTCACGCGCGAGCGGATTGCCGCCAGCTTGCCGGCGAAATCCCGGCCCTGCCACAGGTGTTCGCGCAGCGTGAACGCGTGCCAGAACGTCTCAGTGAGGCCGGTCGTCATGAAGCGGATCGGGCGGCCCGTAGAGCCCGACGTTTGGCCCTCCTGCACATGACCGTGGTCTGGCGGCACGGTGCGGCTGACCATGGCAGCGAAATGTTCCTGGATATCGCCACGCTGCAGCAGCGGCATGCGCGCAAAGGTCGCCGCATCGAGTGGCCGATCAGCCGGCAGTGGCGCCAGACGGTCCCGGTAGAAAGGCACGGTGGCCCGCGCATGGCGCAGCAATTGCGTTAACTGCGCGAACTGCGCCGCGCGCAACGTCGCGGCCGACCAGCGCTCGCTTTGCGCAAACTGGTATTGCAGCGCCAGCATGCGTGCGCCTGCGGCACCGGGAACGGCCGGCCACAGGACGCCGTCGAGCGCACTGCCGGGAACGGCGGTATGCGCATGCATGGGCATGGCGTGGATACTCCTGATCGACGCGGGTGTCGCCGGCGGCCGCAAACCACCGGCCACCGTCCGGAATAAACTAAAAATTCAATTAAAACAGTTACTTAGTATTTTCGGCGTCGCGCGCCACACAATCGACGTAATACCGCAACTGCGCGCCACTGCCCTCCGCCACGAGGCCGTGGACGTCGGTTTCGAAACCGGGGAACTGCTGGTTGAACGCCCGCGCGAACTGCAGGTAACGCACGATGGTGCTGTTGAACCGTTCGCCCGGAATCAGCAGCGGTATGCCCGGCGGATAGGGCGTCAGCAGCACGCTCGCCACCCGCCCTTCCAGCTGGTCAACGTCGACGCGCTCGATCCGGCGATGCGCCATCCGCGCCCAGGCTTCGGCAGGCGGCATCGCCGGCTGCATGTCCGACAGGTACATCTCGGTGGTCAGGCGCGCGACATCATTGGCCTTGTAGAGGCCGTGAATCTGCTCGCATAGTTCCTTGAGGCCGATTTTCTCGTAGTGCGGATGCTTGGCCAGGAACTCCGGCAACACCCGCCACAGCGGGCGGTTGTTGTCATAGTCGTCCTTGAACTGCTGCAGTTCGGTGACCATCGTGTTCCAGCGGCCCTTGGTGATGCCGATGGTGAACATGATGAAGAAGGAATACAGCCCGGTCTTCTCGACAATGATGCCGTGCTCGGCCAGATATTTGGTGACCACCGCCGCCGGGATGCCGCTCTTCGCAAAGCGCCCGGTCACGTCCAGCCCCGGCGTGATCACCGTGGCCTTGATCGGATCGAGCATGTTGAAACCCGGCTCGAGATTGCCGAATCCATGCCAGCGTTCTGACGGCCGCAGCATCCAGTCATCGCGGTTGCCGACACCCTCGGCCGCCAAGCGCTCCGGCCCCCACACCTTGAACCACCAGTCCTTGCCGAATTCGGCGTCAACCTTGCGCATGGCGCGGCGGAAATCCAGCGCCTCCATGATCGATTCCTCGACCAGCGCAGTACCCCCCGGCGACTCCATCATCGCCGCCGCGACGTCGCAGGACGCGATGATCGCGTACTGCGGACTCGTCGAGGTATGCATCAGGTAGGCCTCGTTGAAGGTGTCATAGTCCAGTTTGCGCGTCTCGCTGTCCTGCACCAGGATCTGCGACGCCTGCGACAGGCCAGCCAGCAGCTTGTGCGTCGACTGCGTCGAAAACACCACCGACTCCTTGGTCCGCGGCCGGTCGCGGCCGATGGCGTGCATGCCGTGGTAGAACTTGTGGAAGGTCGCATGCGGCAGCCAGGCTTCGTCGAAATGCAGGGTATCGATCCTGCCGTCGAGCTTTTCCTTGATCGCGTCGACGTTGTACAGAATGCCGTCGTAGGTGCTCTGGGTAATGGTCAGGATGCGCGGTTTCGATGTCGACTTGGCCGCGAACGGATTGGCACGGATTTTCTTCTCGATGTTCTCCCACTGGAACTCTTCCAGCGGGATCGGCCCGATGATGCCGAAGTGGTTGCGCGTCGGCATCAGGAACACCGGCACCGCGCCGGTCATCGTGATCGCATGCAGGATCGAGACATGGCAGTTGCGGTCGACGATCACCACGTCGCCCGGCGCCACCGTCGAATGCCACACCATCTTGTTCGAAGTCGAGGTGCCGTTGGTGACGAAGAACAGGTGGTCGCAGTTGAAAATCCGTGCCGCGTTGCGCTCCGCGGCCGCAACCGGGCCCGAGTGGTCGAGCAGCTGGCCCAGTTCGTCGACGGCATTGCAGACGTCGGCACGCAGCAGGTTCTCGCCGAAGAACTGGTGGAACATCTGCCCCACCGGACTTTTCAGGAAGGCGACACCGCCGGAATGCCCCGGACAGTGCCAGGAATACGAACCGTCCTGCGCGTAATGCGTCAGCGCGCGGAAAAACGGCGGCGCCAGGCTGTCGAGATAGGCCTTGGATTCGCGCACGATGTAGCGCGCGACGAACTCCGGCGTGTCCTCGAACATGTGAATGAAACCGTGCAGTTCGCGCAGCACGTCATTGGGGATGTGGCGCGAAGTCTGGGTTTCTCCGTACAGAAAAATCGGAATGTCGGCATTGCGAAAGCGGATCGCCTTGACGAAGGTGCGCAGTTCACTGATCGTCGACTCGAGTTCCTGCGCCGAGAAGTCCTCGTCGTCCACCGACAGGATGAACGCCGAAGCGCGCGACTGCTGCTGGGCAAACGACGACAGGTCGCCGTAGCTGGTGACACCGAGCACTTCCAGGCCCTCTTCCTGCAGCGCCTTGGCCAGCGCGCGGATGCCGAGGCCGCTCGTGTTTTCCGAGCGGAAGTCTTCGTCGATGATGATGACCGGAAAACGGAAACGCATGGGACCTCTGCGGAGTCTGGGACTACGGGTGTAAGGGGTGCCGGCGCCGGGCGCGCGCGATGTCGCGCCGCCGGGTCACGGACGGGTGCGCGCCATAGCGGCGCAGGCAGCGGTGAAAGCGGGTTTCGGCACGGCCGCTATCTTAGCGCCGATTCCCGCGAATCCGGAAGGGTTTCCCCGGTGAATCAGGTGTTTTTTACGACGATCTTGGGGAATGCCGCCGAGTGGTCCTGCTGCTTCTCGGCGATTTTCACGGCGACGCGGCGCGCGATCTGGCGATAGATCTCCGCAACCCGCCCGTCGGGATCGGCCACCACCGTCGGCTTGCCGGAGTCGGCCTGGCGCCGGATGTTGATGTCCAGCGGCAGCGCACCCAGCAGTTCGACGTTGTAATCGGCGCCCATGCGGCTGCCGCCCCCTTCGCCGAAAATATGCTCTTCGTGGCCGCATTTCGAGCAGATGTGCAGCGACATGTTCTCGACGATGCCGAGGATCGGGATACCGACCTTCTCGAACATCTTCAGGCCCTTGCGCGCATCGATCAGCGCGATGTCCTGCGGCGTGGTGACGATCACCGCGCCGGTCACCGGCACGCGCTGTGCCAGCGTCAGCTGGATGTCGCCGGTGCCCGGGGGCAGGTCGACGACCAGGTAATCGATGTCATGCCATTTGGTTTCGTTGAGCAACTGCTCCAGCGCCTGGGTCACCATCGGGCCGCGCCACACCATCGGCGTCTCGGTGTCGATCAGGAAACCGATCGACATCGCCTGCAGGCCGTGGCCCTCCATCGGTTCCAGCGATTTGCCGTCCTTGGATTCCGGGCGGCCGGCGATGCCCAGCATCATCGGCTGCGACGGTCCGTAGATGTCGGCGTCGAGCATGCCGACGGTGGCGCCTTCGGCGGCCAGCGCCAGCGCCAGATTGACCGCAGTGGTGCTCTTGCCAACGCCGCCCTTGCCGGAAGCCACGGCGATGATGTTCTTCACCCCGGGGATCAGCTTGACACCGCGCTGCACCGCGTGCGAGACGATCTTGATCGACATGTTGACCGTCACGCTGCCGACGCCGGGCAGCGTCTTCAGTTTGGCCGCCACTTCCTTGCGGATGGGTTCGAGCTGGCTTTTCGCCGGATAGCCCAGCAGGATGTCGACCGCCACGTTGTTGCCGTCGATCCTGATGTTCTTGGCCGACTTGCTGGTGACATAGTCGGTTTTGGTGTTGGGATCGACGAGCTGCTTCAGCGCGCTCTGTACGTCCTGTTCGGTAATGGCCATGATCGGGTTCCATTCGGATTGCGTGGTGAGGGCGCGATTGTAGCGACATCCACCTCCCGGACCAACCACAACCCCATGTCGGAAAAGGTTTTTTTGCCCG
>RPOR01000135.1 GCA_003820645.1 Betaproteobacteria bacterium
CCGACAGCAGCGTCAACGCAGCACCTGCCCCACGATCCGGCAAACTGACTGCGGCATTTCTCGCCGCAACGATCCCGCTCGCCGCAACGGGACTTTATCTGGTTGTAGGAACGCCCGATGGCCTCAAGCCGGAACAGGTCGCGGGCAGCGGTGCGGGCCATGGCATCACCCCCCAGCAGGTCGAGCAGATGGTCGACAAGCTGGCCGCACGCCTGCAAGCATCACCCGAGGACAGCGAAGGCTGGGTCATGCTCGGACGCTCGTACGCGATGCTCGATCGTTTCAGCGAGTCTGCCGCCGCCTATGCACAAGCGGTTGCCCGTGTTCCCGGCGACGCCCAGTTGCTGGTCGATTACGCCGACGTGCTCGCCATGTCACAAGGGCGACGCCTCGCCGGCGAGCCGGAAAAGCTGGTGCAGCGCGCGCTCGCCATCGATCCCGGAAACCCGAAAGCGCTGGCGCTGGCAGGCACTGCTGCTTACGAGCAACAGCAGTATGCCGCGGCAGTTGCGTATTGGCAGAAACTGCTCGCCCTGATGCCGCCCGGCTCGGACATTGCAAACTCCGTGCAAAGCAATATCGCCGAAGCACAGTCCCTGGCTGGCGGCGCGGGCAAACTGGATGCCATGACGAAAAAAGAGGTGCAGCCCGAGGCGGCAACGCCGGGACGGGTGGGTGGGTCGGTGCAGATTTCCGGTACGCTGAAAACTCAGGCAGCGCCGGACGACACCGTATTCATTTTTGCCCGTGCAGTGGACGGACCGCCCGCACCGCTGGCCATCTTGCGCAAGCGCGTCGCCGACCTGCCGCTGCAGTTCACGCTCGATGACAGCATGGCCATGGCGCCCGGAATGAATCTCTCCACGTTCGGCAGCGTGATCATCGGCGCCCGCATCTCGAAAAGCCGCACGGCAAACCGGCAACCCGGCGACCTGGAAGGGTTCAGCAATGCCGTCAAAGTGGGCGCCAGGGACGTCGCCATAGTGATCGACACCGAAGTTCGTTAACCGATTCTTCGGGCCGTCTGCCGGCCGCGTGGCCGGCGGACGCGCAACAGCAGCCCGGCCGCCGCGACCAACGCTGGTGGTACAGCGAATACCGGCATCATCGCGTGACACTGATACGCGCCAAGCCAATTGCTGAAGCGAGGCACGCAAGCGGGCGGCAACAAAAAAGCCGGCCTGAGCCGGCTTTTTAGAGCATCGGCGAAAGCTATTTTGCCGACAGCACGTACTGGACCAGCGTCTTCAATTCCGCATCCGTCGCCGCGACTTTGGCCGGATGCCCCTTGCCGGATTTCAGCGCTGCTGTGAGCTTGGCTTCCGCTTCCTTGTTGCCCTTGTATTTGGCGGCGATATCCTTGAACGCGGGTCCCACTTTTTTCTTTTCCAGATCATGGCAGCCCATGCAATTCTTCGATTTCACCAGATCTGCAGCCGATTGGGCCGCAACAGGACCGGCGATAAACATGCCCGCCGCAACCATCACCAAAACCGTTGATTTCATCTTGTTGCCTCTTGGGTAGAATTTATAAAGTTTGACAATTATCAGCAGGGCCGCGATACCGCAACACCTCCGCAACGTAAATGTAACGCGGGAACCCCCTTCCCGGCTGACACCAAGGCAGGCGCGTCGTGCCAGGGCCGCCGGCCTGCTCGACGGGATGGAACTGGGGCTTAGTCCCCCGACCGCCGTGCGGGCTGCCGCCTAAAAACGTCATGGAATCGGCATTATTGCACTTTTCGCGAGACCACGCGCCGAGCATTGCGATAACCCGGAGCGTCTGCACCAGATCCGTGGCAATGCAGGCGATCGCAGGCAACAAAAAAGCCGGCCTGCGCCGGCTTCTTGCAGCATCTGCAGAATCGCTACTTGGCCGAGAGTACGTACTGCACCAATGTCTTCAATTCTGCGTCCGTCGCTGCGGCTTTCGAGGGATGGCCCTTGCCGTCTTTCAGCGCGGCGATGAGCTTGGCTTCGGCCCCCTTGTCGCCCTTGTATTTGGCAGCGACATCTTTGAAGGAAGGCCCCATTTTTTTCTTCTCCAGATCATGGCAGCCCATGCAATTCTTCGATTTCGCAAGGTCTGCACCGGATTGGGCGTTGGCAGCGCCCGCCGCCATAAGACCGGCAGCAACCAGCAACAATAACGTCGACTTCATACCGTCTCCTTGTTTGTGTAACGTTCTGCTATTCGAAAGACGTTTGCAGGATCTCGATCATCTGCAATGCATCCAGCCCGCTGTCACCGCGTATTCATCAAACGCCGATCGCGCCCAGCCGGATGACAGGCTCGCCGGCCGCACACGCTGAAAGCCGCGGGTCCGGCAGCATACTACCTGATATTCGGCCCTGGTCTGTACGTCTCCGCACCAGCATTTGCCAATTGACAGGCTGCCGGTTCCATACGAGCGGCTTGCCTGCAGACCATGTAATCCGCAGCGCTCTTGGCGTCATCCATCCAATACGGCACACACGCCCGTCTATTCCCGACAATTTCCGTCAACCACTGCCAATAAACGCGCCGTTGGACGCATGGAGACGGCCTGCCCTCAAGCGGGCGGCCCCGTGACACCCCAAGAAATGGAATTCAGATTCTTCCCGGCACCTTTCCATGCGAGAATTACCGCGATCCCGTAGCAAGACCCGACTCAATCCATCCTCACAATTAACAAGCGACAACCGGAAGTTGCACCCGTCCTGCCGCCCGAGGAAATGTCAATGAAACACGGTGCACAGGCTCTACATCATCTGCTGCCCATACTGGTTGCGGGAGTTCTAGCTGCGGGCTCGTCCCTTGGTAATGCAGCGTCCACCCCCAAGGTCCAGCCGGGCAGCGCGGCGGATTTCCGCGCGGCGTTTGCCACGCCACAGGATGTTGCCGAAGGCAAGCGTGTTGCAGAAGCTTCATGCGCGAGCTGCCACGGAATAACGGGGATCAGCACCGCTAAAGGCGTTCCGCATATCGCCGGCCAGAGACCGCTCTATCTGTATGACGAAATGCGCTTGTATCAGCGCGGCAATCGCGGCAATACGCCCATGAACAATGCCGTCAGGTTTCTGAGTGACGACGCTCTGGTCAAGGTCGCAGCTTATTACGCCGGACTCGACCCGGCACCGCCAGCGACAACGCCCGCGGCCAGCGGCAAGATCGCCGTCAAGGCCGATCCAGCCAGTGCGGGAAAAGCCGCCGCCGCCGGTTGCGCAGGCTGTCACGGGGAAATCGGCATCAGCAAAACGGCTGGAATGCCGAACCTCGTCGGGCTGGACCCGAAGTACCTGGTTGACGCCACAAACGCCTACAAGAACGGGCAACGCAAGCACGACATGATGAAAACGCTGGTCTCGGGGCTCAGCGATGCGGACATCAACAACATCGCGGTTTTCTACGCAACGCAAAAACCGGGCAAGGCACAGACGCCCGCGCCAGGCAATCAGGCTGCGGGCAAGACTGCTGCCGCCGCCTGCGCGGGCTGCCACGGCGACGGTGGCGTCAGCACGTCCACGGCGCCCAGCCTTGCCGGTCAGGACGCGCAGTATTTTATCGCTGCGATGCGTGCCTATAAGGACGGCTCCCGCGCCGATCCCTCGATGAAAGCCCCGGCATCGTCTGTCGATGAGACCACGCTCAAGGATATGGCGGCCTATTACGCGAACCAGGCACCGCAACAGCCCAAGGTGCGCAAGTCGCTGACGATAGCCGAGATGGCGCAGCGCTGCGACCGCTGCCACGGAGTGGATGGCAACAGCACTGATCCACGCTCACCTGCCCTCGCAGCACAACGCACCGACTATCTGGAGCGGGTATTGCGTCTGTATCGAACCGGGGAACGCAAGAGCAAGGCGATGACTGCGATGCTGGACGGGCTGAGCGACGCGGATCTGGATGCCCTCGCCGCGCATTACGCACGCCAGAAAGCGCGCGCGGTCATCTACGTGCCTCTGCCATCCAAGTGAGAACATGCTACAAGTCGGCAACCGCAGCGGTGGTGCGGAGCCATCAACAAAATGAAATAGGCCGCGCGAATTCGGCGGGAACACCGCGGCACCCGGATTGGATCAGACCCGCGTGTTTGGCACGAGAAACCTGAGGAAAAATCATGAGTGATACCCCGCTGCACCGCCACTACACTCATTATTCCGAACTGCCGGTCAGCATGCGCATTCTGTATACCGCGGCACTGTGCATACTTGGCATGGGCTACCTGTTCGCCCTCATCTACCTGTTTCACACCTACTCCGGGCGCGACGGCAATCCGCTGGATCTCACTTACAATGATCTCGTCATCGCTTACACCGGCAGCGGCAAGGGCTCCAAGCTCGAAGCCGCCATGCGCGGGCCGATGTCCGCGATGCTGCCCAAAGACGAGGCGGCGGCGCTGGTAAATTGGGTTCAGCAAGGGGCGGACCGCCCGACCTACGAGACATTCATCGCGCCGACCCTGGAGAAACGTTGCCTCTCGTGCCACGACGGCAGCAACCCGCACCTCGTGAACCTGAGCGGCTATGACAACATCAAGAAGCTGGCCGAGCAGGACAAGGGAACCGACATTTTCACGCTGGTTCGCGTCTCGCACATCCATCTCTTCGGGATCAGCTTCATTTTCTTCATCGTAGGCATCGTGTTCAGCCACGCCTACGTGCGGCCCCTATGGATAAAATATCTGGTCATCGGCGCGCCGTTCGTGTGCCTGATAGTCGACGTCAGTTCCTGGTACATGGTCAAGATCTATCATCCATTCGCATGGGTGACGATGAGCGCGGGCGCGATGCTCGGCATGTGCTTCGCATTCATGTGGGTGACGTCGATGTATCAGATGTGGATCGGGCGCACACCAAAAGCAGTCCTTGAACGGGGTGGCGGCGATGTCGGGTGACCGCACGGCGAGGCGCACGACCGCGCAGGTGACCTGCGCATGGCGCAGTACCGAAACAGGTTGCCGACGAACTCATTTGCGGAGTATCCAATGAAAAATCTGTTGCTGGGTGTTGTGCTGGTGCTGGCACTGGCGGCGTGCACCGACAAGCGCGAATCGGCTCCCGAGCCGGTAACCGGGGATATTGCCGCCGGCAAAGTCATCGCGGAGCGCGACTGCAAGGCATGCCATGGCGCAAACGGCGGTGGCGTCGCTCCGGGCATTCCGCACCTTGCGGCACAGCGCGAGCGTTACCTGCTCGCCTCGCTGAAAGAATATAAGGAAGGCAAGCGTGCGCATGCGGCACTCAAGGACATGGCCACCAAGATGAGCGAAGCCGACCTGCGCAACGTGGCCGCGTACTTCGCCAGCCTGCCGCCGGTCGCCAATACCGCGGCGCAAGACATCAAACATTCATCTCCCTACGAACTGGGCAAGAAACTGGCCGCTGCTTGTGCCGGCTGTCATGGCGAAGACGGTAACGCCAAGACGCCCGGCACGCCGAGCCTCGCCGGCCAGCAACCGCATTATCTCGTCGCGGCGATCCAGGAGTACCACCGGGGAGACCGCGCGATTGGCATGATGAAATCGCAACTGCGCGACTCCGACCGCCTGGAACTGGAGAGTCTGGCCCTCTACTTCGCGGCGCAAACGCCGGTGCAACGCGCGGCAGCCGCGCGTGGCGACCCTGCCGCCGGAGAACCGCTGACCGCAATGTGCGGCGGCTGTCATGGCGCGCGCGGCGTGAGCGCCGACTCGGCGACCCCGAGCCTCGCGGGACAGGACGCGGAGTACCTGACCAATGCGACCAAGGCCTACCGCACTACGCGCCACAACTGGGGCATGCAGCGTTACGTTTCCGGCCTTAGCGACAAGGATATCGACAACATTTCGGCGTTCTACGCGGCGCAGAAACCGCGTGCGGCTGATCAGGTGCCGACCTCGACGCAGGAGCTCGCCGACAAGTGCAATCGCTGCCACGACGCGGAAGACACCCCCACGCTGTCGGCGCCGAAAATGCGCGGTCAGGACAAGGACTATCTGATCATGGCGCTGCGGGCGTACCGTGACGGCAAGCGCGAAAGCACGACCATGCACAATATGAGTTTCCCCTACAGCAATGCGATCATAGAAAGCCTCGCCTCCTGGTACGCGAGTCAACCCGCGAAATAGGCACCGCGGGGTAGGCCGGTTCACGCCGCCGGCGGTCGCACGTTCCGGCACGGCAGGAATTACCAGCCGGCCGGTCGAATTAACGAATCGGTAGCGAATCGCGTCACGGGGGCATGGTTTGCCCGCGGCTTGCGCAGTGCCGTTCAGATTCCATTGCTCGACAGTCGTTGCTCCCGACCATGGACCGCGCACGCCCGTACCTCGCCGCGCGCTGCGGTTTCCACGCTGGCAAAACATTGAATTTTGAGTCGGCCAACCGCGGACTGCCGTGCGAACCGCATTCGGCATCGAGCCGGCGCACGCAGGAAACATGCATTGCAAAAAAATTCATATCTTATTGAATAATAAAGAAAATTAACAGTCGCTGCGCAGATCTGCGCATGCAAAAAATATACTTCGCGATCGGTCCACGATGGTTCGAACATCCTGCCCGCGGATGCCGTCATCGCATCCAAGCCCTTGATAAGGATGTGCAAATTCCCTGCCCTCGGCGCGTTATCACGCGTTGGTACGTTTGATGCTCATTATTGAGCAAGAGGTCAAATGTTCAACGAAGGAGCACATCATGAGCACCATCAGAAAAAACTGGGCAATGGGCGCAGGCGAACTGCTCGGAGTAGGGCCTGTAGCCGCCGTGTATGGCCATGGTTACGGCGCAACCGCAGCGCGCAATGTCGAGGCACTGAACAAGCTCAGTGCCGACGGTCTGGCAATCCTCAAACGCATCGCGCTCTTCGTGGCCGCACCGTTTTTCGGGCTCGCCTACATCGTCGCGTTCCCGTTCGTCGGTCTCGGCATTGCGGTGTGGATCGGGGCCCGAGCACTGATCAAATATGCGGCGGCAAGGAAAACCGCGGCGTTCGTCAAATGGCTCGGAATGCTCGTCCTGGCACCGCTGCTCGGGCTGGCGCTGGTGATCTTGCTGCCCGTGACCGGTGCTGCGCTGCTGGCGTGGATCGGGGGCAGGACTGTCGCAGGATGACAAGGGGCCGGCGATCGCAGCAAAAATGATGGTGCCTGGGGGAACGAAATTTCCCCAGGCACTTGTCATTTCCGGCGCCGCTTGCGGCGCCGCTTTTTTGATCTACCCCTTCGCGATGATTAGCCTGCCTTGGCATACCGCGTAGGCCGCGCAGCCTGCAGACACGGGCAGCAGGGCATCCATGTTTTTCTCCGTGTCGAGGCGCCTGCACGCCCCCGCGATAGGTCCGCGAAAGAGATTCGCCTTATCGGCTGTACAGCAAAAACATGCACTGCGGCTTATTTCGTATGTTATTAATTTCAAATGATAAAAAATCATTCATACGGCCCATGCCCATAAATAGTTTGTACTTCGTGCTCCCGCGCTGGCCGTTGGGCAGGGCCATTGCGCACCCGGAGTATTTGCACAACTCATTGAAAATAAACACTAAATCGACACAACTGCCACCGGCATCGCGCATTGGCATGCTTGATGCCTGTAACAAGGCAAGAGCACAACGAAATAGGCAGGCAGGTCCAGACAACAGAGGTGATGCGATGAGCGCGAATACCAGAATACTTGTTGTAGATGACGAAGAAATCGTCCGCCTGAGCCACTTGCGGGTGCTGTCGGGTCCGCACTGCGAGGTCAAAACGGTATTCAACGGCGACGAGGCACTGCGTGAAATGGAACTTCATCCCTTCGACGTCGTGCTGCTTGATCTGCGCATGCCGGGAATGGACGGCATGACGGTGCTGCGGACCATCAAGCAAAGATGGCCCGACAGCGAAGTGGTGGTGATCACGGGGTATCCGACGATCGAGACCGCCAAAGAGGCGATCAGGCTCGGCGCCTACGACTACGTCGCGAAGCCGGCTGATCCGGACGACGTGATCCGCGTCGCCAGCGGCGCGATGCGGCAGAAAACGTGGTCGCTGCGCCGAGACGCCAAAGGACAAGACGAGGGCATCAGCGCACGCGCCGGTCCCCACTGAAAGACCTGCAATCGAACCTGTTGAGCAAAGGAGAACATCATGAGCACTCTCAAGAAAATTCTGGTGGTGGACGACGACCCGGTGGTCGGCAAGAGTTTTGACCGCGTCCTATCCGGCAAGGGCTACGCGGTGATCACCGCGCGCAATGGCGAAGAAGCGCTGAGCAAGCTCGCAAGCGAGAGCTACGACCTGGTATTCACCGACATCAAGATGCCGGGAATGAGCGGGCTGGAAGTCGCGGAGCGCGTGAAAGCGCGTCAGCCATGGTTGCCGGTGGTGATCATCACCGGGTATGGCACCGCGGACAATGAAGCGCGCGCGGCAGCGGCGGGCGTCTCCGGCTTCCTGCAAAAACCGCTGTCGCCCGAAATGATTGCGGGGACAACGGAAAAGGCCTTGCTCGAGCACGCCGCCACAGACGCTCCGGCGGCGACCCCAACGCCTGCAGTTGCCGCACCGGCAGTTGCGGACGAGAAAGGCCACGGCATCGGCCGCACGCTGAAGAACGTTGCGCTGTTCTTCGCCGCGCCGGTTGTCGGTCTCGCCTACGTCCTCGCGTTTCCGTTCGTCGGTCTCGGCATGGTGGCGTGGATCGGCGGCAAGGCGTTGACGAAGTACGCGGTGGTGCGAACAACGGCGGAGGCCATAAAGCGGGTTGGTATGGTTGTCGCGGGACCGCTGGTCGGCTTGGCGTTCGTGCTCCTGCTGCCTTGGATCGGCGCTGCGATGCTCGCCTGGATCGGCGGCCGGGCCATCCTGAAACGGTACGGGACGGAGTAACGGCGCAGCGCTACAATCACACGTGAATCGGTAGCGCTTGGGGGGGCCTCGCTCGACGGCCCCCCCGGTCATGTCTCAGCCGCAGCGGGGCAATCGGGGAATGCAGATGGCTAGCTCAATAACAAGATGGAGCCTCGCGGGAAGATTGTTTGAACGGCG
>RPOR01000136.1 GCA_003820645.1 Betaproteobacteria bacterium
GCTCATGACATCGATCTCCTCTTTGCGGCGCGGCGCGGCGCGGCGCGTCACGCGCGTACATTGCCGCATCCTACCGCGGAACCACAGCAACGTTCACGGGCGTCCGGCACCACAGGGGTGATAGCATAGCCCGATGACTGCCACCAATTCAGCAACGGTCCCTGCCACCGGCGACGTCTCGCAATTACGCCGCCTGCTGCGCTTTCTGCTGCCTTATCGCTGGCGCGTCGCCGCCGCGCTGACGGCGCTGGTGATTGCCGCGGGCTGCGTGCTCGCGCTGGGCCAGGGCCTGCGGTTTGTCATCGACAGCGGTTTTGGCAGCGGCAACTCCGCGCTGCTCAATACGGCGCTTGCCGGGGTGATTGCGCTGGCGTTGGTGCTGTCGGCGGCGACCTTCACGCGGTTTTACCTGATGATGACCGTGGGCGAACGGGTGATCGCCGATCTGCGGCGTACGGTGTTTGCGCATGCACTGACGCTGTCCCCGGCGTTTTTCGACGCCACGCGCACCGGTGACATCGTGTCGCGGCTGACCAACGACAGCGATCAGTTGCGCCAGGTCATCGGTTTCGGACTGTCGATGTTCCTGCGCAACGGATTGATGATGATCGGCGCGCTGGTGCTGCTGTTCACGACCAGCCCGAAACTCGCCGCGCTGATCGTGCTCGGCGTTCCGGCGACGCTGATCCCGATCCTGCTGGTCGGTCGCCGCGTGCGCCGCCTGGCGCGCACCAACCAGGACCGTGTCGCCGAAGTATCCGCGCATGTCGACGAGTCCATGCACGAGATCCGCACCGTGCAGGCCTATGGTCACGAGGCACCCACGCGCAGTGCTTTCGATGCCGCCACTGAAGCGGCTTACGTCGCGGGCGTCGACCGCATCCGCGTCAAGGCCTGGCTGATCGCCTCGGTGATCCTGATCGCCTTCTGCGCGGTCGGCGTCATTCTGTGGATTGGCGGCCATGACGTGCTCGCCGGGCGGCTGACGGCCGGCGAGCTGTCGGCGTTCGTGTTCTACGCCGGCATCGTCGCCAGCGGCGCGGGCACCCTGTCCGAAGTATGGGGCGAGATCCAGCGTGCCGCGGGTGCGACCGAGCGGCTGATGGAGTTGCTCGATACCCGGCCGGCGCTGGGCATCGCCGAGCCGCGCATTGCGCTGCCGGCACAGATCAGGGGTGCCATCCGTTTTGACCGGGTGAACTTTGCCTATCCGACGCGGCCCGATGCCGCTGCGCTGGCGGGGCTGTCATTCGACGTGCATCCCGGCGAACGTGTCGCGCTGGTCGGGCCTTCGGGCGCGGGCAAGACAACCGTCTTTGCGCTGCTGCTGCGCTTCTATGATCCGCAGGCGGGGCGGATCCTGATCGACGGCGCCGATACCCGCCACTGCGACCCGCTGGCATTGCGGCGGGCCATGGCACTGGTGTCGCAGGATCCGGTTATATTTGCGGCGAGCGTCACCGAGAACGTGCGCTTCGGCCGGCCCGGGGCGACGCCGGAGGAGGTGCGCGCCGCGTGCGCGGCGGCGCATGCCACCGAGTTCATCGAACGCCTGCCGCAGGGTTACGATACCGATCTCGGCGAGCGCGGCATCAAGCTCTCGGGCGGTCAGCGCCAGCGGCTGTCGATCGCGCGCGCGCTGCTCGCCGACCGGCCCATCCTGCTGCTCGACGAGGCCACCAGTTCGCTGGACGCGGAAAGCGAGCGCCAGGTTGCTGCGGCGCTGGAACTGCTCGCCCGTGGCCGCACCACGCTGGTGATTGCCCATCGCCTCGCCACCGTGCGCAATGCCGACCGCATCCTGGTGCTCGACCGTGGCCACCTGCATTCGACCGGCACCCATGATGAACTGCTGCGCGCCGACGGGCTGTACGCCCACCTCGCGCGGCTGCAGTTCATGCATGACGAAACGGCCTGATCTTCAAGCCTTGCTGACCTTTGCAGAACCGTTGCGAGCGACGCAACCGGTTCTAGAACATCTGCTGCCCGCCGTCGACATAAATCAGCTGCCCGCTGACCATCGCGGCAGCGGGGGTGCACAGGTAACGCACCATTGCGGCCACTTCTTCCGGTTCCGCGCGTCTTCCCATTGGCACATTCGACGCATCGGCGCGCGCCGAGCGGCCGGCGGCGCGGGCGGTGTTCATCTGGCCCGGCGCCACACAATTGACGTTGATATGGTATTCGCCGAGTTCCTTGGCCAGTGCGCGGGTCATGCCCCACAGGCCGTGCTTGCCGACCGAGCCGTGCACGCGCCGCTTGGCACCGGACAGCGCGGTCATGCCGCCGAGCGTGACGATGCTGCCGCCTCCGGCGGCGATCATCGACGGCAAACAGGCCTTGGTGCAGTGAAAGGAGCCGTCCAGCGTGATCGCAAGCAGGCTGCGCCATTCCTCGAAACTCATGTCAATGAACGCGGTTTCCTTGCGGATGGAAGCGTTGAGGATCAGCAGGTCGACCTTGCCATGACGCTTGACGATGTCGCCGACCATCGCATGGACCGCGCCGGCATCGGCGATATCGGCCATGAACACATCGGCCTTGCCGCCGGCGGCGCGGATTTCCTCGGCAACGGCTTCGGCATCGGCCTGTGCCGTGCGCGCGTTGACGGCGACGGTGGCGCCGGATTCCGCCAGTGCCTGCGCAATGGCGCGACCGATGTTGCGTGCGGCACCGGTGACCAGCGCCACCTTGCCTGCGAGTTCCTTGCCTGCTGCCATGTCACACCTCCGGGGTTTAACAGCGTTTGTCGATATGCCGCGCCCGAGGGGCGCCGACGCCGGAGGATTTTACCGGGTCCGGAATAGGCATTACCATGCAGGCTCCTGCGACGAGGAGGTTCACGATGAAAACAATAATGACCGGCGTGTGGCCGGCAATCGCGTTGACGCTGCTGGCACCGCCAGTTGCCGCAGCACAGGCCTGGCCGGACAAACCGATACGGGTGATCCTGTCCGTGCCGGCCGGCGCGACGCCGGACGTTACCGCGCGCCTGGTGTTCCCGGGCCTGTCGCAGCAACTGGGCCAGCCACTGGTCGCCGACAACCGTCCCGGTGCCGGCGGCCTGATCGGTGCGGAGATTGCCGCGAATGCCACACCCGACGGCTACACGCTGTTCATCAGCAGCCCGGGCGCCCTGACCATCCTGCCGCATCTGCGCCAGAAGGTGCCGTATGACACCCTGCGCGACTTCGCGCCCATCAGCCTGATTTCCATCGGCCCGTTCGTACTGATGGCGCATCCGTCAGTGCCCGCAAAAAACATCCAGGAACTGATCGCGCTGGCCAAGGCGCAGCCCGGCAAGCTGAACTACGCGTCCGCCGGCAATGGCGTGGCCAATCATCTGGCGGGGGAATTATTCAAGCAGATGACCGGCACCGATATCGTCCACGTGCCGTACAAGGGCGCGCCACAGGCGGTGAGCGATGTTGTCGCCGGCCACATGCAGCTGATGTTCAATTCCATCGCGCCGATCCTCGGCCATATCAAGGCCGGCCGCGTGCGCGTACTGGGCATTGCCAGCCTGCAGCGCTCGCCGCAATTGCCCGATGTGCCGACCATCAGCGAATCCGGCGTTCCGGGTTTCGAGGCCGTCAACTGGTTCGGCCTGTTTGCGCCGGCGAAGACCCCGCGCGCCGTCATCAACAAGGTCAACACGGCGGTGGTGAAGGTCATGCATGCGCCGGAAATGCAGCAGCAGTTCAACAAATTCGGGGCTGATCCGGTCGGCAGTTCGGTGGCCGAGTTTGCCGCGTTCGTACGCCGCGACATGGAGAAATACGCGAAGATCGTCAGGCTCTCCGGCGCGAAAGTCGATTAACCGGCGGCTGTTGATTCCTGCCGATGGTTGCCCGTGCCAAACGCAAGCATGCGACCCGCACTGCGCGCATGCGCGTGGTGCGGCCCCGGATCAGCGCTGCCGAGTGGCAGGCGCGCTGCGAACTGGCGGCGGCGCACCGGCTGGTCGCGCATTTCGTGTTTGTTGACCTGACCTACAACCATATCTCGCTCAGAGTGCCGGGCGAACCCGGGCATTTCCTGGTCAAGGCCGACAACGTGTTCATGGAGCAGGTGACGGCGTCGAACCTGGTCAAATACGACCTCGATGGCCGGCCGGTCGGCACCTCGGCATTCAAGGCGAGTCCTGCCGCCTACAACCTGCATGCCGCAGTGCTGCGCGCGCGACCCGACATCCATTCGGTCGTGCATACGCACTCGCCGGCGAACCTGGCGGTGTCAGCGCAGCAGCACGGCCTGCTGCCGCTGACCCAGCAGGCGATGCGCTTCTACAACCGCATTGCCCGTTATCCGAATGCAGCCGATGACACCACGCGCGAGGGCGCCGACCAGCTCGCCGCGGCGCTCGGTGACCGGTGGGTCATGCTGCTGGAGAACCATGGTGCGCTGGTGTGCGGCACGACGCTGCCCGAGGCCTACATCTATCACCATTTTTTTGAACTGGCCTGCCGCGCACAGATCGGCGCGCTGGCCGGTGGCGGGAAACTGATTCTGCCCGATCCCGCGGTATGCGAGGCGCGCGCCGCCCGGTTCGGCCGCGTCGGTGTCTACGATTCCACCAGTCGCGACTGGGTGGCGAGCCTCGCGCTGGTCGAAAAGCGGTATCCCGATTACAAAAGCTAGGACCGTGCTTCGGATTTATCGCGATCCAATTGCTTCCCCTCGAAGGGGGAGGCGCTTGTGAAACCCTACCCGGAGTGGCGTTGCAGAAACGCCAGCAGCATCCCGGCCATCTCCGTTTCCTTGTGCTCCCAGTCCTCCGGCGGCACCACATCCGCATCGAGCTGGTTGGGGAACAGGATATTTAGTTCGGCGGCGGGCAGCAGCCGTGCCAGCGTTTCGCCAACGGCTTTGGGGTGGGTATTGTCGTTGCCGGGAATGACGCAGGCCGGCGCCTTGATCGAGCGCAACTGCGCCGCCGTCGCGCCGATCACCGGCAGCTCCGCTTCCTGCAGAAAACCCTCGCTCCAGCGCGTCATTGTCGCGATCACGGCTTGCGGATCGGCGGCCAGCAGCCGTTCGCCGTTCTGCGCGTGCGCGGCGATCAGGTCGCGGAAATGCGGCATCGCGCACACGGCGGCCATGCCGCCGCTCCGGGCGGCGGCGATGTATTGCCCGTAGTATTCGCGCGCCAGGCGTTGTGCGGCGAACGGCCCGCCGGTGATGCGCCACAACAGCAGTCCGCGCACGGCCTGCGGATAACGCAGTGCGTAGGCGAGCGACATGCGGCAGCCGGACGAACTGCCGCCGATGAAAGCGGGCGGCGCATCGAGCTGTTTGAGCAGCGCGTGCAGGTCATCGGCCCAGACCTCGTGTTCCGCGGCCTCGCCGGCGAGCAGTACGTCCGCGGCGCCACAGTTGCGCCGGTCGTGGATCAGCACGCGGTAACCGGCCGCCGCGATGCGCTGCGCCAGCGGTTTCACTGCCGCGAGCGCGCGCCGCCCGCCGGGCGACAAACTGACCCAGGGACCGCTGCTGCCGCTGATTTCGTAGTTGAGGCTGGCGCCGTTGACGGTTGTGCGCATGGTGGCGGCTATTACGCCAATATTTTCCGATCCCGGCAAGTTAAAAAATAATAAATAAAACAATGAGTTATGATGATTCTCCAAGCGCCCGGCCGGCATTAGAATGCGGTGATGTGCGGACGCTATGCCCTCTACGGACCGAAGTCGCGCAAGATCCGCGACACACTGGAGTTCCATGGCGCGGCGATCGCATTCGCGCGGCACTACAACCTGGCACCGACGCAGGCGCTGCCGGTGTACTGCATGGACGCGGCGCACGGTGGCCGGCTGGTGCTGATGCGCTGGGGGCTGGTGCCGGCCTGGGCGCGGGACCCGGCGATTGGCGCACGGCTGAACAACGCGCGCGCCGAATCCGTCGCGGAGAAACCGTCGTTCCGCGCCGCATACCGGCACCGGCGCTGCCTGGTACCGATGAACGGATTCTATGAATGGCAGCGCCGCGGCGCACGCAAGCTGCCGTATTTCGTGCAGATGCGGGACGGGGAAATGTTCGCCGTGGCCGGGCTGTATGAATACTGGCCGGGCAATGCAACGGCGCCGCCGCTGACCACCTTCACCGTGCTGACCACGGAGGCCAATGCGCTGGTGCAACCCATCCACGACCGCATGCCGGTGATCGTGCCGCCTGCCGCGTATGAAGCCTGGCTCGATCCGCGCAACGACCATGCGCGCGGACTGGAGTCATTGCTGCAGCCCTATCCGCCGGAGGCGATGCGCGCTCATCCGGTCAGTTCGCGTGTCAACAGCGTGTGCGATGACGATGCCGCGCTGCTCGATGCAGAACCGGTCTCGGCTATACTCGAATCGACACCACACCAGGGACAGTTGCTGTGAGCACGGTAAAAAAAGCCGGATCGGTCAGGGGCAAAACCACGAAGGCCAAAAGCGTGGCCGCGCGGATGCCGGCGCGCGTTGCGCTGCCGCCGTCGAATCGCACGATGATCGAACAGTCGCTTGCGGTGGGCATGGGCCGCGCGCTGCACATCCACCTCAATCGACTGACGCGCCGCGGGCTGACCGCCGAAATGACGGTGACCGACGACCACATCAACCGCAGCGGCCGGATCAACGGCGGCATCCTGATGGCTTTTGCCGACGTGCTCGGCGCGATCGGCACGCTGGCCAACCTCCCCGAGGGCTACCGGACGACGACGCTGGAGTCGAAGACAAATTTTTTTGCCGCGGGCGAGGGCGAGAAACTGAAGGCGCATACCGTGCCGCTGCATATCGGCCGCACCACGATGGTGTGGCAGACCACGATCAGCAACCGCGACGGCACCAAGGTGGCGATCGTCACCCAGACCCAGATCGTCATTCCGAAAAAGACTTGACCAACCACCACCGTTCATCATGACCAATTACGTTGCCGTACGCATCAGAATGCATGTCCTGAAACTGGCGCTGGTCTGCGCCGCCGCCGGCGGCTTTGCGCTGGCCGCAACGCCATCGGCGATGGCCCAGACCACGCCCGACAAGGCGCTTGCCGCAGCGGCGAAGCGGCCGGGTGCCAAAGTCACCGCCAGCGGTCTGGTGATCGAGATGGTCAAGGAGGGGACCGGCACGCAACCCGCGGCGACATCCACGGTCAGGGTGCATTACCGGGGGATGTTTCCCGACGGGCGCGAGTTCGACAGTTCCTACAGTCGCGGCGAACCCATCGAGTTTCCGCTGAACGGCGTGATCAAGTGCTGGACAGAAGGCGTGGCCCTGATGAAAGTCGGCGGCGCGGCCAGGCTGACCTGCCCGTCGTCCATTGCCTACGGCGCGCGCGGCGCGGGCGGTGTGATACCGCCGAACGCGACGCTGGTGTTCGAGGTGATGCTGCTGGGTGTTCGTTAGTTTTTCAGTGATGCAGCGACCACAATAACCGGAGATTTCGAAGATGATCATCGATTCACAAATCCACGCGTACGAAGCGAACACCCCGAAACGGCCCTGGCTGACCACGCCGAACTGGCCGCCGTCTGCGACAGGTGACGAGATGGTGACGGCCATGGACAGGGTCGGCGTGGACGGCGCCATTTTCATTTCATCGTTTTCGATGTACGGCTACGATGCGAGCTATGCGGTCGAAGTGCAGCGGGCACACCCCGACAGGTTCGCTCTCGTTAAACCGATCAATCCGGATGATCCCGCCGCGGACGACGTCGTGGCCGACTGGAAGAAGACGCCGGGTACGGTCGGCATCCGTGTCATTCTGAAGAAGGATTCCGGGCGCGACGCCGGCGACCCGGGCCTGAATCGCATCCTGCGCGCCGCGGTGCGCCATGACTTCCCGGTCAATATCTTGTGCTGGGGCAATCTGGACGCGGGCGCCGCATTGATCGATCGGAACCCCGAGACGCGTTTCATCCTCGACCATCTGGGCATACTTCAGCCGAGCGCGCCACCCGTACCGCCGGAACCGTGGGCCGACCTGCCGAAGGTGCTGGATCTGGCACGGCGCCCCAACGTGGTGATCAAGGTGAGCGGGGCCTGCACGCTGTCGCGCAAGCCTTACCCCTTCCCGGATATCTGGGACCCGCTTGCGCGCGTGTTCGACGCCTGGGGCTTCGAGCGCTGCCTCTGGGGCACCGACTGGACCCGCGCGTTCGCTGTCGTCAACTATGAGCAGGCGGTCGAGCCTTTCCGGCTGACCGACCGGCTGAGTGACAGCGAGCGTGCGATGCTGATGGGCGGCGCCTGCGCCAAAGCCTACGGCTGGATGCCGACAGTGAAGCGGTAACCGGCAAGGGGCTATCGGGAATCCGGATTGTTGTGATCGTCGTTCTTTATGGTCAGCGTGACGATAGCTTGCAGAGTATCAATGTATAGAGCCCGCAACTGCGGGCTCTATACTATGGCGTCAGTTCTATTCCGAGCCGGCTCCCCATGCAGGGCGAATCTGGGCACTGGAAGCGAGTAATTTCTACGCCCTGAACGCGAGCTTCCGGCCCCAGGCGATTAGTCGGCCCTCTCCCAAGCAGTCGTTCCACGCCTGCTGGTCGACAAACATTTTGCGGCCGAGACCGGAGGCGTCTCTAAGGATATGAAATCTCGTGGGTTTTGCGTCGAGTTCCCACCGCCCATACACCCGCATCCAAACCGGCTGTATACGTGTGGCGCTCTTGCGAGCAGCGTCGAATCGTCACAACAAGCAATTCTTTGCCGGTGTGTACGATAACGTACAGATCACTGCGCTGTGCAGCGCGATTATTGTTCACGGATTGGCCGTATGTTTCGCTTCGCATAAACGCCAATACGCCTCAGCGTATCGCGGTCGATGCCGCTTGGGTCCCGAGAGAAGCACCACAACGAAGATGACATTCGCAAATATCGAGGGCATCAGGACGCA
>RPOR01000137.1 GCA_003820645.1 Betaproteobacteria bacterium
CAGCCGAGGCGGGCGCCAGCGTCACCCCGTAGCGGTAATGCCCGGTGTTGACGAACACGTTGTCGAAATCGGGATGCCGGTCGATGATCGGGATATTGTCGGGTGATCCCGGACGCAGCCCCGCCCAGTGCCGCACCGGTTGGATGGCGGCCAGCGCGGGCAGCAGCTCGGCAGCCTCGGCATGCAGGCGCTGGCGCGTGGCGGCGTCAGTCGATTTGTCGAATCCGGCGTCTTCCAGCGTGCTGCCCACCAGCACATGGCCGTCGCGGCGTGGAATCAGATACAGCCCGTTGCGATACAGGATCGTATCCAGCACGCCCGGCTCCAGCTTGAATAGCAGCATCTGTCCTCGAATCGGGCGGATCTGCGGCGCCGCCGCCAGCCCGGCCAGCCCCAGCCCGGACCAGGCCCCGGTTGCCAGCACCAGGGTGTCCACCGGGAAAGCGTTCGCTGCGGTTTGCACCGCCGTCACCCGTCCGCCCTGCGTGAGCACCCCGGTGGCCGCGCAAAGCTCATGAATCGTGCCGCCCAGTTGTTCCACCGCCGCGCGCATCGCCGCCACCAGGCGCGGGTTGCGCACCTGTGCCACATCGGGCAGCCAGACTGAATGGCTTTCTGCTCTTTGAGGGCGGAGGGCGGGAAGCCGGGTTGCCCCTCCCCGCTGCGCCGCCATCCCATGCGCCGCACACCAGGCCAGCGCTTGCTCCGGCCCGGCGATGTCCAGCGCCAGCATGCCGCAGCGCCAGAATTCTGCATCCCGCCCCGAAATCCCCTCGATGTCCGCTACCCAGCCCGCATAAGCCGCCATCGAACGCAAGGCCAGCGACGCAACCGCCTCGTCGTAATCCCATGGCAACAGTGGCGAGAGGATTCCACCGCCCGCCCAGGAGGACTCGCCGCCCACGGTGCCGCGTTCCAGCACGGTTACCCTGTGGCCGCGGTGCAATAAGGCCAGCGCCGAACTCAAGCCAGACACGCCGGCACCCACCACCAGTGCATGCCCAGTCAAGCTGCAGCCCCTTTTGTCCGGCAAAAACAGATTTTCTTCATCGCGCAATTCTAAATGGATTGCCCGTGCTCGCCATGCCGGCGCCGCGCCCACCGGCTACAGAATTTTCGTCAAGCGCCGTAATAACCGGGTAGCGTGCTCTCGCCGAATGGGTGTTTGGAGCAGGTGCCTCCGCCCATTCGCCCAAAGGCGCCGGTCATCGGCCAGCCGTGGCGGCTTGCGTACGCGGCAATTAGGATGCAAATACGAAAAAAGGGAAGAAGCATGAAGCCAGTCAAACAAAACGGATTCACCTTAGTAGAACTGATGATCGTGGTGGCGGTCATCGGCATTCTGGCGTCGATCGCCCTTCCAGCGTACAAGGAATATGTTGTTCGCGGCCATCGTGCAGCGGCACAGGCGGAGATGATGGGGATCGCCAACCGTCAGCAGCAGCTTTTTCTCTCCAACCGTGCATTTTCTGCGATGAATGCGACCGCATGCAAGGCAAGCCTTCCGGCCGAGGTCAGCGGGCGATATGGTTGCACCGTAACG
The DNA here is from genome assembly GCA_003820645.1 of Betaproteobacteria bacterium. Lineage (GTDB taxonomy): Bacteria > Pseudomonadota > Gammaproteobacteria > Burkholderiales > SG8-41. The sequence continues at coordinate 1,544 of RPOR01000137.1, forward strand.
GTAGGCACCGGAACAGTCCCCACTTACACCATCACCTTTACTCCCGTAGCGGGTGGAGCGCAGGCCGACGATGGCGAACTCACGCTGAACAGCGACGGCGTCAAGGCCCCAGCAGAAAAATGGCAATGATCCGGCTAATCCCTTTGCACGCCCAGCGTGGAATGACGCTGCTCGAAGTGCTGATCACCATTGTCATCCTCGCCATTGGTCTGCTGGGGCTGGCTGGATTGCAATCCCGCTTGCAATCGTCCGAGATGGAAGCGTATCAGCGCACGCAGGCGCTCATCCTGCTCGACGACATGTCCAGCCGCATCGCGACCAATCGGGTCAATGCGGCGGACTATGAAACCGGCGCCACCACCCCACTGGGCGGCACGGCTGCCTGCCCTACCACTAGCGACACTCAGCAACAGATCGATGCCGGCGAATGGTGCAATGCCCTGAAAGGGGCGGGAGAAAGGCAAGGCGCCAGCAATGTGGGCGCCATGGTCGGCGGACGCGGCTGTGTTGAATCTCTCGGCAGCGGAGAATTTCTCATAACCGTTGCGTGGCAAGGCATGACACCCTTGTCCGCTCCGCCTGCCAGCGTCGCCTGCGGCCAAAATCTTTATAACGGCGCTACTGGCTCGGCCTGCACAGGTGACCTGTGCCGTCGCACCGTCACCACCATCGTTCGCATTGGCGACCTGGAATCATGAGCCCCAAGACATCTTCCCGTTTCGGCGTCACGACCGCACAGCACCAACAGCGGGGCCTTTCACTGATCGAACTGATGGTCGCCATCACCCTCGGGTTGCTGGTCATGGCAGCCGTACTGGCGCTGTTTCTTAATGTCACCCGCACCAATACCGAAATGGCCAAGACCAACCGGCAGATCGAAAACGGCCGTTTCGCCATTCAGGTGTTGCAGGATGATCTTGCGCATGCCGGCTTCTGGGGAACGTTCGTTCCCAATTTCGACGACCTGACGTCGCGGGGTGCCCCGCTCGATGCCCCCGATGCCATTCCCAATCCCTGTCTGGCCTACAGCACAGCCAACTGGACGGCGGCCCACACCAAAAATCTCGTGGGTATTCCGGTGCAGGGCAGCGCCGGAACCTGCACCGTCGTCGCCAATCAGCAGGCCAATACCGATGTGCTGGTCGTTCGCCATGCACAGAACTGCGTGGCGGGAGTTGGCGATTGTGAGGCCGAGGATGCGAACAAGCTGTATTTTCAGGCCTCGCTGTGCGAGGCGGAGATGTCGGGCATTGCGCAAAACGTCAGCACAACCAACAGCATGAGTTTGAATGCCAATGCCTCGGCGACTGATGACTTCTACAACGGCGCCATCATCCGCATTGTCGAGGGCAACGGCAAAGGGTTGGTTGGCAAGATCACCGACTATGAAGGAAGCACACGGGTAGCAACGGTCGAAAATATTACCGTGCCTCCCGGCGCGTCATGGGCATACGTCAATAACGGCTCGTTCTATGCTTTCGGTAACGGCTACGCGCTTGGAACCAGTGGCTTCATCTTTCATAAAAGAAACTGCACTGACGCAGCGGAAAAGCGCAAATTCGTCTCCCATATTTACTACATCCGCAATTTCGCCAGCACGGCGGGCGATGGCATCCCAACGCTGATGCGCTCAACGCTCGATCTTTCAAGCGGCGCGCTTGCACACCAGGCAGCGCAGCCTTTGGTCGAGGGCATCGAGGGGTTCCGGGTGGAATACGGCATTGATGACACGAGTGATGCTGGTAATGCCGTGAACAATTCGGCCGCCATCGCCTGGGCCGATCCTTTCAACCTGCTTTCACCCACTAACCGGGGAGACGGCGTGCCGGATCGATGGGTCGGCGCGGCGGGTGTCACCTGCACCAGTGCCGATGATTGCGATGCCGCCAATGTCGTGGCGGTCCGGGTTCATGTGCTGGCGCGCAGCGAGTCATTGACACGGGGCTACACCGATTCCAAGACGTATCGTCTGGGCAGCATCGCCGCTGCGATGGGGCCATTCAACGACGGCTTCAAACGCCACGTCTTTTCCACAACGATCCGCCTCGTTAATCCGGCCGGCCGGAGAGACACACCATGATTACTTTAACGTCCCCACGTGCCCAGCGCGGCGCCACCCTTGTGGTCGGCCTCATCATGCTCGTATTGATCACCTTGATGGTGACCTCGGCATTCATGCTGAGTACCGGCAACGTCAGGGCGGTGGGCAACATGCAGTTTCGCAGCGAAGCGATGGCGGCAGCCAACATGGCCATCGAGCAGGTATTGGGCTCGCCATTTACCACCGCGCCCGGCGCTGAACATATCGAGGTGGATATCGACAACGACGGAGATACCGATTACGAGGTCGAACTCGCCACGCCAACCTGCATTCGTGCAACGGTGGCGCTCCCCGCCAATGCCAGCAGCATCTTGCTGGGCCCGGCGATGTCGACCGCATCCCACTGGAACACCGTATGGGATATCGATGCCGAGGTTAATGATCCCGTCACTGGCGCGTCCATCAGGATTCGTCAGGGTGTGCGCGTGCTGCTTTTGCAAAGCCAGAAGAACGTCGTGTGTGCTTGAACCCAATTCTCAGCAGGAGTCAGCATGAAAAACCATTTTCTTAAAAGAGTGATGACAGCAGGTTTGCTGGTGTGTTCGCTTTCGGTCATGGCTGAGGATATCGACCTGTTCGTCGCTGCCACGCCGGATGAGGATGCCCCCAAGCCCAATGTGTTGATTGTCCTCGATAACACGGCCAACTGGACCACTGCATTCGAAAACGAGAAGAAGGCCCTCAAGACGCTGTTTGATGGCCTGCCACTCGATAAATTCAATGTGGGCTTGATGCTGTTTAACGAGCCGAATGGGAAAGGGGGCTATGTTCGGGCTGCCCTGCGTCTGATGAACGAAACCAATCGGCCGCTTTATTCAGACTTGGTGAACAGCCTCAGAAACGCCAGCCCGGATGACCAGGGCAGTGCCCGCGCGCTCGGGTTGACGATGGCCGAAGCCTATCGTTATTACGCGGGGCTGCAAGCCATCAATGGCCATAATGCGGGTAAGCGGGACTATCCCAATAACGACGTCACCTCTACCGGCAATGTATTTGCTGCCTCCAATGCAATTTATGCCTTGACCGGGGGACATGCGTTTGCCAGTTCCGGCAGCAGCACTTATGTGCCAGGTACGGTGGAAGGCGGTTGTCAGAAGAACTTCATCATTTACATCGGCAATACAACGGCCAGCGGTAACGTCACAAAAGACAACACTGCATCGAATACCGCAGCAACGACCTATCTGGAGGAGGCTGCAGGGGCGGCGGTTACGCAGATTCCCCTTTCACCGTCCGGCTTCGCAGACAATATTGCCGACGAATGGGCACGTTTCATGAAGCAAAGCCCTCTCGGCATCACGACCTACACGGTGGATGTGAGCCAGGGCACCGCAGGCAATGCGCTTGCCAACAGCGCCTTGCTGAAGAGCATGGCGTTGGTCAGCCAAGGCAAATACTTCCTGGTCAATTCCGAGAACGATGGCAATCAGATCGTCGCCGCGCTGAGATCCATTTTCTCTGAGGTTCAGGCTGTCAACAGCGTGTTTGCTTCGGTCAGCCTGCCGGTGAGCGTCAACACCCAGGGGACGTACCTGAACCAGGTGTTTATCGGCATGTTCCGGCCGGATGAGCTGGCGCGCCCGCGCTGGGCAGGCAACCTGAAGCAGTACAAGCTGGGCTACAATTCACTCGGTGAACTCAGCACGCTCGATGCTGATAATAAAGATGCCATCAGCAGCGGCGGCACCGGCTTTATTGCCGAATGTGCGCGCAGTTTCTGGACCCCCACCGCCCTTGATTCCTACTGGGTGGACAGGCCACAAGGTTCCTGTCTGACCCCCAATACGGCTCAATCGGAAACGCCGGATGGCAACGTCGTGGAAAAAGGCGCGCAGGGCTACAAGCTGCGCACGTCCATTACCGATCCTGACAATCGCGTGGTCTACACCTGCTCGTCGGGCTGCACCGATTCGACCCCGACCCTTTTCAAACACAGCAATGCGGCCATCACCAAGAGCTTGTTGGGTAATGCCGCCATGACTGATGCAGAACGGATCAAGCTGATCGATTGGGCCCGTGGCAAGAATGTGGACAACGAGTTGAGCAAGGGGACCACGGTGATGCGGCCTTCCGTACATGGAGACGTGGTCCATTCCCGGCCCGTGGCGATTAACTTCGGGGGAAGCGATACGCTGGCGTCATCCGAGGTCGTCGTGTTCTACGGCGGCAACGACGGCATGTTGCGTGCCGTCAAAGGCAATCGCGACGGGGATGGCGGGACGGAGTTGTGGGCGTTCATGCCGCCCGATTTCTATCCCTACATCAATCGCATCTACAAGAACAATGTGCGTATCAGTTACAAGGGTATGGATCCCTTTGTGGATCCGGACACCGGTGTCGAGGAGACCCTGGAACCCAAATCGTACGGGGTTGATGGCGCGATCTCGGCCTACAGAAGCGACAGCGACACCTGGATTTTCGCAAGCATGCGCCGTGGCGGCCGGTCGGTCTATGCTTTCGATGTGAGCGACCCCACAGCCCCAGAAGTGAAATGGAAGGTGGGTTGTCCGAGTAATTTCCAGACAGATGGCTCGGTGAGCGATACCGGCTGTACGACCGGCTTCGCTGGAATCGGCCAGACCTGGTCTGCTCCCAAGGCGCTGAAGGCGCCGGGTTATTCAGTCAGTGGCGCTGGGACGGAGAAGCCGATGCTCATCATGGGTGGGGGATACGATGTCTGCGAGGATGGCGATCCCCATACCTGTACGTCGACCAAGGGCAACAGGGTTTATATTCTGGATGCGGATACGGGGGCGCTATTGAAGACGCTGGGAGGAGATACGTCCGATGGCGACCTCATTTCCCGTGGCGTGGTTGCCGACGTGATCGTGGTGCCCCACAGCGTGACCGGATTGGCCACAATGGCCTATGTGGCGGACCTGGGAGGCAACGTCTATCGCATCAATATTGGCGATGATGCCCCGGCGGACTGGACGATCACCAAGATCGCGTCGCTTGGCGGCAGCGGTGCCGATGCCCGGAAGTTCATGTTTGCACCCGATGTGGTGCTGGATAACGGCAAGTATGTGTTGCTGCTCGGATCCGGCGACCGCGAGAAGCCGTTGAGTACATACTCGGGAGCGACAAGCGTTGCAAACAAGTTCTTTATGCTAAAGGACGACCCGGCGGATGAGGAGTGGTTATCGGGTGAGACGGCCAACTGCGGCGCGGCGGTGATCTGCATGGATTCGCTGGAGTCGGTTACGTATGGAAGCGGCAGCCCGACCCTTGCCACGGTTGGGGAAAAGAAGGGTTGGGCCCTGGAGTTGCATGATAACGAGCAGGTGGTGACGAGCGCGATCACGATTTTTGGTGTGGTGACGTTCAGCACCCACGAACCTGCCCCGGTCAATGTTGACCCGAATGTATGCACTTCCAGCCTGGGGAAAGCGCGCGTCTACAATATTGGCTATGCCAATGCCGGGCTTTTGACAGGAAGGAATAGCCGGTTCGCGGAGATTCCCGGGGGCGGGCTGCCGCCTTCCCCCGTGGCCGGAATGGTGACACTGGACAACGGAGTAACGGTCCCGTTCTGTATCGGATGCGACTCTGAATCGCCGCTGAAAGGTGGCGAGCCTCCTCCCCCGATCATGGCCAACCAGCCCAAGAGCAGGGTTTACTGGCATATCCAGCAATGAACGTTAAGCGGACCATGCCAGACGGCATTCAAGCACGCCCGATTACCCGAGCAAGGTGGCGTTGGGTGCAACGGGGTTTCACCCTGGTTGAGTTGATGGTCACGGTCTCCGTCGCTGCCGTCCTGGCGATGATAGCCGTGCCCTCGTTCAACGATGCGATGCAGGGCAGCAAGCTCAATTCGCTGTCCAATAACTTTGTCGCCAGTGCACATCTGGCGCGCAGCGAGGCTATCAAGCGGAATGCTACGGTCACGCTGTGTGCGTCATCAAGCGGTACGACCTGCGGCGATGACTGGAGCGACGGCTGGAAGATTCTGGCGGACGGGGCGGTGATTTACACCCATGCTCCGCTTCCGAACGGGTTTCAGATGTCGGAGGCGGAGGATGTCACCAGCATCAATTTTCCGCCGACTGGCGTGGGCATCACGGCAGCCGCCTTGACGCTATGCAAGGCAACGCCCTCGGTTGGCTCGCAGAAAAGGTCGATTACCGTTAAGCCGACTGGACGGCCCGAAGTCACTAAAGTCTCCAACGCCACTACCTGTCCATGATGCGGCGTGAGCCCGGCCAGTTCGCCTCATTCGTTTTTTTGGGTAGGCAGGGAGCAAAGTCAAACCAAGCAAGCCGCTGCCTGTTTGATCCAGGGTCGCCCTCCCAAAATGCCAGCCGGTACAAAAAACATTATCCTTTAATTACAGGCATCTATAAGTGTTATTGAGCAGGGCTACAACTAAAGTTGTATAGCCTGCTTCGGCCCGAGGTGCCACCCTGATCTCAATAAGAGCGGAAGGGGCGGCACGATGAAACAGTCGGGTTCAACACTGCTGGAGTTGATGGTTGTACTGTCCGTTTCAGCAATATTGCTGGGGATTGCCATCCCCGGCTTCTCCGCCTTAACCAGCAATAGTCGTTTGGTGGCTGCTACCAATGAACTGGTTTCGTCACTCCACCTCGCGCGCAGCGAGGCGATCAAGCGCAATTCTCGAGTGGTTTTATGCACGTCGGCAACGGGAACGTCCTGCGTCGCAAGCGGCGGCTGGCACCAAGGCTGGCTGGTGTTCCATGACCCCAACAACAATGCTGTACTTGATTCCGGCGAGACCGTGATTCTGGCCAGGCAGTCCTTTCCGGCAGGACTCAAACTGAATGGCAACCAGTGGATTGCCAAATACATTTCCTATACACCCAGTGGCGCGACCAGGACGATTTCTGGCGTTCTCCAGGTGGGCACGTTGACTGTGTGCAACGAGTCGGCGGCATCGGGAACGGCAAGGTGGATCGTCGTCAGCAGCACCGGCAGGCCGCGCACCGTCAAGGTAGTGCTGGCATCCTGCCCTCTGACACAGTAGCGGGACTGCCGCGTTGGGCCGATAGGCAGGTGGTTTGAGAGGGCGCGCCGGGCGCGCACACCTGCCTGTTCTGCTGGAGGGTTTTCAGGCGTTCAGGCCAGGCCTTTCGGCAAGGCGAAGGAAACCTTTTCCTGCGCGCCGTCCAGGTTCGCGACCGAGCCGATGCCAAGTTGATTCAGCCGGTCGATCACGGCGCGCACCAGGATTTC
>RPOR01000138.1 GCA_003820645.1 Betaproteobacteria bacterium
CCCGCGGTGCGCACCAATCCGCTGCGCCCGGGGCACATTTCGGTGGATATGTGGAAGACGGCCGCCACGCCGCACATCCTGCACGCGACCGAGCCCGACCCCACCGGCGGCCCCAAGCAGATCCACCCGCTGCCCGGCGGCACGGTGTTCCGCATCAGCGAGATCGCGCCGGAAACCGAAGCCACCCGCAACATCAGCCCCGAGCAGTCGAAAGCGGTGTTCGAGGCGATGGGCAACAAAAACGCCACCACCGCCGGCACCGCCAAGGGCCGCCACCCTTTCATGCACCGCACGGAGACCATCGACTACGCGGTGGTGCTGAAAGGCGAAGTCACCATGCTGCTCGACGATCAGGATGTGGTGCTGAAGGAAGGCGACGTCGTCATCCAGCGCGGCACCAACCACGCCTGGAGCAACCGCTCCGACAAACCGGCGCTGATGCTCTATGTGTTGATCGACGGGAAGTTTGACGAGGAACTGCAGGGGCACTTTGGTTCGGGCGGGCACTGAACAGCACCGCTACCGTCAGCAACCCGTTCGGGCTGAGTCCTGCGACACGCTGAGGACAGGCTCTGTCGAAGCCCGTTGATCCCCGATCGTCATGCCGGCACTATTCGACAGGTTGGCGATTTTTTCTTGCGGCGCGAACTGCCGCAGCGCCCATCTCAGCAGGTGTTGCATTGAAGGCATCAATCGTTGCCTTGCGCGCCGAAGGGGTCTGCATTCTGGCGAGATAACGCTTCATACTGCCCGCATCGTTGCAATCGGTCTTCCTGGCTCGACGATCGTTTCTCGACATTCAGGAACCCCTTAAGCGAGGCACTATTTGTTGCGACCACGGCAGTTGCGTCTCAGACTGTGTTCTCGCCCCGCCGCAGCCGTTCCATTCGCTCCCGTGTTTCGGGTGTCTGCGTTGCCAGCGTGAACAGGCGAGCAGCTTCAACCCAACGCAATCGGTCGATCAGCGAAAGTTTCCCGAACGCCTGCAGTTGCTCGTCGCTGACCCAGTAACTATAGCCACCTTTCGACTGGCCGCCAAACTGGTTGGGATCAAAATTGTTCGCGTCAAAATCCATAAAGCTTCGCCGGATTACTGACGAGTATCTTTTCCCGCACCGCCGCGCTCCCCGCCCACTCGTTGACCAGGTCGAGCAGCGCCGCATCATCCGGCAGATTGCTTTTCAGAGAAGGGTGCGGCCAGTTGGTGGCGTAGAGCATGCGCTCGGGTGCGGCGCGGATCAGTTCCATGGCCGTCGCGCCGGCGTCTTCGTAACGCGGCGCGCCGGTCTTCGAGCCGTGATACGGCGCAGAGAGCTTGACCCAGCAGCGGCCGCCGTCGACCAAGTTGCGCATCACTTTCCACGCCGGATCATTCGCCGCCACCGGCTGCATGAAGCGGCCGATGTGGTCGATGACGATGTCGCAGGGCAGCGCCTTGAGCATCGATTCGCGCCCGGCGAGTTCGCGGCTGTCCATCTGCAGTTGCACATGCCAGCCGTGCCCCGCCACGCGGGCGGCCATTGTATTGAGGGTGTCCCAGCTCACGCCGCCGTGGGGCAGCAGGTGATACCGGATGCCGCGGATGCCGGCGGCGGTGAGGCGCGCGATTTCGGCGTCGCTGTCGCCCGGCAGCACGATGGCCACGCCGCGCGTCTGGTGCGTGTCGTCGGTCAGCGCCTTCATCGCTTCGAGCGTGCAGCGGTTGTCGTTGCCATAGGCCGCGGGCTGGACGATGACGGTGCGCGTGATGCCGAGTCGCGCGCGCAGCTTGCGGTATTCGGCCATGGTGCCGGGGATCGACGGCAGGTTGGCGCCGGGCAACGGCGTGTAGCCCGGCTCGAAGATGTGCATGTGTGTGTCGCAGGTGCCGGGGGGCGACGGTAATCGGGGTCTGGTGTCGGTCATGTTGTGTCAGTCAATGCCTGGAGGATTGAATTGTCTACCCGTCGTTCCGGCGCGCCCCGAAGGAAGTCCCCTTGGGGAGAAAGCCGGAACCCAGGCCAACACTTGCTGCATCGCAGTCGCCGTACTGGACCCCGCCCCGGATAGAACCATTCCGGGGCGAGCTTTCACACGCCGGGGTGGCGGTATAGCGCGTGGCGGCGCAAAAGCAATGGCCGCTACAGCAGCGGATCGTCGTGCCCGGTGGCCTTGCCCGCATCGGCGATCTGCGAGGCATGCGTCACCACGGGCAGCGGGATGCCGAGTTCGGCGGCCAGTTCCAGCACCAGATGCAGATCTTTTCTCATGTTCGGCAACGGCGCGCCGGGCGGCGACGGCGCGAGCATGCCTTTCCAGCGCGGGCCGAGGTCGTGCCACACCTGCAGCACGGTGCTGTTGGCGAGCCCCTGCCTGAGCACCTGTTTCATCGCCTCGGGGGTGACACCTCCGGCAACGCCCAGCGACAGGCCTTCGAGCAGCGCCATCACGTTGACACTGAACACCAGCTGGTGCGCGAGCTTCGCCGCCTGGCCGCTGCCGATATCGCCGGTATGGGTGATGTCGCGCGCAAACACCTGCAGCACCGGCTGCGCGCGTTCGAGCACCGCCACGTCGCCGCCGACCATCAGGCTCAGCGTGCCCTCGCGCGCCGCGATGATGCCGCCGGAGATGGGCATGTCGAGCGTGACGCCGTCGCGCGCCGCGATCTGCCGGGCGATGTGCTGCACCGGCCCCGGACCCAGCGTACTGCCGGTGGCGAAGATGGTGCCGGGATTGAGGGTTTCGAGAATGCCGCCGGCGCCCGCGACGATGGCAGCGGTCTGCGCCGCGTCCGACACCAGGCTGATGATGATCTCGCTGTCGCGCGCGACGCCCGCCGGCGCGCCACAGGCGTGTGCGCCCAGCGCGGCGAGTTCCGCCACCGGCTGTTCGCGCACGTCGTAGACGGCCGTGCGATAACCGGCGCCGAGCAGCCGCTCGGCGATGGGCCGGCCCAGCGTACCCAGCCCGATGACGCCGACCCGCATCTGCGGCTGCGCCACTATTGCGCCTTGATGCCCGCGTCCTTGATCACCTTGGTGTAGCGGACGATTTCGCCTTTCAGGTAATCACGGAATTCTTCGGGTGAGTTCAGGATCAGGTCGACGCCGAGGCCGGTGAGTTTTTCCTTGGTCGCCGCCTGGTTGAAGACTTTTGCGGTGTCGCGCTGGATGCGCGCGACCAGTTCCGGCGGCATCTTGGCGGGGCCGAGCAGGCCGAACCAGGTGGCGATCGCGTAGTCCTTGAAACCGGACTCGGCGACGGTCGGGATATTGGGCGCCAGCGGCGAGCGCTTGCTCCAGGTGTTGGCGAGGCCGCGCAGCTTGCCGCTGTTCACATGCGGTACGGCGACCGGCAGGTTGCCGAACATGATCGGGATCTGGCCGCCGATGGTATCGGCCAGCGCCGGGTTCTCGCCCTTGTACGGCACGTGGGTGATGCGGATGCCCAGCTGCGAACTCATCAGCTCACCGGCCATGTGCGGCGAGGAACCGACGCCGCCCGAGCCGAAGGTCAGCGGATCCCTGCTCTTCTTGGCGAGCGCGATGAATTCCTTGAACGTCTTCGGCGGAAACGACGGATGCACCACCATCAGCAGCGGCGTGTAACCGGTCAGCGTGATCGGCTGGAAGTCGCGCATGGTGTCGTACGGCGCCTTGCCGTACAGCGCGGGCGCGACCGCGACGCTGGTCTGCGGGGTCATCACCAGCGTGTAGCCGTCGGGCGGCGCCTTGGCGGTGAGTTCGGCGGCGATCATGCCGCTCGCGCCGGGTCGGTTCTCGACCAGCACGTTCTGTTTCCATTCCGCGGTGAGGTTCTGCGCGAGGATGCGCGCGACGATATCCGTGCTGCCGCCGGCGCCGAAGCCGACGAGGATGCGCACGGGTTTGGCCGGGAAAGTCTGCGCGGCCGCAGCGGCGGCAAACAGTGCCAGCGCGGTACCGGCGATACCGGTTCTGATCTTCATGTTGTGCTCCTCCTAGGGAACCGGCATTGTGTGGATGGGGCCACGCAACTGTCAATCCGCAGACACAACCAATCCAACCAATTCGTCATTCCGGCGCAGTGGAGTAGGCAGGCAAGCCGCGAAGCGGCTGCTCGCAAGGCTGGAATCCGGACAATGGCTGGTGGAATTTCAACATCCGTACTGGACCCCGGCGTCCGCCGGGGTGACGAACCTCTCAAGGATGCTTCCGCTCTTGCGCCGGGATGACGGCGCAATGTCTTACCAGGCCAGCGCGTAGCCTTCGCGCCGCGGATCCGCGCCGGCATGGCGCAGGCCCGTTTCGGGATCGACCTTGATCGCGCACACTGCGGCATTCGCCGCGGGAAAGCGCGGCCAGACTTCGACGTCGTGGCCGCGGCGCTTCAGCTCCGCGATCACTTCCGGGCCGAAGTCTTCCTCGACATTGAGCCGGCCGGGATAGTAGGCGTGCGGTGCGAAGGAATTGGGGAAGCTTTGCGATGACACCCGCGGCGCCTCTACCGCCTGCTGCACCGTCATGCCGTATTCGACGACGTTGAGGAACACCTGCAGCATGCCCTGCGACTGCTGGTCACCGCCGGGGGTGCCGAAGGTCATGAACAGCTTGCCGTCGCGGAAGGCCATCGCCGGGTTCGGCGTCAGCCGCGGCCGCTTGCCCGGTTTCACTTCCGCCGGATGACCCGGTTCGAGCCGCGACTGGCAGCCGCGCGAGGAAATCGCCAGCCCCGTGCCGGGGATGATCGGCGTTTCGCTGGCGTTGTCCGAGGTGGTCGCGGAATAGGCATTGCCGAAACGGTCGACGACGCAGTTGTAGATGGTGTCCTGCGACAGGCGGCTCGCATCGCGCGGCGCGGCGTAGGCCGGCAGCGAGGAACCCGCGGCCATGCGCCCGCTGTTTTCGGGGTCGCCCGGATCCGGCAGCCGGTCGAAGGCGCGCTGCATGTCGATGCGCGCGCGCTGCCGCACGGCATAGGCTTCGGAGATCATCGCGTCGCGCGGCACTCTGACGAATTTCGGATCGCCGACATAGGCCTCGCGATCGGCAAACGACAGGTTGAGCGCCGCGGCGACCAGGTGGGCGTAGTCCGGCGAATTGTGCCGCAGCGCTTTCAGGTCAAAGCCCTCGAGGATTTTCAGCGATTCGAGCAGCACGATGCCCTGGCACCAGACGTCACAGGCATGCACGGTGTAGCCGCGGTAGTCGACGGCAATGCTGTCCTCCACCGGCACTTCGAAGCCGGCGAGATCGTCGAACGTCATGAAGCCGCCGTTCTTCGCGTGGTAATCGGCGATCTCGCGCGCGATCGGCCCGCGGTAGAAATAGTCGTGCACCGCACGCAGTTTTTTGTCGCGATCACCGCGGCAGTCGCGCTCGGCCTGGACCAGCCGTGCGATCGTGCGCGCCAGGTCCTCCTGCACGAACAGTTCGCCGACGCGCGGCGCGCGGCCCTGCGGCAGGAAAATCCGCTGATTGTCGGGCCAGCGCCGGAAGCTCGCCTCGAGGTATTCGATGTTGCTCGACAGCAGCGGATAGACGGCAAAGCCGTTCTGCGCCAGTTCCATCGCCGGCGTCGCCGCCTCCGCGAAGGAGATCGTGCCGTAGCGGCGCAGCGCCTCGATATAGGTCGCGGGCGCCGCCGGGATCACGGTGCGCAGCAGGTTTTCGGGCACGGCCTTGCCGTTGCCGGCGGCGATCAGCCTGGCGACATCGGTGTTCTTCGGCCAGTAGCCGAGGCCGGCGAGGCTGACGACGCGATCCAGTTCCTTCATGTAGATCAGCGTCGGCGCGACGCAGGCGAAACTCACCATGTCCGGCTGCAGCACCGACAGCGCCATCGACGCGGTGACGCCGGCATCGACCGCGTTGCCGCCGCGGTCGAGCACGCGCATCGCCGCCAGCGTCGCCAGGTAATGGCCGGCAGCGGCGGCGTGATTGCGGCCGACGACATTGGGCCGCATGCTCGCGGCCGGCACGGCCATTTTGACTGCGCGTTTTTTCTCCGCCATGGCGATCTCCCCGGTCAGCTACCCGCGGTCGGCCAGCGTCTTGCCGCCGACGCCCCACTGCGTTTTCGGGATGTCCTGCACGGTGATCCATACGGATTCCGGTTTGACGCCGACGGCGTCGACGAATGCCTGGGTGACCTTTTCGATCAGCAGTTTTTTCTGTGCATCGTTGCGGCCTTCGGCGATGTAGAGCTGGGCAAATGGCATGGTGTCTTTCCCTGGTGTGATGATGATCCGGTGGTGGCCGGCGTACGGCCGTTAGCGGCGCTCGATGCCCGCTTCCTTGACAACCCTCGCCCACTTCGCGGTCTCGGTCTTGATGAAGGCGGTGAATTCGGCCGGCGTGCTGCCGACCGCAACCGCACCGGAGGCGGCGAAGGTCCTGGCGATATCGGGCGAACGCACGATGGTGCCCACTTCGCGTCCGAGTTTGTCGAGGATTGCGCGCGGCACGCCCGCCGGCGCGATCATCCCCTGGAAGGCTTCGGCCTGGTAACCCTTCAGCGTCTCGCCAATCGTCGGCGTGCCGGGCATGCTGTCGAGCCGCTTGGCGCTGGTCAGGGCCAGCGCCTTCACCTTGCCGGTCTTGATGTGCGGCGCGGCGGATATCGTGGTGGTGAACAGCATCGTCACCCGGCCGCCGACGACATCGGTGACTGCGGGCGGGATGCCCTTGTACGGCACGTGGATCATGTCGATGCCGGCCATGCGTTTGAACAATTCCGCCGACAGGTGCGGCGCGGAACCTGCGCCGGGCGTGGCAAACGTCAGCTCACCCGGCTTCGCCTTGGCGAGCGCAATCAGTTCCGGCACGCTGGCCGCGGGCGCGGCAGCGCTGACCACCAGGATGTTGGGCTGGTAATTGAGTTGCGTGACCGGTGCGAAATCCTTCAGCGGATCGTACGGCAGTTTTTTGTAGACGCTGGGGTTGATCACGAACGTGGTGGTGATCATCAGCAGCGTGTAGCCGTCGGGCACCGCCTGCGATGCGATCTCGGTGCCGACGATGGTCGCCGCGCCCGGGCGCGTATCGACGACGATGTTGTGGCCCCATTTTTCAGTGAGCTTCTGGCCGATCAGCCGCGTGGTGATGTCGAGGCCACCACCGGGTGCGAACGGCACGATCATGCGGATCGGTTTGCTCGGATAGGCGGCAGCCGCCTTGTCCTGTGCGGCGGCGATGCCGCTGCAGACCAACGCCGCAGCGAGACTGGCGGCAAGGAGGGAAATTTTCATGCGGTGATACCTCCGGAATGTGGCGATCGATGTTATCACGCAGCTGCGCGCCATCGCGGCGGCGGTCAGCATCTGGACTGGTTGCAGCACCGCGATGGCACGCATGGCGCAGCAACCGATCTGCGGTGGTGCGCCAGCGCCGACAACCACCGGGACTCACTGAGTCACACCTTGCGGTCACGGCGCGCAACACAATCGGCGACCACCGGCATTTCAAACGCAGCACCCGGGCCGGTCGCGCCGGCAGGTGTCGTGCATGCGCCACGCCCAACGAGCAGCAACGCCGCAGCGGCGGCTCGCGCAAACGCCGGTCTCAGTGCATCATGACATCATAAGTAATTGTTTTTATTGATATTTTTACAGCGGATCCCAGCTGAACACATCCTGGTTGCGGTCGAGCGGATAGAACGACGGCTTCAGTGCCGGCAACGCATGCTCCGCGATCGCCCGCGGGGTCCAGCCTTCGCTGCGGTGCAGCCCGCGCAGCGGACGCGACTGGCTCATCAGGAAGATTTCGTTCATGCGGGTGTAGAAAATCTGGCCGTTGACGTCTTTCGCGGCGTCGCTGGCGAGGAACACCGCGAGCGGGGCGTTCTTGTCGGGCGTGACCAGCTGGCGCTGCGCGACGCGTGCGGCCTTGTCCGGCGTGTTGGACGGGATCGAGCCGGTCATGCGGGTCCACGCCGAGGGCGCGATGCAGTTGGAGCGCACGTTGAAGCGCTGCATGTCGAGCGCGATGTGCTTCGACAGCATCACCATGCCGGCCTTGGCCGCGCCGTAGTTGGCCTGGCCGACATTGCCGGCGAGCCCGGAATTCGAAATCATCTGCACGAAGCTGCCGCTGTTCTGCTGGCGAAAATGCGTGGCCGCGGCGCGGCTCATGTTGAACGCGCCGTAGAGGATGACCTTGATCACCGAATCCCAGTCATCGAATGTCATTTTGTGGAAAATCACGTCGCGCAGGATGCCGGCGTTGTTGACCACGCTGTCGATGCGACCGAAGGTGTCGACAGCGGTCTGCACGATGCGCTGCGCGGCGTCGAAGTCGGCCACGCTGTCGTAGCTGGCGACTGCCTCGCCGCCGCCCTGGCGGATCAACTGCACGACTTCCCCGGCCGGGGTCTGGTCGGTGCCTTGGCCTTCGAGCGAGGTGCCGATGTCGTTGACGACGACCTGCGCGCCCTCTTTCGCCATCAGCAGCGCGATCTCGCGACCGATGCCGCGACCGGCGCCGGTAACCACCACTACTTTTCCGGCAACGATGCCTGCATTCATGTGATGTCCTTCGTTGGTGGGTAGGGTCTGTCAGTTCCGGCAGCGTCGACGCTGCTGCGACAACGGCCGCAGGGTGCGGCAAAAAGCCCGCGTGGCGCGGGCTTGTTACGGATGACGGGACGGATCAGTGCAGCTTCAGTCCCGCCGCCTTGGCCAGCGCGCGC
>RPOR01000139.1 GCA_003820645.1 Betaproteobacteria bacterium
AGGGTGTCAAGAAGGTAGTGCAGGTCGGCGACTCTGCTGTCGCGGTGGTCGCCGACACCTGGTGGCGGGCCAAGACAGCGCTCGCGGCACTGCCGATCGAATGGGATTTTGGGGAGAACGCCAAGGTATCGAGCGCATCAATTGCAGAGGTGCTCAAGGCCGGGCTGACCGCGGAACAGGCATTTGTCGGCAAGCAGAACGGCAATGCCAAAACTGCGCTCGCTGGTGCAGTGAAAAAGATCGAGGCGGTCTACAGCTATCCGTACCAGAACCACGCGCCGATGGAGCCAATGAACGCCACCGCGCGTTACACCCCCGATCGCTGCGAAGTGTGGGTGCCGACGCAGGACGGGGAAGCCTCTTTTGCGGCAGTGCTGGCAGCATCCGGTCTGCCGGCCGACAAGTGCGAGGTGTACAAGATCGACCTCGGTGGCGGTTTTGGCCGGCGCGGTGCGTTCCAGGACTACACCAGACAGGCCGTGCTGATTGCCAAGCAAATGCCCGGCATACCGGTCAAGCTGCTCTGGTCGCGTGAGGAGGACATGCGCCAGGGCCGCTATCACCCCGTCATGCAATGCAAACTCACCGGCGCTTTCGACGCCAGCAATAACCTGACCGGGCTGCATATGCGGCTATCAGGACAGTCGATCCTCGCCAGTGTGCGTCCGCAAATCCTCGAGAAAGACAAGGGACGCGATCCCGCGGCGTTCATGGGCGTTGCCGAAAGCGGTGAGCACGCGATTGGCTACACCTTCCCGAACCTGCTGGTCGACCACGCCATGCGCAACCCTCACGTGCCGCCTGGGTTCTGGCGCGGAGTCAACATCAACCAGAACGCCATTTTCATAGAATGTTTCATGGACGAACTGGCGCATGCGGCTGGTCAGGATCCGCTGACATTCCGGCGCAAGTTCATGGCAAACCACCCCAAGAACCTGGGCGTGCTCAATGCCGTGGCGGAGCGCATCGGCTGGGACAAGCCCGCGCCTCGCGGGATTCACCGCGGCATCGCGCAGATGAAAGCCTTTGATAGTTACGTTGCGGCGGCCTGTGAAATTTCGGTAGAAGGCGGCAACAAGGTCAAAGTTCATCGTATTGTCGCTGCCACCGACCCGGGTTATGCGGTCAACCCGGCGCAGATCGAACGCCAGATTGCAGGCTCATTCGTATACGGCCTGTCAGCGCTGTTCATGCAGGAGTGCACCGTCAAGGACGGGCGTATTGAGCAGGAGAACTTCCATGAATACAACTCAATGCGTATCGCGCAGATGCCGAAAGTCGAGTCGATCATCATGCCGACCGGTGGTGCCATTTGGGGCGGTATCGGTGAACCGACCATCTGCGTTGCCGCGCCGGCAGTGTTGAATGCGTTTTTTAGTGCGACCGGCAAGCGTATCCGCTCGGTGCCGCTGAAGAACCACGGCATTGAACTGGTATAGCCGGACTGGCGGTGGCTGCCGACAGTGATACACGCGGGGCGCGCCGCGGGTTTCTGATCACCGCCAGCCAGGTGGCTGGCGGAGTCGGCCTCGCTGCGTTGACAGACCGGGCGTGGGCTACATCCGATTCGATGCAGTCAGCAATGCGGCAGGTTACCGGAGAGGCTGCGGTGCGGCGCGGCAGGGTCAAGCTCGACATGCCGCCGCTGGTGGAAAACGGAAACTCGGTCGAGTTTTCGGTAACGGTGGACAGTCCAATGTCCGCCACAGATCACGTCAGAGCCATCCACGTTTTCGCTGAAAAGAATCCGCTGCCGAATGTCATCAGCGTTTATCTGGGTCCGCGCGCCGGACGAGCAAGAATCACCACCCGCACCCGCCTCGCCGATTCGCAGAAAGTGTACGCGATCGCCGAATTGAGTGACGGTTCGTACTGGTCGGACGCCGTTGATGTCATCGTGACACTGGCGGCGTGTCTGGAAGAACTGGTGTGAGGCTCCGGTAGTCATGGCCGAGGCCATCGTCAGCGTGCCGGCCACCGCACGGCGCGGCGAGATCATCGAGCTCAAGGCTCTGGTGCGTCATCCGATGGAAACCGGATTTCGATACACTCAGCGTGGCGAGCGCGTGCCGCGAAACATCGTCACGCAGTTCGTTTGCAGCTATGACGGCGCGGAGATTCTGCGTGCTACGCTGCATCCGGCCATCACTGCCAACCCGCTGCTGGTATTTAATGCCGTAGCGACAGTGAGTGGTGAAATTGAATTCCGTTGGACCGGGGACAATGGATTTTCCGTAAGCGAGATTGCAACAATCGTCGTCAATTGAGCGGCCATGGCGTTCATGATGGGCAGTCGCAAGCGTGCGGTTGCGGGAGGCGTGATGCTGCTGAGTGCTGCCGCCTGCGCCACGGTTTCGGACAATCTCGTGCCTTATCAGATCAGCGGTGATGAAATACGCGCACCGCTTGCAGCGCTTGCCGGCGATGCAGCGCGCGGTCGCGATGTCCTGATGGGACGCGATGGCAACTGCCTGCTTTGTCACGCCGTGCCGGAAACCGGCGCACGGTTCATGGGCAACCTCGGTCCGCCGCTGTCCGGGGTGGGTGCGCGCCTGAGCGCCGGCCAGTTGCGTTTACGCATCGTTGATCCCGGGCGGCTGAATGCGGAATCCATCATGCCGTCGTACTACCGCATGGAAGGGCTGGCGAGGGTGGCTGGCGTCTGGCAAGGAAAACCCGTGCTGACTGCGCAGCAGATCGAAGACACCGTTGCCTATCTGCAGACGCTGCGCTGATGCCCGCTGCCACGCGTCTCGGGATGGTGCCGGATCTGGGCAGATGGTCGGCGGCACTGTCCACGATACTGCTGCTCGGCGCGGCGCCAGCGCCAGAAACACCGCCGCACCATCCAGCGAAGTCCGGTATCGACTACGCCAGCGACGACGTGCGTCGCATGCAGGCCGATGATTTTGCCAATCCCGGTATGTTGTGGGTCGCCCAGGGTGGGAAACGCTGGCAAGAACCGGCGGGTAACAGCGGAAAATCATGTGCGGCGTGCCACGGGGACGCGGCAAAAGCCATGAAAGGCGTTGCGGCGCGTTATCCCGGGGTTGATGCTGCGACTTCCGAGCTCCTCAACCTCGAAGGTCGCATCAACCGCTGCCGCAAGGATCAGCAGGCGGCTGAGCCACTGGCATACGAATCCGAGGACTTGCTGGCGCTGACTGCCTATGTGGCGCACCAGTCGCGCGGCCAGCCGCTGCAAGTGAGCGTTGATGCCGCCGCCCGGCCGTACTTCGCGCGTGGCCGGGAAATTTATTACCGCCGCCAGGGACAGATGAACCTCGCTTGCACGCACTGTCATGAGCAGAACGTGGGCCGCAAGCTGCTGGCCGATACCATCAGCGAGGGGCATGGCAATGCCTATCCGATTTACCGGCTGGAATGGCAGTCAGCAGGTTCGCTGCACCGGCGCCTGCGCGCGTGTTATTTCGGCGTGCGCGCCGAAATGCCGGCTGCGGGTTCGGCCGAGTTGCTCGACCTGGAGTTGTATCTCGCCTGGCGCGCAAGGGGGTTGCCGGTCGAGACGCCGGGCGTGCGCCGCTGATCCCGGTCAAATCTCGATCTGTGTGCCCAGCTCGATCACCCGGTTGGCCGGCAGGTTGAAGTACTCGACGACGCTGCTGGCGTTCCGCGCCATGGTTGCGAACAGACGTTCCCGCCACAGCGCCATGCCGCTGCCCGTCACCGGAATCAGCGTTTCGCGACTGAGGAAAAACGAGGTTTCCATCATCTCGAAGATGAGTCCGTGCTCCCGGCATAGCGCCAGCGCCTGCGGCACATCGGTGCGGTTCTTGAATCCGAAGCGTACACGGATGCGCCAGCAGCCGTTGCCCAGCGCCTCGACCGCGACGCGTTCGTTGAATGGCACCCAGGGTGTGTCCGCGATGACGACAGTGAGCAGTACCACGCGCTCGTGCAGCACCTTGTTGTGCGCGAGGTTGTGCAGCAGCGCATGCGGCACTGCATTGGCGTTGGCCACCATGAACACCGCCGTGCCCGGCACGCGGTGCGGCGGATACTGGAACAGCGATGTCAGGAATTCCTGTACCGGAATCGCTGATGTCCGCAGGCGCTCGGCAAGGACGTGCCGGCCGCGCCACCAGGTCAGCATCAGCACAAACATCATCGCGCCCAGAACCAGCGGGAACCAGCCCCCGTTGGCGACCTTGAGCAGGCTCGACGAGAAAAACGCCAGGTCGAGCAGGATAAAGAAGCCGGTGGCGGCGAGGCACAACGCGAGGTTATAGCCCCAGACGTAGCGGATCACAAAAAACGTCAGGAACGTGGTGACCAGCATGGTGCCGGTGACGGCGACGCCATAGGCTGAGGCCAGGCTGGATGATGAGCCGAACCCGACGACCGCGGCGAGCACGATGACCAGCAGTATCCAGTTCACTGCCGGCATGTAGATCTGGCCCATTTCCTTCGCCGAGGTTTGCAGCACGCTCATCCGTGGCAGGTAGCCAAGCTGGATCGCCTGACGCGTCAGCGAATAGGTGCCGGAAATCGTTGCCTGGGACGCAATCACCGTGGCGGCGGTGGCCAACGCCACCATTGGATACAGCGCCCAGTCCGGGTAGAGCAGGTAAAAGGGATTGGTCACCGCTTCCGGATTGAGGATCAGCAGCGCGCCCTGGCCCAGGTAATTCAGCGCCAGTGCGGGGAATACCAGGCCGAACCACGCAATGCGGATGGCTTCCTTGCCGAAGTGCCCCATGTCGGCGTACAGCGCCTCGGCGCCGGTAAAGGCCAGCAGCACCGCACCGATCACGACGAAGGATGCGAAACCGTGCTCGGTCACAAAAGCCAGGCCGTGAGCGGGATTCAGCGCCCGCAGGATCGCGGGCGCCTGCGCGATGCCGTGTATGCCCGCTGCACCCAGCGCGATGAACCACAGGATGACAATCGGGCCGAACAGCGTGCCGACGCGCGCCGTGCCGTACCGCTGGAACGAAAACAGCACGATCAGCACGCCAACGGCGATCGGCAGCACGTAGGGCTTCAGGGCGGTGGTGCCGATTTCCAGTCCTTCCACGGCCGATAGCACCGAAATGGCCGGGGTCAGTACCGCGTCGCCGTAGAACAGCGCTGCGCCAGTCAATCCCGCAAACAGGATCGCCGTGTACTGACGGGGATGCGCTTTGCAGGCGGAGGTGGCCAGTGCCAACAGCGCCATGATGCCGCCTTCGCCCTTGTTGTGGGCGCGCATGATCAGCACCACGTATTTCAGCGACACCACCAGCATCAATGCCCAGAGGATCGCGGAAATGCCGCCGAGGATGGTCGCCGGTTCGAGAGGAATGCCGTGGCCGGGAGCGAAGGTTTCCTTGACGGCGTAGAGCGGGCTGGTACCGATATCGCCGTAGACGATGCCGAGAGCGGCGAGGGTGAGTGCAGCGCGGGACTGTTTCAGACGCGGGTCGGTATCCATACCGGCCTCCTGCCTTGTGATGGAGGAGAGCGCGGATTCTCATGCTGCGTCGCACAAATATCAAGTGTGCAAGCACACACTAACAGTTTTGATCGGGCGTTATAAAAAAATACCATTCTAATCAATAGGTTATAAAGAACTACAGCGTGATGCTGCCGGGCGGTTGCATGGCTGGAGGCAATGCCGTTGGAGCGAAGCGCGCAAGGTGTTTCGTGCCAGATGGACCGGCGACGCCGGTCAGCGCAGCGTCGCGTTGATTTTCTCCAGCGCTGCCGAACCGGGACACAGGTCGCGCGTGCCCAGCTGGTTCAGCGGTGTATCCACGGTCTTGATGTACTGGTGCAGGTCGGCTGCTTCCGGCGACACGTAGAGCAGGCCGGTGACGATTTCTCCGGCCGCAGCGTGTTCCTGCACATAATTCATCGCCCTGATGCGATCCGTCGGATCGTAATCGTGTGCCACCTTGCGCAGCCGCAGCAACGAGCCGTCGTGCTGGGCAATGCTGATGACATCGCCGGGCGCGTAGTCGGCGGTAATTTCCTCGCGGCCTTCGATGAAGTCGAGCCGGTTGACCGCGGCATTGTGCTGGCGCACGTAATCGTAGGATTTGGTCGAGCCCTCATGGTTGTTGAAGGCCACGCAGGGCGAAATGACGTCGATGAACGACGGCCCCGGATGCTGGATCGCGGCCTTGATCAGCGGCACCAGCTGTTTCTTGTCGCCGGAGAATGCGCGGGCGACAAAAGTGGCACGCAGCAGCAACGCCATGCCGACCAGGTCCACCGGCTCATCCGGATTGAGCACGCCGCGCTTGGATTTGGAGCCTTTGGTGGCGGTCGCCGAAAACTGGCCCTTGGTCAGGCCGTAGACGCCGTTGTTCTCGACGATGTAGACCATGTTCACGCCGCGGCGGATGCAGTGGATGAACTGGCCGATGCCGATCGACGCCGAGTCGCCATCGCCGGAGATACCAAGATAGAGCAGGTCGCGGTTGGCGAGGTTTGCCCCGGTCAGCACCGATGGCATGCGGCCATGGACGCTGTTGAAGCCGTGCGAATTGCCGAGAAAATAATCCGGGGTCTTTGATGAACAGCCGATGCCCGAGAGCTTCGCGACGCGGTGCGGCTGGATGTCGAGTTCCCAGCAGGCCTGGATCAGGGAGGCCGAAATCGAGTCGTGGCCGCAGCCGGCGCACAGCGTGGAAATCTTGCCTTCGTAGTCGCGGCGGGTATAGCCGGCCTGGTTCCTGGCCAGCGACGGGTGGTGCATTTTGGGTTTGGCGAGATAAGTCATGGTGTAATTTCCAGGCTACGACGCAATTTTCAGCGGTACCACGGTGCGCGCGCCGGCGTGCTGCGAAATCTGGTCGACGATGAAGCGCGCGGTGATTGGTGTGCCGTCGTAATGCAGCAACGAAATCAGCCGCGACGGGTTGATCTTGCCGTCGTTGACGAGCAGGGTTTTGAGTTGCGCGTCGCGGTTCTGCTCGATGACGAACACCCACGGGTGGGAGCGCACGAAGTCGTTGAGCTCGTCGGCGAACGGGAAGCCGCGCACCCGCAGGGCGTTGACGTGTATGCCCTTCTCGGCGAGCGTGTCGAGCGCTTCCTGCATGGCGGGGCTGGTCGAGCCGTAGAAAATCGCGCCGAAGCGTGCCGGTTTTTCCGCCGGATAGAGCAGCGGGCGGGGCACCAGCGACTTGGCGGTCTCGAACTTGCGCATCAGGCGCTGCATGTTGTCGACGTAATCGGGACCGGCTTCGGAATACTGTGCGTAGCGGTTCTTGGTGGTGCCGCGGGTGAAATAGCCGCCTTTGGTCGGATGCGTGCCGGGATATGTGCGGAACGGGATGCCGTCGCCGTCGACATCGAGGTAGCGGCCGAAATCGGCACCGGCCTCCAGCCGCTCATAGGTCATCACCTTGCCGCGGTCGTATTCCTTGCTGTCGTCCCAGGCGAAGGGCCGGCACAGCCGGGTGTTCATGCCGATGTCAAGGTCGGTCATGACGAATACCGGCGTCTGCAGGCGTTCGGCGAGGTCGAAGGCCTGCGCCGTCAACTCGAAGCACTCGGTCGGGTCTTCCGGGAACAGCAGCACATGCTTGGTGTCGCCGTGCGAGGCGTAAGCGCAGGCGAGCAGGTCGGATTGCTGGGTGCGCGTCGGCATGCCGGTCGAGGGGCCGCCGCGCTGCACGTCGATCAGCACCACCGGGATCTCGGCGAAGTAGGCAAGTCCGATGAATTCCGACATCAGCGAGATGCCGGGGCCGGAAGTCGCGGTGAACGACCGAGCGCCGTTCCAGCCGGCACCGATCGCAATGCCGATCGAGGCAAGCTCGTCTTCGCCCTGGATGATCGCGTACTTGTTTTTGCCGGAGTCCGCATCGACACGGAGTTTTTTGCAGTACGCCATGAACGCCTCGGCCAGTGACGATGACGGCGTGATCGGGTACCAGGCACAGACCGAAGCGCCGCCGTAGACGGCCCCCAGTGCCGCGGCACTGTTGCCATCGGTGAAAATCCTGTCGCCGACGTTGTTGGCACGCTGCAGCCGGATGCCCAGCGGGCAGGGCAGGTTTTTCAGGGCGTAATCGCGCCCGAGATGCAGCGCTTTCACATTCGACTGCAGCAGCGCTTCCTTGCCTTTGTACTGCTCGCTGAAAAGCTTTTCGATTTCCTGCGGATCAAGCTCCAGCAATGCCGACAGCGCGCCGACATAAATGATGTTCTTGAACAGCTGCCGCTGGCGCGGATCGCTGTAGGTGGTGCTGCAGATTTCGGTCAGCGGCATGCCGATCGGCGTGACGTCGCTGCGGAATTTGCTGGGCGGCAGCGGTTTCGAGTTGTCGTAGAACAGGTAGCCGCCGGACTCGATTTCCTTGAGGTCGTTATCCCAGGTCTGCGGGTTCATCGCGACCATCAGGTCGACGCCGCCGCGCCGGCCCTGATAGCCCTTTTCATTGACCCGCACTTCGTACCAGGTGGGCAGCCCCTGGATGTTCGACGGGAAAATATTGCGCGGGCTGACCGGTACCCCCATGCGCAGGATGGACCGCGCAAACAGCTCATTGGCGGAAGCGGAGCCTGAGCCGTTGACGTTGGCGAACTTGACGACGAAGTCGTTGATGGCAGTGATCTGTTTCATGATGGACGGTCCCTAGGCCGCCTTGCGTTGCGGTTTGCGGCAGCCGGAGCCGGCATGTGTCATCTGCACC
>RPOR01000140.1 GCA_003820645.1 Betaproteobacteria bacterium
ATAGTGCAGCCCGAGAAAACGCTCCGGGTGTTTCAGCGGCTTCGCCAGTTCGACCAAATCGAGGCCGGAAGTGCCGGTGGCGATGATCACATCAGCCCCGGGATAGGCCGCCTCAACCTCCAGGTAGACCGCCTGCTTGGTCTTCACGTCCTCGGGCACCAGTTCCAGTACCAGGTCGGGCGGCACCGCGGGCAACCGGTCGACTGCACGCACGCCGTCCGGCAGATCCGTCAACGTCGCCGCGCGGCTGCTGCGCACCATGGTGTCGAAACCATGTGCAGCGAACGTGCGCGCAACACCGCGCCCCATGACGCCGTAGCCGTAAATCAGTATGGATTGAATGTTCTTGGTCATTTCGGTGAACGGTTCGGGAGTTGTTCAGAATGCCGCGCCACAAGCGTGCCGGCCAGCGTACCTCAGTCGATGCCTATAGGCTAACCAAGTTGCACGGTGTTGCCAACTGCGATGCGCATGCCGCAAAGTTGACACCGCAGGGATATGCGGTTAACGTTTTTGCGCACTATGTACATCACACGATAAACGGGATGCCGGTCCGGCGTTCCTGATAAATTCACTGGAGGAGTTTCTGATGAAACGATTGCTGATCGCCGCAGCGTGCGCCCTTGCCGGGGCCGCTGCACACGCACAGGACTTTCCGAACAAGGCCATGACCATTGTCGTGCCCAACCCGCCGGGCGGCATGAACCAGATCCACGCCCAGCCGCTGTCTGCCGTCATCGAGCGCCTGGCCAAGCAGCCGGCGCCGGTGGTCAACCGACCGGGCGGCACTGCAGCGGTAGGCACCGCGTTCGTGGCCAACCAGCCGGCCGATGGCCATACGCTGCTGATCACTACGCCGAACCTGTATCTGGTGATCGAGAAGGACAAGCTCTACGGCATCAAGACGCCGTTCACGCTGTCGCAGATCCAGCCGGTCGCGCTGATGAGTTCGGACCCGCTGATCATGGTCGTGCATCCGTCAGTGCCGGCAAAAAACGTCAAGGAGTTCATCGCGCTCGCCAAGGGACAGAAAGGCACCAGCACGTTTTCATCGTCGGGGCCCTATGGCATCACCCATGTGCCGATGGCGATGTTCCTGGATGCCGCGGGTCTGAAAATGCGCCATGTGCCGACCACCGGCGGCGGCCCGGCAATCACCCAGTTGCTCGGCGGCCACGTCGACGCTACCGGCGGCGGACCCGCCGCGTTGTATCCGCATATCGTCGCCGGCAAGATGAAGCCCCTCGCCAGCTTCGGTTTGAAGCGTCATCCGGCACTGCCGAATGTGCCCACCTTCAAGGAACAGGGTGTCGATGCCGAAGCCTATCTGTGGGTGGGCGTCTTCACCACAGCCGGCCTGCCGGAAAAAAATCTGACCCAACTGCGCGACCTGGTGCGCAATGCAGCGGCTGATCCGGCATTCAAATCCGCGCTGGAGAAGGTCAAGGTCGTGCCGAACTATCTGGATACCAATGACTTCAAGGTATTTTTTGACGCGGACTACAAACGCATGGCCAAGGCCGTACAAAGCATCGGCAAGCTGTGATGGTCGAGTATCGAAGATACAACCTAACATATTGTTTTTATTGAGTATTTATCGGCGCTCCGGCGCCGCTTTGTTTCCGGACGGGACCATGCGGATCAAACACCTCCAGGCCATTGCGGTCAGTCTGCCGATGCTCAAGCCGGTCAAGATGTCGTTCGAGGAAGTGCGCAACGCCGAGAACGTGCTCGCGCGCATCGAAACCAGCGACGGCATCATCGGCTGGGGTGAGGCCGCTTCCGCGCCGACGATGACCGGTGAAACGCCGGGCAGCATGGTCGCCGCCGTGCGCTATCTCGCCGACAAGCTCGAGGGCATGCCCGCCGACGACATCGCTGCGGCCATGCACCGCGCCGGACAGTACCTTTATGGCAACAACGGCGCGAAAGCCGCGATCGAAATGGCATTGTTCGACGCACTGGGGCAGGCCCGCGGCAAACCGGTGTACGAATTGCTCGGCGG
Source organism: Betaproteobacteria bacterium (assembly GCA_003820645.1). Lineage (GTDB taxonomy): Bacteria > Pseudomonadota > Gammaproteobacteria > Burkholderiales > SG8-41. The sequence continues at coordinate 2,006 of RPOR01000140.1, forward strand.
TGCGCGACGCATGCGCATCCCGGCGCTGCGCCTGATCGGCACCGGCAGCACCGCAGGCGACATCGCCGAAACAGGCAAACGGCTGGCCGAAGGTTATGTCGCGATCAAGATCAAGGTCGGCGTCGCCTCGCCCGAAGCCGATGCCGAACGCGCACGCGCGGTATGCAAGGCGATCACCGATGACGGCGTGCTGATCTGCGCCGACGCCAATCAGGCATGGACCCCCGATGAAGCCATCCGCTTCGTGCGCGGCATCGCCGACACCCGCATCGAATTTTTCGAGCAACCGGTCGCCGCGCATGACGTCGCCGGGATGGCACGCGTGGCCGCGGCCAGCCGCGTCAAAATCGGCGTCGATGAAGGCCTGCACAGCCTCGATGACCTGCGGCGGCATCACGCAATGAACGCAGCGCACGGCTGCAGCCTGAAAACCATCAAGCTCGGCGGCATCCAGGCCGTGCATGATGCGGCGCTGCTGTGTGAAGAACTGGGCATGAAGGTCAATCTCGCCTGCAAGATCGCCGAAGCGGGTATCGCCAGCGCCGGCTTGCTGCATCTCGCCGCTGCAATCCCCGAAGTTGACTGGGGTGTCAGCCTGTCCAGCCCCTATCTGGCAGATGATATCGTCGCCGCACCGATCGGCCTCAGCGAAGGCCATTTCCATGTGCCCACCGGCGCCGGCCTGGGCATTACCGTGGACGAGGCCAAAGTCCGCCGCTACATGCGCGAGGCCTGATTCAGGCGGACAGCTTGATGCACGCCGCATAGTGCTGCGGCTGCACTTCCCGCAGCGGCGGCACCACCTCGCGGCATTCGGCCGTTGCCCGTGGGCAGCGCGTGCGGAACACGCAGCCCGACGGCGGAGCCAGCGGGCCGGGCACCTCGCCGCCCAACAGCCGGGGCACGCGATGCGCTTCCAGCGCCGGATCCGGAATCGGCACCGCGGCGAGCAGCGCCTGGGTGTACGGGTGCAGCGGCGCGGCATACAGCGCATCGCGGTCGGCGATCTCCATGACCCGGCCCAGGTACATGACGATCACGCGGTCGGCGATGTGTCGCACCACCGCCAGATCATGGGCGATGAACAGATAAGTCAGTCCGAGTTGCTGCTGCAGGTCTTCGAGCAGATTAATGATCTGCGCCTGTATCGACACATCGAGCGCCGACACCGGCTCGTCGCAGATGATGAATTCCGGCTCCAGCGCCAGCGCCCGCGCAATGCCTGCACGCTGGCGCTGGCCACCGGACAGTTCATGCGGATAGCGCGCAGCCATGTAATCGAACAGGCCAACCTGAACCAGCAGTTCGCGCACCCGGGCTTCTACCGCCGCCCGGTCCCGCCGCAGCCGATATACCCGCATCGGCTCGGCGATGAGTTCGCCGATGGTCATGCGCGGATTCAGCGAACTGTACGGATCCTGGAATATCACCTGGACCCGGCGACGATAACGCTGCAATGGTTCGCCGCTGACACGGGTCACGTCGGCACCCGCGAACCGAATCTGCCCGGCGGTGGCCTGTTCCAACCGCAACAGCGTCCGACCGACGGTGGTTTTGCCGCAGCCCGATTCGCCGACCAGACCCAGTGTTTCGCCGCGGAACACGTCGAACGACAGATCATCGACCGCGCGCACCGTGGCGTAACGCGCCGGCCACCCGCTGCTGACGTCGAAATAGGTCTTCAGGCCGCGCACCTGCAGTAGCGGTACATCACGAGCGCCGGTTTCCGGCGCAGCCGCCTCGCCACGCAGCGTCCCCAGGCCCAGACCCACCGCGCCCCGCTGCAACATCTCCGCTGCGCGCAGACACGCCGACGCATGCGCGGGTGCCACGAGTTCCAGTTCCGGCAACGTCCGGACGCAGGCGTCCTGGCGCGCGGCACAGCGCGGGGCAAAACGGCAGCCGGGCGGCGGATCCAGCAGGTCCGGTGGCGCGCCGTCGATGGTTTCCAGCCGCGCAGCGCGGGGCTGATCGAGCCGCGGCACCGAGCGCAGCAGGCCCGCGGTGTACGGATGCAGCGGCTGCGCAAACACGTCCGCCGCAGCGCCCTGCTCGGCCATGCGTGCCGCGTACATCACGCACACCCGGTCGGCATAACGTGCGACCACGCCGAGATTATGGGTGATCACCACCAGCGCAACGCCCATCTCGCGCGACAGTTCCTTCAGCAGGCCGAGAATCTGCGCCTGTATCGTCACGTCGAGGGCGGTCGTCGGCTCGTCGGCAATGATCAGCAGCGGATTGCAGGCGAGCGCGATGGCGATCATCACGCGCTGGCGCATGCCGCCCGAGAACTGGTGGGGATACTGTTCGAGCCGGCGGTGTGCGTCCGGGATGCCGACCCGCTGCAGCAATTCCAGCGCCCGCCGGCGTGCCGCCGCCGCACTCATGCCCATGTGGATGCGCAGGGGCTCGCTGACCTGGAAGCCGATGCTCAGCACCGGGTTCAGCGAAGTCATCGGATCCTGGAAAATCATCGCGATGTCGCGGCCGCGGATCGCGCACATCGCCGCTTCGGGCAGGGTCAGCAGCTCGCGGCCATCGAACCGGATGCGCCCGCGGACGTGACTGGCGGATTGCGCCAGCAGGCGCATCACCGCCAGCGCCGATACCGACTTGCCGCAGCCGGACTCGCCGACCAGCGCCAGCACTTCGCCGCGCCTGACCCGCCACGACACACCCTCGACCGCACGCACGACGCCGCGTGCAGTGGTGAAATGCACATGCAGGTCGTCGATTTCGAGCAGCCACTGCGCAGCGGCGGCCGCTGCAGCGGCAGGCGCTACTGCCGCCCGGTTCATGCCGCCGTCACGCCAGCGCCGCCGCCAGCACGCGCGCCACGTGCACGGCCTCGCGCGCGGTGCCGTCGCGGATCTGGTGACGGCAACTGGTGCCGTCGGCAACGATCAATGTGTGCTCGCCGGCCTCGCGCACCTTGGGCAGCAGTGACGCTTCGGCCATGCGCATCGACACGTCATAGTGCTTCGCCTCATAACCGAAACTGCCGGCCATACCGCAGCAGCTCGATTCGATCAGTTCGATGTTCAGGTTGGGCACCAGTGCCAGCACTTTCCGGACGGCCGGCATGACCGCGAACGCTTTCTGGTGGCAATGGCCGTGCAGCAAGGCTTTTGCCTGCGGCAGCGTTTTCAGTTTGAGCTGCAGCCGTCCGGCGTCGTGCTCGCGGGCAATGAACTCCTCGAACAGCAGCGCGTGCTGCGCGAGTTGCGCCGCCTCCCCCGCCGGCAGCATCGACAGGAACTCGTCGCGCAGCGCGAACAGGCACGAGGGCTCCAGGCCGACGACCGGGACGCCACGTGCGATGTAGGGGGTGAACGCCGCAATCATGCGCTGCGCTTCCCGGCGGGCCTCGGCCACCAACCCGCTGGCAAGGAATGTCCGGCCGCAGCACAGCGGCCGCGCATCGCCTGTGGGGCGCGGCAGATGCACGGTATAGCCGGCGGCTTCCAGCACCTTGACGGCAGCCCGCGCATTCTCCGGTTCGAACCAGGTATTGAAGGTATCGACGAACAACACGACTTCGCGGTCGCCCGATGCCGGTTGAACAGCGGGCGCAATAAACGCATCGCCGCGCCAGGCCGGCAGCGTGCGTTGCCGCGCGAAACCCAGCACCGGCTTGCTGAAGCGCTGCAGCAGATTCATCACCGCGGGCAGCCGCGCCGCCCACGGCGCATACCACGGCAGGTAAGCGATCAGGCGTTCCTTCAGCGTCAGCCCGTGATGCCGGCGCCAGTGGTGCAGGAATTCGATTTTCATTTTCGCCATGTCGACGCCGGTCGGGCATTCGCGCTTGCAGCCCTTGCACGACACGCAGAGTTCCAATGCGTCGCGGACCGCGTCAGAGGTCAGCGCATCCGGACCGAGCTGGCCCGAGAGCGCCAGCCGCAGCGTGTTGGCGCGGCCGCGGGTCAGGTGCTGTTCCTCGCGGGTCACGCGATACGACGGGCACATCGTGCCGGCGTCGAACTTGCGGCAATGACCGTTGTTGTTGCACATCTCGACTGCCTTGTCGAAACCACCCCACTCACTCCAGTCGAGCACGGTGGCCGGCGGCTGCGCCGCATAGCCGGGCCTGAAGCGGAACAGCGTCCGGTCATCCTGTTTCGAGGGCCGCACGATCTTGCCCGGGTTGAGCAAACCCCGGGGATCGAAAATATCCTTGATCTCCTCGAACGCTGCCGTGAGCTTCGGGCCAAAGAACGGGGCGATCCATTCCGAACGCACCAGCCCGTCGCCGTGTTCACCCGAGTACGAGCCCTTGTACTGCTTGACCAGCGCCGCCGCTTCCTCGGCAATGGCGCGCATTTTCTGCGCACCGTCGCGACGCATGTCGAGTATCGGCCGCACATGCAGGCAGCCCACAGAGGCATGCGCATACCAGGTGCCCCTGGTGCCATGCTTGTGGAAAACCTGCGTCAGCCGATCGGTGTATTCGGCGAGATGTTCCAGCGGCACCGCACAATCCTCGATGAAGGACACCGGTTTGCCGTCGCCTTTCATCGACATCATGATATTGAGGCCTGCCTTGCGCACTTCCCAGAACTCGCGCTGCACTGCAGGATCGATGACTTCGACCACGCCGCCCGGCAGGCCGAGCTCGCCCATCAGTTCGACCAGCTGCTGCAGCCGGCGGATCTGCTCGTCGCGATTTTCCCCGGCAAACTCCACCAGCAGGATGGCCTCCGGTTCACCCTTGACGCACTGCTCCACGATCGGACGAAACGCCGGGTTGCCGCGCGCGAGGTCGATCATCGTGCGATCCACCAGTTCGACCGCCGTGGGTTTCAGTTTGACGATGTGCTGCGGCGCAGACATCGACTGGTAGAACGTCGGAAAGTGGCAGACGCCCAGCGTCTTGTGGCGCGGCAGCGAAGAGAGCTTGAGTTCGAGGCGGCGCGAGAATGCCAGCGTGCCTTCCGAACCCACCAGCAGATGGGCCATGTTGGCGCCGGGCGGCAGCATCATGTCGAGGTTGTAGCCGCCGACGCGGCGCAACACCTTCGGATAACGATGCTCGATTTCCTCGGCTTCACGCCGCGCGATTGCCGCGATGCGGCCGACCAGGTCGCGATACCCGCGCGGGCTGTCGAGCTGTGCCAGATCCTGCGGCAAGATACCGAAGCGGTACTGCGCACCGTCGGCGAGCCAGGCATCGATGCCCAGCACGTTGTGCACCATGTTGCCGTATTCGATGGAACGCGAGCCGCAGGAGTTGTTGCCGGCCATACCGCCGATGGTGGCCTGCGCACTGGTGGAAACATCCACCGGAAACCACAGGCCGTGGGGCTTCAGCCACGCATTCAGATGATCGAGCACCATGCCCGGCTGCACGGTGACCGTGCGGGCATCCTTGTCGAATGCGATGATGTGATTGAGGTGCCTGGATACATCGAGGACCAGCGCGGCACCGACGGTCTGACCGCATTGCGAAGTGCCGCCACCGCGGGGCAGCACGGGCACGCCGGCCTCGGTGGCAATCTGCAGCGCCATCAGCGCATCGTTGTCGTCGCGCGGCACGACCACGCCGACCGGTTCGATCTGGTAAATGGATGCGTCCGTGGAATACCGGCCGCGTGTCGCTGCATCGAACAGCACTTCGCCGCGCACTTCGCGGCGCAGGCGCTGCGCCAGCGCGCTGCGGTCAGGCGCGACTCGCACCCGGTGCACCGCTTGCGCAGGCACGTTCATCGCGCAACCTCGCCGCGCTGCGCTGCCAGCGCTTCCATCACCAGCACCAGCTTGTTGGCCAGGTGGTCACGCAACAGCACCTGCAGGCGTGCGCCGTCACGCCGCACCAGCGCATCGAGGATGTCTGCATGTTCCTTCACCGCCTTGTCCCAGCGCTCGCGCGACAGGTTGGCCAGGTAGCGCGCACGCTTCACATGGGCGTTCAGCCCGCGATAGACCTGCGCCAGCGTGGCATTGCCCGCGCATTCCATCAGCTTGATATGGATCTGCTGGTTGTAACGGAAGTACTGCGCCAGTTCGCCGCGCGCGTGGTGCGCCAGCATGTGGTAGTGCAGCGCGCGGATCTCGGCGATGTCGGCATCGGTCGCGTTGCGGCAGGCCAGGTCGCCGGCCAGCGCCTCCAGCGCGCCGAGCACGACAAACACTTCTTTCATTTTTTCCGGCTTCAGCGGCGCCACCACTGCACCGCGGTGGGGTAATAATTCAACGAGGCCCTCGGAGGCCAGAAACTTGATCGCCTCGCGCAGCGGCGTCCGCGAGGTGCCGAGTCGTTCGGCCAGCACTCGTTCGTTGAGTTTGGTCTCCGGCGCCAATTCGCCCTGGACGATCAGGTCACGCAACTGGTCGATGACGGTTTCGTGCAGCAGGCGGCGCTCGGTCAGGGAAGTGACATTGAAGCCGGCGGCGGGCGCATAGGGGATAGCAATCGACATGGCAAAACTCCGTTTGTATGCATAATACCGCGCGGTGGCATTATCAGCAACAAATAAATATCAATATAAACAATTAGTTAATAAATTTCGCGCTGCGCCGAGCAGCGATTGGGGCTATTTTGCATACAAAAAATGTTTGCTGTCGCAGCGCGGC
>RPOR01000141.1 GCA_003820645.1 Betaproteobacteria bacterium
AACAGCGGTCGGTGGCCTTGCAGCTCGAGCGCTTGATGGACTATCCGATGGTGCGGCGACGGGCGGAGGAGGGACGCCTGTACCTGCGCGGCTGGCACTATCTGATCGAAGAGGACAGGGTGCTGGTGCTGGATGTCGAGAGCGGACAGTTCGAACCGTTCGATGCGGCCCTCCAGGCGGCGCGGGCAAACGATCCGCTCGCCGGGGTCAACCTGTTGCCATGAGTGGCATCGCTTGTTGTATCGGGGCAGGCCGATCGACTACGCAGTTCTCAAGCTGATCCATGTAAGCTGCGTGGTCACGAGTTACGCATTGTTCGTGGTGCGTGGCGTGTGGATGATGCGGCAGTCGCCATTGCTCGGGCAGCGCTGGATCAGGGTGATTCCGCATCTCGTGGACACCATGCTGCTGGCCAGCGCGGTCGCGATGGCGGTAATGACCCGGCAATACCCGTTTGGCGTCGGATGGCTCACCGCCAAGCTGCTGGCGCTGGTCTGCTATATCGGGCTCGGCATGATCGCACTGAAGCGCGGCAGCACGCGTGGCGCGCGGATCGCCGCGTGGGTCAGTGCCCAGGCGGTGTTCTTCTATATTGTTGCCGTCGCGATCACCCGCAATCCGCTGCCCTGGACCGCGGGGATATGAGCCCCGTGCGGCGTCAGGCCGGATTGCGCATCGCCCCGGGTATTGCGGCGAGGGCGGCGACGACCTGCCGGCAGCAGGCGTCCGGATCCTGTTTTTCGCTAGACAACTCGACGGCCAGATCACGTTCCGCAGGCGTCAGCGCTTCCCGGGTTGCCAGCTGATGCTCGAGCACTGCGATGCCGGCATCCGACGGATCGTGGCCTGCGGCGGCGCGCTGTACGATGCGCGTGCGCAGCACGGCCTCCGCGGCCGAGACGGCCATGATCAGCAACGGCACACCGGTTTTCCGGGCCACGTCATGCAGCAGGTCGCGCTGCCAGCGCTGGAGAAAGGTGGCGTCAACGATCACGGTAAAGCCCGCGGCGATGGTTTCCCGGGCAAGGCCGGCGAGGTGGCGATAGAGCGCTGCCGTCGCCTGGTGGCTGTAGATTCCCGCGCCGACGTCGCCGGCACCGCGTTGTTGCGGCGCGAGGCCATGGCGGCGTTTGCGTTCGACGTCGGAGCGGATGCGCACCGCGCCGTGCTGCTGCATCAGCTCCGCCGCGATGCGGCTCTTGCCTGATCCGGAAAGGCCGTGGGTGATGATCAATACCGGGCCCGGGCGGTGCGCGTATGTGCTGGCCAAGGCCAGATACGTTCTGCTGGCCTGCAACAGTGACAGGCGTTTTCCGGCATCGAGTCCCGGCTGGGTGGCGCGCAGGCCATGCACCTTGGCGCGTACCATGGCGCGGTAGACCAGATAGAAGGGCAGCAGCGCAAGCCCCTGATAGTCGCCCGTATGCTCGAGGTAGGCGTTGAGGAACAACCAGCCCAGGCGCGGACTGCCGCGATCCTGCAGGTCCATGACCAGAAAAGCGGCCTCGCTGAGCACATCATTCCAGCGCAATGCCGGATTAAACTCGATGCAGTCGAATGGTACCAGCCGGCCGTCAATGAGCACGATGTTGCCCAGGTGCAGGTCGCCATGGCATTCGCGGACGGCGCCGGCGACCCTGCGCTGTTCCATCCCCGCGCGTTTTGCGGCGTGCTCGCGCAGCGTCCACCGGCGCAGCGTCGAGAGTACGTTGCCGTCGCCGGGCCCGGTAAGCAGGGGCGACAGCTGATCGAAATTCTGCAGGGCTGCATCCAGGATGACCTGCGGCGTACCGAACGGACTGCCGGCATTGGTTGCCGCGGCGGCCTGATGGAAAGCGGCCAGTGCTGCGGCAAGATCTTCCAGGTGCTGCGGCACGAGTCGACCGGCCGCGAGCAGCGCGCTGGCCAGCGCCTGCTGCGGGAATTGCCGCATGCGTACCGCGTAGTCGATCACGGGGCCGTCGCCGGCGATACACGGCGCGGCAACGTCGCCGGTAATGCGGACCACATCGAGGTAGAGCTGCGGGGCAAACCGCCGGTTGAGGCGCAGTTCCTCCTCGCAATACCGTCGGCGCTGGTCCAGGGTGCTGAAGTCGAGGAACCCCAGATCCACCGGCTTCTTGACCTTGTAGGCGTAATCGCCGGTCAACAGAACCCATGAAATATGGGTCTCGAGCAGCTGTATCTCCGTCACCGGATGCGGGTAACAGCGGGCTTGCCGCAGATTTTCGATCAGCACCGTGCTTCCGCTGTTGCTGCTGGCCTTGGGCATGTGGTGGCGACTGCGTCCGGGACCTGTCAACGGACAGCATGCCAGAAGGTGGCGGCAAAAACGACCGCGGAACCCGTGCCCGGGGCGAGGGGCCAGCCGCTGCTCAGTGAACGGCGTATTCGCGGAGCCTGCTGGCGTCGGGGATGCGCACCTGCCGCCCGTCGACCTGAATCAGATCGTCGCGGACCAGTGCGTGGAGAATGCGCGAGAAGTGCTCCTGCGTCAGGTTCAAACTCGACGCGATGATCCATTTTTTGGTCGGCAGCGTGATATGCAGTTCCCCGTCAAACCGGTCCTCGGATTCATGGCTGAGCAGGTAGCGGATGACGCGCCGTACGCCGGAACTCAACATGCAGATCTCGAGATTCGCGACATGCCGGTACAGGCGCTCACTCAGGTTGGCGATCACTTTTTGTGAGAATTCGGAATCGGCCCGGATCTCCGCGAGCAACGTATCCTTGGCGACGTGCAACAGCCTGCTATCGACGACGGTTTCAGCGTCAGCGAGATAGGGTCTGCCCAGAAACATCGCGGCTTCGCCGAAGGTCTGGCCCCCGCCGACCACTTCCATGATCCGTTCGTCGCCGTTGCTGCTCCGCAGCGTAAGCTTGACCTGGCCGTGGACCAAAATATGCATGCCCGTGGCGGACTGGCCCCGGCGAAATACCGTCGCGCCACGCGGAGCATCCAGTTCGTTGGCGCCGTTGGCAAGGCGCGCCACGACTGCACGGTCGATCCCGTTGAACAGCGGCAGGTCGGTGAGAACATCCGCAACAGTGATTTGTGGGGTGTCCATTATTTGTGGTGTGCTCATGTCGGCCTCGCTGGGGCGTAATGTCGTTGACTGTCTTGTCGGCATTTTCTGCACGGCAGCATAGAGGCGCCCTGATCCAGATCAAATGCACGTTCGAAAAACGGAACGGCGACTGAACATGAGCATGGATGCGTGTGGTTTTATTGACATATATCAAATAAAAAAAGCTGCGGTGCCGCTGCGTTTTGATTATTATTCGACGGCAAACAGCAAAAACGACCGTCAGCGTACATGCGGCACATGCATGCGATGGCCGATGCCGGTCTGACCAAAAGCTGTATTTCGTGGCGAATTGGGAGCGAGCATGAATAAAAATAGCGTGTTGCGATGGCTGCTTTCGATCGTGGTGGCCCCTGTTCTTGCCGGCGGGCTGCTCATCAACCCGGGTAATGCCAACGCGCAAAGCAGCGCTGCACCCGGGCCGGAGGTCTGCCAAAACTGCCATGCCGACGCCGTCAAGCTTTTTGCCGGATCCAAACACGGCACCAAGGCCGACAAACGAACCCCGGTGAACGCGGGTGGCTGCGTCGTCTGCCACGGAGATGCGACTGCCCACGTCAAGGCGGGGGGTGGCAAAGGCGTCGGCGGCATGCTCGGGTTGAGCACGAAGAGCGTCCCGGCGGAAACCATAAACAAGACCTGCCTGGGTTGTCACCAGGCCGACCCCAGTCGCTTGCACTGGCAGGCGAGTGTCCATGCCAGTCAGGACGTCGCCTGCACCTCATGTCACAAAGTGCATACGTCGCATGACGACGTGCGCGACAAGATTACCCAGCCCGACGTCTGTTTCACCTGCCATAAAGAGCAGCGCGTGCAGATCAACAAGCCATCCCGCCACCCGGTGCTTGAAGGCAAGGTGAGCTGCGCCGATTGTCATAACGTGCATGGCAACAATCCCAAGCAGATGGCCAAGAGCAGCGTGGTGGAAACCTGCTACCAGTGCCACATGGAGAAGCGCGGTCCCTTTGTGCACAACCATCAGCCGGTGACTGAAGACTGCTCGATCTGCCACCAGCCGCACGGCTCGACGATCGCCAGCATGCTCAAGTCGCGCCCGCCGTTCCTGTGCCAGGATTGCCATGCGTCTTCCGGCCACCCGATACAGAACGCCGGTGTGCCTACCGCTAGATCCACGAGCCCCGGGGTTCTGGGCACCGTGGCCCGGGGCTGCCTGAACTGTCATACCAACATCCACGGCAGCAATAGCACGCAGAATTCTGCGACGTCCGGGCGGTTCCGTCGCTAACCGGGTTTTAGGGAGATCGTCATGAGCGAGAAAAAAATGCAGCACGCTTTCAGGATGACGGCGCTGGCGGCGGCCCTGCTTGCGGTTTACGGTTCCGCGTTCGCCGCCGAGGGCTTGGTGCTGGAGGAGAATTCCGTTGCGATCGGGATCGGCAACTGGTCCAATGACCGGCCGCAAGGCGGCATCTACGATGGCATGCGGGACAGCGGGGCCTACGGCCTGCTGGATGCCGACATCTCGAAACGCGATGATGCCACCGGCACCTGGCTGGGCCTGAAGGCCCGCAATTTTGGCGTCGATGACCGCGAGATCGAGGCGGAGTGGCTGCGCCAGGGTGACATCGGCGTGTCGCTCGAATACAGCCGCATCCCGCGTGACAATCCCTATATCTACAACACCGGTGTGCAGGGGATCGGCACCACCACACTGCGCGTGCCTACCCCGAGCATCGCGGTAGGGTCCGGAGCCAACGTGGAACTGGGTACGGTCCGCGATCGCATCACTGCGAAATTCTATAAAAACCTGGGCGTTGGCCTCAACCTCAATGTGTCGTTCCGCAACGAGGACAAGGACGGTACGCGCGCGTGGAGCCGCGGCGGTGCACCGGAATTTGCAGTCGAGCCGATCAACAGCACGACGCGCCAGCTCGAAGCCATCCTCAGCTATGCCCGCGATCGCTGGCAGTTGTCCGGGGGCTATTACGGCACCTCGTACGACAACGCCAATGGTCTGGTCGTGACTTCCCTGACCAGCCTCGCCGCCGCGACGACTTACAATCTCAGCCTCCCGTTGAGCACCAAGTCGCATGAGTTTTTTCTGAACGGCGGTTATGATTTCACGCCGACCACGCGCGGCACGTTCAAGATGTCGTACTCGACGGCGACCCAGGACGAGCCGATTCCGACGTCGACCTATCCGGGGCTGGTTTGGCCTAGCGCGGCTCAAGCGCCGAGCCCGCTCGCTCCCAGGAATCTGGATGGCCAGCTCGATACGACTTTGGTGGAGGCCGGCCTGACTGCGAGACCGATGCCCAAGCTTTCCGTCGTGGCCAATCTGCGTTACCGCGATTTCGCCGACAAGACGCCGGTCCAGGGCATCGTCTTCACGGGGGCCACGCCGACGGTCTACAACACGCCGTTCTCGTATACCAACAAGACCGGCAAGCTGGAGGCGACCTATCGCCTGCCGCAGTCGTACAGCCTGCTGGGCGGCTACGAATACAAGGGGCAGGATCGCCAGGTGCCGATCGTCGGCACGCTATGGGTGCCCTTCAGGCAGAAACTGGATGAATCGACCTATCGTGTCCAGTTGAGCAAATCCATGTCGGAAACGGTCAATGGCCGGTTGGCCTACGTGCACAGCAAGCGCGATGGCTCCAGCTATGTGCTGCCGGGCGACCCGTTTGAAGATGCCATCAATCCGCTGAACATCGCAGATCGCAAACGCGACAAGATACGCGCGATGGTGGACTGGTCGCCGACCGAAAAACTGGGCTTCCAGTTTGCGATCGAGGACGCGAAGGATGACTATAGCGGTCAAGGTCCGTATGGACTGCAGGACGGCAGCGCGAAGCTCTATGCGATCGATGCCAACTATGCGGTGAATAGCGATTGGCAGATTAACGCCTGGTATTCGAGGGATGAAACCGAAGCCAATGAAATAACGCAGCAATCCGCCACGGTCACCAAATACAACGATCTGCGTGAAACCGGCGATTCGTTCGGCGTCGGTGTCAGGGGCAAGGTGTCCGGCAAGCTGAAATTGGGCGGCGACGTGGAGCAGTTTCGCAGTGTCAACAAATACAAGCAAACCCTGGCCGGTGGAACGCTGGCCGCGACCTTGGTGCCTACGCCCGACATCACCAACACGATGCTGCGGATCAAGCTGTTTGCGCAGTATGCACTCAACAAGTCTTCGGACCTGCGGTTCAGCGTGATCCACGAAAAATGGAGTACGGGTGACTGGTCATGGCTGTTGTTCCCGCCCAGTGGCGCAACCGCTTTTACCTATGGCACGACAACGGACGGCACCACCGTGCTCACCGATCCGCAGCAGTCCTCGACGTTCCTGGGCATTCGCTACATCTATAGATTCAATTAGTCTACGCATCGGCTGCCGGCCGCGACAGCCGAGGCCTGAAAATTCGACCCGCGGCAGGCGATCAGCCGTTCAGTGGCAGGCGGCGGCAGTGCCGCCACTGGTCAGGTAGTCCAGCAAATCGGCGACCGGCCGGATGGCGTCGCCGAACGGCAGGCTTTCGGAGCCGCGGAAAAACAACCCCTTCTTGACGTCGCCCTTGAGGGCATAGGCGAGCCGCGTGTCGATGCAGAACTGCCCGGCGCCGGCGATGCCGTCGCGCAGGCCGCACACCGTCAGGCAGCTCAGTCCGGACACGCAGCGGCGCGCATCGGCTTTGGCGTGCGATTGCAGGGCTTTTTCGCGGCGCAGGTAGTTTCTGAGCCACGGTGTCAGCACGGCGCGCGCCGGCAGGCCGGCAACGCTCATGAACGTGACGATGTCGTCGGGCCTGGCCTCCGCCAGCACACGCTTGAATTCAAGGTCGGCGTCGCCTTCGATGGTGACGGCAAACGGCGTGCCGATCTGCACCGCGGCGGCGCCCATGGCCAGCAGCTCCCGGACCTGCTCGTGGCTGTTGATGCCGCCGGCGGGGATCAGGGGTATGCGTTCGCGTTCGATGCCCAGTTCGCGCAGCGTGTGGAATATGCCTTCCAGCACCGGTTTGAAGTCGAACCGGGGGTCGCCAATGTCCTCGATGCGGGTGGCGCCCAGGTGGCCGCCGGCGTAGCGTGGATGCTCGATGACGATCGCATCAGGCAGCCTTTGTTTGCGCAGCCATTTTTTCAGCAGGATGCTCACGCCGCGGGCATCCGACAGGATCGGGATCAGTGCAACGCCGGGGAAGTCGCGCGTCATGTCCGGCAGGTCGAGCGGCAGGCCCGCGCCCATGACGATCGCGTGCGCGCCGCTCTCGCAGGACTGGCGCACGTAGGCGGCATGCGCGGCGACAGCCTTCATCACGTTGACTGCAATCGCACCGCGGCCTCCGGCGAGGTCCAGCGCCATGCGGATTTCGCGGTCCAGCGCGATCAGGTTGATTTGATCCAGCGTGGCGCGGTCACGCGATGCCCCGGCGCGTGCCAGCAGGTCGGGATGATGATGGCGCAGATCCACGCTTGATATCGTGCCCAGCGCACCCAGCGCGGCGACCGTGCCGGCCAGCCGGTGCGCGGAGATGCCGACACCCATGCCGCCCTGGACGATGGGCAGCAGTCTACGGTCCCTGAGCGTCCAGGCCGGCAGCGTGATTGCTGTAGTCATGTCTGTTGCGTGCTGATGATCGATGCCCCGATCAAGGGAGCAATAAGTTCCGAATACTGCTGTGCATCGTGTTCGGGTGCCATGATGTACATCAACGAAATACAGCGCATTGTCGCCACCGGATCAGGCGGTATGGGCATGCAGCTTTGCGATATCGGGAATGCGTATCTGCTGGTTGTGCATGCTGATCAAGCCTGCGCTGTCGAGGCCGTGCAGGATGCGCGAAAAATGCTCATGCGTCAGGTTCAGGCGCGAGGAAATGATGTTTTTCCTGACCGGTAATTCCAGCGTGACGCTGCCGGCATCGGGGTCGTCGACCAGACCCAGCAGATAACCGATCACGCGCTGAGTTCCCGAATGCAGGGTGTAGGACTCGAGATCGCGGACCAGATGATGCAGGCGCATGCTCAGGCTCGCGAGCAGCCTGCGCGCGAGTTGCGGGTCGCGGTCGAGTTCTGCGAAGACCGCAGTGCGTGCGACATGCAGCAGTTTGCTGTCGATCAGCGCTTCCGCAGTCACCATGTAGGGTTTTTCCAGGAACATCACGGCTTCGCCGAAACTCTGCCCTTTATCGAGTATTTCCATGACTTTTTCGCCACCCTGCTCCGCATGCAAGGCCAGCTTGATCTGGCCATAGATGACGATGTGAAACCCGGTGCACACATCGCCGCGACGGAACAGCACGGTGCCGCGCGGTGCGTCGATTTGCAGGGTCGCCGCCGCAATGCGGCTGATTTCATCGCGATCGAGTTCACGGAACAGTGGCAGGTTGCTCAGAAAAGCGGCGACCTTGAATGGAGGGTTGGCACGTGGCATCGGATACGCGGACCGCACGGTGTTGGCTAGTTGCATTATCGGCGGGAAAATTCGCGCGGGCCTGATCTATATCAAGAAACCGGCCCGG
>RPOR01000142.1 GCA_003820645.1 Betaproteobacteria bacterium
AGGATTACACCAGCAGCAACATCAGCAACAAAATGCGCAAGCGCCAGTATTGGCAACGCGAACACGGCGTCTGGCGGATTGTGCATGAAGGTGCCGCCTGAACGACGCTCGGCAGTACATACACCCTCTGTTTTTAATGGATAAATCATGAAACGACTGCTGCTCCTGATATGCGCACTGCTGGTTGCCCCGACCGTGCTTGCGGCCAATCCGCAAGTCGAACTGAAAACCACGCTGGGCAACGTCGTCATTGAGCTCTATCCAGAGAACGCGCCGAAGACCGTCGAGAACTTCCTGCAGTACGTCAAGGACGGCTTTTACGACGGCACGATTTTCCACCGCGTGATCCCGGGATTCATGGCGCAGGGCGGCGGCTTCACCCGCAATTTCCAGCAGAAACCGACCCGGCCGGCGATCCGCAATGAAGCCGGTAACGGCCTGCGCAACGCCATTGGCACCGTTGCCATGGCGCGCACGGCGGACCCGCATTCGGCCACAGCACAGTTTTTCATCAACGTCGCGGAAAACGATTTTCTCGATTTCAAGTCGCCCGACGACAAGGGCTACGGCTATACCGTGTTCGGCCGCGTCACCTCCGGCATGGAGGTCGTGCAGAAAATGCTGCAGGTGCCCACAAGCACGGCGGGGCCGCACCAGAACGTGCCGCGCCAGCCGATCGTCATCGAACAGGCGCGGCTGCTTGACAGCGCTGCCTCCAAACCGGCGAAAGCCAAATAACCACTCCATGGGGAGCACCAATGATCAAGCTGCACACCAACCTCGGCGTCATCACACTCGAACTCGATGCCGCGAAAGCACCGGACACCGTTGCCAACTTCATCCAGTATGTGAATGACGGTCACTACACGAACACCATTTTCCACCGCGTCATCGACGGCTTCATGATCCAGGGCGGCGGCTTTGAACCCGGCATGAAACAGAAGCCGACGCGCGAACCGGTGCAGAACGAAGCCAACAACGGCCTGAAAAACAGCATCTACACGATCGCGATGGCACGCACCTCGGCCCCGCATTCGGCAAGCGCACAGTTTTTCATCAACGTCGGCAACAACGATTTCCTCAACCACACGGCACCGACACCACAAGGCTGGGGCTACTGCGTGTTCGGCAAGGTTGTCGACGGCACCGACGTCGTCGACCGGATCCGCAAGGTGAAAACCGGCAGCCGTGGCATGCACCAGGACGTGCCGGTCGAGGACGTCATCATCGAAAAAGCCGAATTGACCTGAGTCCGCGGGATACAACACCTGCCGCACATGGATCACCGGCCGCACAGCCTGCTGATTTCCGACCTGCATCTCGCGGCCCAGCGGCCGCAGATCACGGTGCAGTTCGTCGGTTTTACCGAACGCATCGCCGGTGCCGCCCAGGCCCTGTACATTCTCGGCGACCTGTTCGAATACTGGGTCGGGGACGATGATCCGGATGATCCCCTGGCCACCGCAGTAGCCGACGCCCTGCAGGCGCTCGCTGCCCGCAACGTCGGCGTGTTCCTGATGCAGGGCAACCGTGACGTGCTGATGAGCACCGCGTTTGCGACACGCTGCGGCGCGACGCTGCTGGCAGACCCGGTGCTGACCGACCTCCACGGCGCGCCGACACTGCTCACGCATGGCGACACGCTGTGCACCGGCGATACCGACTACCAGCGCTTCCGCGCCTATGCCCGCGACACCGCCAACCAGGCGCGCTTCCTCGCACAGCCACTGGCCGCCCGACGCGAGCAGATGCTCGGCATGCGTGCGCAAAGCGAAGCGAGCAAGCAGCAGAAATCGGAAACCATCATGGATGTTGCGCCGGCCGCGGTGGACGACCTGCTGCGGCGGCATGGCTATCCGCGGCTGATCCACGGCCACACCCACCGCCCGGCACGGCACGTCCACCGGGTCGACGGCCATACCTGCGAACGCTGGGTGCTCAACGACTGGTACCAGCGTGGCGGTTACCTGCGCTGTGACGCCAGCGGCTGCACCGCAGTACTGCTCTAGTCGGGCCGCCGGTCAGGCCGCCAACGCCTGCGTGAAATCCCCGATCAGGTCTTCGCTGTCCTCGATGCCTATCGACAGCCGGATCAGCGAGTCCGCAATGCCCATCTCGGCGCGGCGCGCAGCCCCCATCTCCCAATAGATCGTATGGGCGATCGGGATCGCCAGCGTCCGGTTATCGCCGAGGTGGCTGGACGAAATCACCAGCTGCAGCCGGTTGAGAAAGTCGAAACAGTCGATGCCGTCCGCGAGTTCGATGCTCATCAATGCACCGTAATTCCGGAACAACTCGCCGGCAAGCCGGTGCTGCGGATGATCTTCGAGCCCGGGGTAATAGACCTTCGTGACCCTGGGATGCTCCGCGAGGAAACGGGCGAGCAGCAGCGCGTTGGCTGCAGCCCGTTCCATCCGCAGTGCCAGCGTCTCGGCGCCGATGGCAAGACGGTGGGCGGCTTCAGCCGCCAGCGTCGCGCCGGCATCGCGCAGTCCCTTTTTGCGGATCTGGAGTATTCCCCAGTTGGCGGGAGTAGCGGTCTTGTAGTTGTCGTAGATGTTCGGGAAGGACTTCCAGTCAAACAGGCCGGTATCGGTCACCGCACCGCCCAGCGCGTTGCCATGGCCGCCGATGTACTTGGTCAGGGAATTGATGACCAGGCCAGCCTGGACCTGCTTCGGCCGGAACAGGTAGGGCGATGTCATCGTGTTGTCGACCACGTAGAGCACGCCGTGACGGGCGCACAGTTCGCCGATGCGCACCAGATCGGCGACCTGGGTGCGGGGGTTGGCTATGGTTTCCACGAACACCAGCCGGGTATTGGGCCGCAGAGCCCGGGCTACATTGTCCACGCTCGTGGCGTCCACGTAGCTGATGTCGCAGCCGAACTGGCCCATGGTACCGAACAGGCTGTTGGTATTGCCGAACAGAAACGAGCTCGACACGACGTGATCACCGCCGCGCAGCAGGGCGATGAACGTCGCGGCTATCGCGGCCATGCCCGTCGAAAAACAGGCGGTCGCGATACCGTCCTCCATCTTGCTGATCTTCGATTCCAGTGCAGCCGTCGTCGGATTGCCCTGCCGGCCATAGGCATAGCCGGCAAGTTCCCCCTTGAACACCTTCGCCAGATCGCGTGCATCCGGATATCCGAACGCGACTGCGGCATGCATCGGCTTGTGCACCGAATAATGCTCGATCGGCGACTCGAGGTCGGAATGCAGGATCGTCGTTGTGAAGCCACTTTTCATGATCTCGCTCCATCAAATAAAAAACCCGGCCAGCTAGCGCGGACCGGGTTCTGCCGTCGCTTTAGCTGCATTTTTAACGCGCCCGCAAGCTGTTCTTCAAATCGGCGCAGTTGGAAGACTACCGCAGTGCCGCGGTATCCGTCAAACGGGACGCTTCCCGTCCACCAGATCGGCCATCGCCAGCGCCTGCGCATCACCGCAGGCGACAAGCCCGTCAATGACGCCGATGCGATCCGTAGCCACCCGGTTCTGACTGACTTTCCATTTCCCTTGCAGCCGCGCCACCGGTATCTCGATGCCGACGATCGCGCCCAGCATCTGCTCAATATAGTCAGCCGGCGCGTCAGCGATGCCCCAGGGTTGTGGCAGTCCGGCTTCCTGCTGGCGGGTCAGGCGGGATACCAGGTCACGCAGCCAAACGCGGTCATCTCGCACGAGCAACGGGCCCCGGGCATGGACCACCGCGTAGTTCCATGTCGGCACCACTTTGCCGGTTGCGCGCTTGCTCGGGTACCAGGACGGAGTCACATACCGCTGCGGCCCCTGGAAAATCGCCAGGACTTCGCCGCCTTCGTGCATCTGGCGCCACAGGGGGTTGCCACGGGCGACGTGGCCGCGCAGCGTGCCATGAGGCGCAGGCTCCGGGTCGATCAGCAACGGCAGATGGTTGGCTGCGAGCGCCCCGCCCGCACAGGTGACCACTGTCGCCAGCGGATGCGCACGGACCAGCGCATGCATGACGTCGACACGAACCTCGCTGAACGCCGCAACCTCGTACATGGGCAGGCGTAGCGCCGGATCAGTCGACGAGTTCGAGGCCGAGATCGAGCTGGGTCGCCGCCGAAGCGGCGTCTGCCTGCGCGCTGTCACGGCGCTGGGTCTCGACGCCGTCCAGATAGGCCTGCGTGATGTCACCGGTAATGTACTGGCCACTGAAGCAGGACGCTTCAAAATTGGTGACCGCAGGATTGACACTGCGCACGTCTTCGATCAGATCGTCGAGATCCTGGTAGATCAGCGCGTCGCAGCCGATCTCACGGGCGATTTCCTCGTCGTTGCGGCCACTGGCGATCAGTTCATCGCGTGACGGCATGTCGATGCCGTAGACATTGGCGTAGCGCACCGGCGGCGCCGCCGAGGCAAAGTAGACTTTGCGCGCGCCTGAATCGCGGGCCATCTGCACGATCTCCCGGCTGGTGGTTCCGCGCACGATCGAATCATCGACCAGCAGCACATTCTTGCCGCGAAACTCCATGCCGATCGCATTCAGCTTCTGGCGCACTGATTTGCGGCGGACGGACTGCCCGGGCATGATGAAGGTGCGCCCGATATAGCGGTTCTTGATGAAACCTTCGCGATAGCCCAGATTGAGATGATTCGATAACTGCATCGCCGACGGCCGGCTGGAATCGGGGATCGGGATCACGACATCAATGTCGAGGCCCGCAAAATCCCTCTCGATTTTCCGGCCGAGGCTCTCGCCCATGCGCAAGCGGGTTTCGTACACCGAGATGCCGTCGATCACCGAATCCGGACGTGCCAGGTAGACGAATTCGAACAGGCAGGGATTCAGTGACGGATTGGCCGCGCATTGCTGGCTGTGGAAATTGCCATCGAGGTCGATGAAGATCGCCTCGCCCGGCGCCACGTCGCGCACCAGCCGGAAACCGAGGCCGTCGAGGGCCACGCTCTCGGACGCCACCAGGTATTCGCGCCCCTGCGGCGTATCGGCCTTGCCGAACACCAGCGGGCGGATGCCGAAGGGATCACGGAAAGCCAGCAGGCCGTAACCGGCGATCATCGCCACCACAGCATAGGCACCACGACAGCGCCGGTGCACGCCCGACACCGCCGCGAAAATCGTCGCCGGGTCAAGCTTGTAATTGGTCGCATTCTCGGCCAGTTCATGCGCCAGCACGTTGAGCAGCACCTCGGAATCGGACTCGGTATTGACGTGACGCAGATCAAGCCGAAACAGGTCGTTCTTCAACTGCTCGGCATTGGTGAGATTGCCGTTGTGCCCGAGCACGATGCCGAATGGCGAGTTGACGTAAAAAGGCTGCGATTCGGCAGCGGAAAACGCCGATCCGGCCGTCGGGTAGCGCGTATGGCCGATGCCGGCATGCCCTGCAAGGCTGCGCATGTTGCGGGTGCGGAACACGTCGCGCACCATGCCGCCACCCTTGTGCATGTGAAAACTTGAGCCATCGGCAGTGACAATGCCCGCAGCGTCCTGGCCACGGTGCTGGAGTACCAGCAGCCCGTCGTAGAGCAGCTGATTGACTGGATTCCGGGCAACGACTCCGACTATTCCGCACATGGCGTTTCCTCAGCCGTACTTGATATGTTGCGCAATGGCGCGCGGCAACCAGTCCCGGACACCCAACGCGACGCGCTCCAGCAGCGGACTCAGCGCAGCTTCACGCCAGATCGGCTGCAGCGGCAGCGACGTCGCCCCCGCCACCAACACCAGGACCACCACGACTGCCGCGCCGCGCGCCAGTCCGAAAATGGCCCCCAGTATACGATCCTCGACGCTCAGGCCGGCACTCTTGACCAGCTGCGACACCGCGAGCGCAACCAGGCTCATCGCCAGTAGCACCACAAAGAACAGCGTGGCAAAACCGGCCAGCCAGCGCAGTTCATCGCCGGGAATTTCGTCGGGCATGAGCAAAGCCAAGTCCGCACCGAACAGATATGCGACGACGAACGCGATCGCCCATGCAGCCAGCGCGAGTACTTCCCGCACCAGGCCGCGAATGACGCTGAGCAGAATCGAGAATCCAAGTATCACAAGCACCGCATAGTCAAGCAGGTTCATCGGTTACCGTGGCACCACCTTGCCGTCGAGCTGCAGGCGCTGCAATTGCTCCCGCCCCTTTTCGGCAGCCTCGCGACTGGCATACGGCCCGACCCGCACACGCGTTACCGGGCCTTTCGCTGTCTGCACGACTTCGGTGTAGGCCTTGAGACCGCCGGCGGAAATCTTCGCCTGCAATTCCTTGGCCTTGGCAGTGTCAGCCAAGGCCACGACCTGGATCACGAAACCGCCTGCCGCCGCGGTTTTCGTTTTATCCTGTGCCGTATCGGCGGCCTTGGCAACGGCGGGCGATTTGGTTGCCGGTTTGACGGGGGCCGGCGCTGCGGCTGGCGCCTTCGGCTGCACCGCTTGCTGCTCCGCTTTGACCACGGGCTTTGCCTCGGGCTGTGGTTCCGCTTTCGGCATCACCGCGTCGGATGCCGCCGGCGCCGCGGCAACGGCCGGCTTGGGGGCCGGTTTAAGCGGTGCGGGCTTCGTCGACAGCACGCCGGCATCCGGTGACGGAATCTGGATATTGATGTTCTGATTGACCGGCTTCGGCTCCGAATCAAGAATCATCGGCAACACGACCGCAACCACGGTGACCAGCACGACGGCGCCGACCAGGCGGCGGCGCGCGCGCTTCTTCAGCAGGAGTTCTTCGTCGCTAACGTTTCTCGCCATTTCCGATACGCCAAAAACGTATTAAGCTATTGATTTTAAACAACTTTTATGAAATTCGCCGCGTCTGCACTGCAGCCATCGCAGCGGCTACGACAAGGAACGAGCCGAAGGCCAAAATTCTATCACCATCTCCTGCCATCTGATACGCACGATCACAGGCTTCGGCAATATTTGCACACGTCGTGATTGGGGCGGTAACGCCAGCCTCGCGCAAGCATTGCTCCAGCAGGGCGACCGGCATCGCGCGCGCCCCCTCCACCGGCGCCACCAGCCAGTGATCGATGTGGCCGCGCAGCGCACGCGCAACGCCGACGACATCCTTGTCCTTGAGCATCGAGAACACCGCCAGCGTATTACGGTAACCCGTCATCTGCACGAGATTGGTCGCCAGTGCCGCCGCCGCGTGCGGATTGTGCGCAACATCGAGGATTACCGCGGGGCGCCCGGGCAGCACCTGGAAACGCCCGGGATTTTCGACACGCACCAGCCCGCTGCGGATATCGGCAGCCGTGACCGGCAGCCGCTCGCGCAATGTATCGAGCGCGGTGATACAAGCACTGGCATTTGCCAATTGGCAGTGACCGCGCAACGCCGGTTGCGGCAGGCCATGGCGGTCGCCCCCCGGTCCCCGGTAACGCCATTGCAGCGGCTGGGATTCATAATCAAAATCACGGCCGATCAGCAACAACTGGGCGCCGATCCGGGTCGCGTGTTCAATGACTGTCGCCGGGGGCGCGGCGTCAGCACAGATCGCCGGCCGGCCCGGGCGGAAAATCTGCGCCTTCTCGGCACCGATAGCCTCGCGCGTGGCCCCCAGATATTCCGTGTGATCAAGGCCGATACTCATCAGCAGCGCCACGTCGGCGTCAAAGGCGTTTACCGCATCGAGGCGTCCACCCAGCCCGACCTCCAGCACAGCGACATCGACTTTGCACTCGCAGAACAGCCACATCGCTGCCAGAGTACCGAATTCGAAATAAGTCAGCGGCACACCGCTCGCAGCGCGCGCCTGCTCGACGGCAGCGAATCCACGCACGAGGTCAGCGTCGGTCGCCTCGTGCCCGGCCAGACGCACCCGCTCGTTGTAACGCAGCAGGTGGGGCGAGGTATAAGTGGCGACACGATACCCGGCATGGTCCAGCATGGCGTCGAGCATCATGCACGCCGAGCCCTTGCCATTGGTGCCGCCAACCGTGATTATCGGAAATGCAGGCCGCAACGCCAGCCTGTCGCGCACGACATCGACGCGTTCCAGTCCGAGTGCGATGGCCTGCGGGTGCTGGCGCTCGATGTACTCGAGCCACTCGGCAAGGGTTGCCGGCAGCGTCATTGCGCGCGGATCTCGAACCGGATCATGCCCGGCACCGGATCACCATGGTGGGATAGGGAATCTCAGAAAACGTCAGGACGCTGCCGGCAACTTCAGCATCAGCGCCAGCAGGCGCGCCAGCGTATCGCGCATCTGGCGCCGGTCGACGATCATGTCCAGTGCGCCCTTCTGCATCAGAAACTCCGCGCGCTGGAAACCCTCGGGCAAGGTCTCGCGCACCGTCTGCTCAATGACCCGCGGACCGGCAAAACCGATCAGTGCGTTGGGCTCGGCGATGACGACATCGCCGATCATCGCAAAACTCGCGGATACCCCGCCTATTGTCGGATCCGTCAACACCGAGATGAACGGCAAACGGTCATCGGCAAGCCGCGTCAGTGCGGCACAGGTCTTGGACATCTGCATCAGCGAAAACAGCCCTTCCTGCATGCGGGCACCGCCAGTCGCGGTGAAACAGATGAAGGGCAGGCGCTGTTCGAC
>RPOR01000143.1 GCA_003820645.1 Betaproteobacteria bacterium
GCAATCAGCCATCAATCAAGCACAAATCAACAACGGAGGATGACAACATGAAACGCATTGTTTTTGCCCTGATCGCTGCGCTCACTGCGGCGGGCGCACAGGCCCAGGATGCATTCCCGAGCCGCGCAATGACCATGATCGTGCCGTTCCCGCCGGGCGGTGTTGCCGACATTACCGGCCGCCCGACAGCGGCGGCGATGGAGAAAATTCTCAGGCACCCGGTGACGATCACCAATCGGCCGGGCGCCGGTGGCGCAGTGGGCAACGCCGCAGTCGCGAATGCCAAGCCCGACGGCTACACCATGCTGATGGCGCTCTCCAGCATTTCCGTGATTCCCGAAGCGGACAAACTGTTCAACCGCAAACCGGCGTACTCGCTGGACCAGTTGTTTCCGGTTGCGCTGATCTCGGCCGACCCGGTGATTCTGGTCGTGCATCCCTCGTTGCCGGTAAAAACGCTGAAGGAAGTCATCGCGCTGGCGAACAAGCGGCCGGGTGAACTGTCGTTCTCGTCGTCCGGCGTCTACGGTGCGCTGCACATGCCGATGGAAATGTTCCTGCATGCCGCGAATCTTAAAATGCGCCATGTCCCGACCACCGGCGGCGGCCCGGCGATTACCCAGTTGCTGGGCGGGCACGTGACGATGACGGCGGGCGGGCCGGCGGCCATCAGCGGGCACGTCAAGGCGGGCAAGATGCGCACCATCGTCAGCTGGGGCGCCGAGCGCCACCCGAATTATCCGGACGTGCCGACGTTCAAGGAGCAGGGCTATGACATCGTGTACTACATCTGGGCCGGATTGTTCGTGCCGGCCGCCACCCCGGCGGCGGTGACCAAGGTATTGCGTGATGCCGTGCGCCAGGCCGTGGCCGATCCTGAATTCAAGAGCCAGATGGCCAAGCTGAATTCTCCCATCAACTACCTGGACGCGCCGGAGTTCGCCAAATACCTCGAAGCCGATGCCAAACGCCTTGCCGCGGTGGTGAAGATTGTCGGCAAGGTCGGGAAGTAGCGACTGATGGCGGAATCCGCGCATCAGGAGACAGTCCACGGCGGCAGCGGCCTCAAAAGCGATCAGGTCTCCGGGGTGATACTGCTCGGATTGGCGCTGTACATCGGCTGGCTCAACCGCGAATTTCCGGTCGGATCGCTGGCCGAACCCGGGCCCGGCTATGTGCCGCTGCTGCTGGCGATCGCGCTTGGCAGCATCGGCCTGCTGATTGCCGTATTCGGCGGGCGCTCGGCGCCGCTGCTGGGCATCCGCTGGCCTGAAGCCGGGCGGGCGGCAGCGATCCTGATTGCCTGCGCGGTCACCACGCTGCTGCTGGAGCGCATCGGTTACCGGCTGAGCGTTGCCGTACTGCTGGTATTTTTCATCGGCGTGGTCGAACGCAAGAAGCCGCTGGCGGTCGTGCTGGTCGCCGGCGGATTCAGCCTGGTCTCGTTCTACGTCATCGCCGACCTGCTGCATGTCCCGCTGCCGCGCGGGCCCTGGGGTTTCTGATGCTGGAGACTTTCCACAGCCTGATGCTGGGATTCTCGGTGGCGTTCCAGCCGGAAGTGCTGATGTATGCGTTTGCCGGCTGCATTATCGGCACGCTGGTGGGCATGATGCCCGGACTGGGGCCGCTCGCCGGCATCAGCCTGCTGCTGCCGGCCACCTTCGGGCTGAATCCGATCATTGCCATCGTGCTGCTCGCCGGGGTCTATTACGGCGCGATGTACGGCGGTTCGACGACCTCGATCCTGATGCGCATCCCCGGCGAGGCGGCATCGGTGATGACCTGTGTCGACGGCTATGCGATGACCCAGAACGGGCGCGCCGGGCCCGCCCTCGCCATCGCCGCCATCGGCTCGTTCTTCGCCGGCACGGTGGGGGTCGTCGGGTTGATGCTGCTTGCGCCGACGCTGGCGTCTTTTGCGCTGCGCTTCGGTCCGCCGGAATACACGGCATTGCTGCTGATGGGGCTGTTCGTGCTGGCGTACATGAGCGGCGGCTCGATGCTGAAGACGCTGGCGATGGCCGTGCTCGGTCTGCTGGTCGGCATGATCGGAATCGACGCGATGAGCGGCTACACGCGTTTCAGTTTTGGCATCGTCGAACTGGGCGACGGCGTCGGCATCGTGCCCGTCGCGGTCGGCCTGTTCGGCATTTCCGAAATCCTGCTGACTGCCGGTCAGGCGGAACCGCCCAAAGTGCAGCAGCCCTCCCTGCGCCAGCTGATTCCGTCGGGGGAGGAATTCCGGCGGTCCGCGGGCCCCATCCTGCGCGGCAGCCTGCTCGGCTTCATGATCGGCATCATTCCGGGATCGGCCCATATCATTTCGTCGTTTGTCTCCTATGGCATTGAACGCCGGCTGTCGCTGCATCCCGAGCGTTTCGGCAAGGGGGCCATTGAAGGCGTTGCCGGTCCGGAGTCGGCGAACAATGCGGCGGCGACCGGTGCGTTCGTGCCGATGCTGGCCCTCGGCATTCCGACCAGCCCGGTAACCGCGGTGATGATTGCGGCAATCATGATCCATGGCATTTCGCCGGGACCGGTGCTGATCCAGGAGCAGCCGGAACTGTTCTGGGGGTTTGTCGCCAGCATGTACGTGGGCAACGTGGTGCTGCTGATCCTCAATCTGCCGATGGTCGGCCTGTTCGTGAATCTGCTGCGCATTCCCTATGCGTACATGTACCCATGCATCCTGGCGTTCTGCATTGTGGGTGTCTACTCGGTCAGCAACAGCGTGGTCGACGTCGTGATCATGTTGTTGATGGGCGGTGTCGGTTATGTGCTGCGCAAGCTGGGCTATGATCTGGCGCCGGTGGCGCTGGGCCTCGTGCTCGGGCCGATGCTGGAATTGTCGCTGCGCCAGTCGCTGGCGATGAGCGGCGGCAGCTACGGCATTTTTCTCGAGCGCCCCATCGCGGTGACGATGTTTGTGCTGGCGCTGATCCTGCTCGCACTGGCGCTGAAACCGTTGATCTTCAAGGGCAAGGACTGGCGTGCCAACGTCGGGCTTGAGGATCAGGTCGATTGAATCCAGTGCCGAGCATATCAATAAGTATTTGTTTTTAAAGGTATTTTTGTGATATTGCGGAGCGCTGCCGGGATCGGCATGCTGTTGTGCGTCATGCTGGCGGGTGCGACCCGGGCGCTGGCGCTGGACGAGCCCATGCTCACCGGCGGACCCTATGTGCCGACGCCGCAGCGTGTGGTCGAGGCCATGCTCGGCATCGCCGGGGTGACCGAGCGTGATTTTGTCATCGATCTCGGCTCCGGTGACGGCCGCATTGTCATGACCGCGGCGCAGAAGTACGGCGCGCGCGGCAAGGGTTACGATATCGACGGGGAACTGGTCGACCGCAGCAACGCCAGCGCCCGCAAGCTGAAACTCGACCAGCGGGTGCGCTTTGAGCAGCGCGACGTGCTGCAGGCGGATGTCCGCGAGGCGACGGTTGTCACGCTCTACCTGCTGCCCGACATGATGCGGGCGCTGCGTGCCAAATTCCTGCGGGAACTGCGCCCGGGCACGCGCATCGTTTCCCATGACTTTGATTTTGGTGACTGGAAACCGGACGTTACCGTGAACCTCGATCTCGACGAAAAATACGACCTCACCGGCAGCTGGTCATCGACGATCCACCTGTGGACGGTGCCGGCGCGGGCCGGACAGTGAACGCGGCGGCTCCCGCCGGAGGTTCGCACCAGCCTTCCTTCGGCTTTCTGATGGGTACGCTGCTCGCAGGCCAGAGCATCGGCACCATGGGTACGACGATGATTCCCGCGGTGGCGCCCAAGGTGGCGGAGACCTACGGCATTGCCTCGGCGCTGGTCGGCTACCAGATCAGCCTGCTCGCCATGGCGATGATTGTAGCGCTGGCTTTCGGCAGCAAGTTCAACCGCCGCTGGGGTTCCGCGCGCATGCAGCAGATCGGCCTCGCGCTGGTGGCCACCGGCGGACTGATCGCGATCCTGCCGCATGTCACTTTCTTTTTTCTGGCATCGATTGCGCTGGGCCTGGGTTATGGCACGCTGACACCATCGGCATCGAATCTGCTGCTGCGTTTCACGCCGGCAGCGCGGCGCAACCTGATTTTTTCGATGAAACAGACCGGGGTGCCGCTGGGCGGCATCGGTGCCGCGTTAATCACGCCGGCGGTCGCCGTGCACTTCGGATGGCAATGGGCCATCATCGGCAATTCACTGGCGCTCTACGCGCTGGTGTTCGTGCTCGGACGGGCGCGCCCGCATTGGGACACGGATCGCGATCCCCGGGCGCCGATCGGCGGCAATCCCTTCAGCGGCGTCGTCGACATCTGGCGCCATCCGGCATTGCGTCTGCTGTCGCTCTCCGGCGGATGTTTCGTCATCGTGCAGTTCGGCATCACGACCTTCACCGTAATCCTGTTCAACGAGGAACTGGGCTGGGGGCTGATCGAGGCGGGCATCGTGCTCACCGCCTCGCAGGTGGGCGGGGTCGCCGGCCGGCTGTTCTGGGGCTGGCTGGCCGATCGCCTGGGCAATGCCTTTGCGTCGATGGTGATGCTGGGCGTCGTCATGGTGGTATCCGCGGCAACCTGCATCGCGCTGACCCCGGACTGGTCGATGGTCGCTGCCTGCGGACTGTTTTTTGTCATGGGTTCCACCGCGAGCGGATGGAATGGCGCGTTTCTCGCGGAAGTGGCGCGCCTTGCACCGCGGGAACAGATCAGTCCGCTCACCGGCGGCGCGCTGGTGTACGTCAACACCGGCAAGGCGATCGGCCCCATCGCCTGTGCCAACGTTTTCCTGCTCACCGGCGATTACACCGTCACCTTCGCACTGTTGGCCGTGCCGGCAGGCATTGGTTTATGGTGCGTGTGGGCCGCGCACCGGGGGTTGGGGCGGGGGTAACGCCGCAGCTCAACCAGCGGCGGTGCTGCAACGACCGGTTGAACCCGCTGTCCAGAAGGTGCATTCAAACGTCGGTAATGCCGCGGGGGAATGTCCCTCTTATTTGCAAAGCCCCAAGATGCGTTCCTCCGGCGAGCAAGACTTGCCGGGCGTCGCCGGGGCCGCACTCGGCGTCTTGGCGACGCACGTGCGGATCTCACGCTCGGTGGGCGGATAGTAGATCCAGCCCGGCCCAAGCCGTGGCAGTGAAAGGTTGACTTCGCGCCATTTGGGGTGCCCCTGTGCCTGCAGCGTCGCAAAATTCTGGCACAGCGATCGCGCGAAGCGCATGAGGTTGTAGACAGTGAATTCGAGGTCGTAGTCGTAGGTCACCAGGAATGCGCCCACCGCGATGGTCGTGAAGTTTTCCTGCAGCAGGTTGGGGTAGCTGCTGGCCTTGACTACGGAATGCGAATAGACCGTCAGCGGTCGCTTGCTTGAGGGGTGCGCGGGATCAAACTTCAGGAATTTGATGAATTTCTGCGCTTCGGGTTTCATATTGGCGATCAGAGGTGCCGGCTGCCCTGCCGCGACCACCACGACATCCACCGTCTTGTCGGTGATCAGCTTTGCCAGCGCTTCTTCGTTGGACAGGTAACTTGCGTTGGTTTCCGGAATCGGCCCGTCAAACATCATGCGGTAAAGCGTGTGCGTAATCAGGGCCGCGCCGCTGCCAAGCAAGCCGCCGTTGATCTTCGCATCCTTGATGTCGTGCAGATAATTCAGCGGCGAATCGGCCCGGACGACGTAGTGTATTTCGGTGTTGTACAGCGGCAAGACCACGCGCAGGGGACGAATAATCGCCGCAGCCTCGGGGCTGCCGCCAGCTGCTCTGTCGAGGAAAGCCTGATAAACGTCGGCTTGCACGATCGCCAGCTTGACGCCAGGATCGTAGCGTAGATGCTTGATGTTCGCCGCCGAGCCATCGGTGGGCAGAACCTGCAACTCGATCTTGGCGGCGGGCGCGACGAACCGGGAGAGATCCTTGCCGATCGCGAAATAGGTACCCCGTTCCGATGCGGTGACGATTTTGTACTCGACCGCCACAACATCCGCGGCATTCAGCAGACAGACCGCCAATGCGAAGAATGTGCGCACAGGCCTGGTAATAAGGTGAATGATCATGCTTATTCCTTCGGTTGGACGGATTCCGTCTTACACAGCCCCAGGGCCCACATTCCTGCGGTGCAGGGTTGTGCGCCTGCTGGCGCTCGCTCGGCGGCCTTACGAATGGCTTTCGGCGGCGGCGGCGCGATCGCCGTTTCGGCCTTGGCCGAGGCTTCCGCCGCCTTCGCCCGCTTGAGGTCCTGCGAGCACAGTCCGGCAGCCGCTGCGTCTTCTGTACAAGGCTCCGCGGTCAGGCGATCCACACGTCGGGTGTTCACCGGTGTGCGGGCTGCGCTCCCGGGCGCAGTCTCCGCATTCGAGGTCGGCATGGCAGGGGCGGCGGCATCCCGGACAGGCATTTCCGCCGACTCGTCGACGACAGCGGGAGCCCGGCTGATGGTGCCAGAGTAGCTTGGTCCGCGTTGCTGCTCCAAAAAGCCTTCCCTAGCTGGCAGGGTCGCCCGCTCGAACGGAATGTCAACGTAGAAAAATGTTTGATAAGCGTGGTAGCCCAGAAAGGCCAGTGTCACCAGAATGCCCGCGCTGACAACCCAAAAGGCGACGGGAATTGGCGGGCGGGACAACGGTTCGTGTGTAACGACAGCGGCCGCTGCAGATTCGAGCGCATCCGCGCCACCATCCTGCAACGCGCCGCGGCACTGGTGGCAGGAAACTGCTGCGGCCGGGTTTACCGCGCCACACTGCGGGCACGTCATGACAGGCAGTGGCACACCGCATGCGTTACAGAACCGCGCATCAGGAGTATTGCTGTGCGCGCATTGCGGGCACAAGTGAGGAGGAGGCTTGGCGGCTTTGCCAGGCTGATATGTGGTACTCGGCATCGGATTCAGCATGGCCGCTTGGTTGCATCCCGTTCGTGGGCGCCCCAACTCCACATTTTCATATTATAGTAATTTACACGAAAGCATAGGAAAATCAATCGGTTGTGGATTTTGCACGGAACCGTAGATACCCCGGAGGCTATGGTTGGCAGTTTACACGAGGTGTGTGGACTTCCGCGAACGGCAACTCCCGACCCAAACGGACGCTCAGATAGCCCCAAAAACAAACCCCGTCGAAGCGGGGCTGTGTGATTACTGCTGAACGGAAGGGGCGGGAGCGACGCGACTGGAAGAGCCTTTGAGGCGGCTTGGAGATTGAATTACGAATTGAGCTCAGACATTAAGTATGGCTTCGTCAGCCGTCCAAGCTCGGTCACGTTTGGTGATTTTAAGATGCTCCAGTGATTTCCGGGCACCGCGATTAAGATTAAGCGCTCCTTCAAATAACGGCGCCACCCATAGTCATTGTCGAGCACCGTATGTGATCCCAACCACGACCGATCCATCCCTTGAAAAAGTATAACTCTAAAATCAAAAATAACCTCGTGAGCCTGCCAGTCTTTAAGCGCTTGGAGAAAAACACTTCTCCGAAATGCAAAGATCTGAGCGGCACGATCTGCGGACTCTTGCGTTTCATTTTTTGCCCTACCTTTCTGTAGTGCGTTTTTGACTCCGGTCAAACGTTCGCGAAGAGTTTGTTTGGTGATGCCATTCACAATTGCTGCCGTTTTATTGGAAATCCATTTGGTCCAATTGCGATGGCGTGCTTTTGGGAGAATGGTGTCGAAAAGCATAACCAGGTCCACCTCGGCGCCATGCCTTCGCATTTCCGCGGCAACGAGAATAGCCACCAGCCCACCGAACGAAGAACCGGCCAGCCGATAGGGCCCATCTGGGCAAAACCTGAGGATAGCCTCGTAGTACGCCGCTACCAGTCGGTCCGTTGACATGTGTAGCGTACTGCCACTCAAGGTCTGATCAATAAGTAGCCCTTCCGCGGCAACATAAACACCATAGACGGGTTGGTCCTTGCCGAGGCTTTCTGCAAATTCCTTGAAGAGATGGATGCCGTAAAGGCAAAATATCGGTATACCATCCCCTTCGGTTTGCAGCGGGACCACCATCGACGCACTCTTTGTTGGTTGAGCGCCGATATTGACGACCAACTCGGCGATCGTTGGGGAACGGAACACTTCGCCCAAGTCCATCTCAATGCCTGTAGTCTCCTGCATTTCCATTACCAGACTAAGCGCGCGTAGCGAATCGCCGCCCAGCTCAAAAAAATTAACATTGATCCCGACACGCTGGACACCCAGCACTTTTTCCCAAGCCGCTGCCATAGCGATTTCCAGATCGTTTCGAGGGGCAACGTAAGAGTTCGGTTTGATGGCGCGATCCGCTTCGTCGGGACGCGGAAGTGACTTGCGATCGACTTTGCCGCTAGTCGTGAGCGGAAATGCCGTCATCGGAATTATCGCCGACGGCAACATGTAGTCAGGCAGCCTGGAACGGAGAAACCTATGTATGTCATCGCGGTCTAATTCGTGCGTGATGCGAGGCACGACATAGGCGACGAGCATTTTTTTGTCGTCGTCACCAA
>RPOR01000144.1 GCA_003820645.1 Betaproteobacteria bacterium
GAGAAAACCGCATAACCCGGCGCTTTCGCCACATCGGCCTTCAGTTTCGGTTCGGCCTTGTAGAAGTCCGCCAGCGCCGCTTGTGTCACTTTGCGGATCTCGGCCTGCTGCTTGGCCTTGTCGACGTCTGCGGCGAGCGCGCCGCTGGCGATGAGCGAGAACATTAACGCACCGGAAACGAACAGATCGCGTAGCTTCATGGCATATCTCCTGTTAATTGGAAAATCAGCTGCAGGACACTGCATTGCTGGATATCGACGCAATCTTCAACCACGGCCGGTCGGGACGATGGCGGAAGCGGGATCCGATTCGTCCGGCCTTCCAGGTTTCTTCGATATTCGCAACAGACTAGCTGCCGCCGTGAATGTCGTATTTGATATAAGTCA
Source organism: Betaproteobacteria bacterium (assembly GCA_003820645.1). Taxonomy (GTDB): domain Bacteria; phylum Pseudomonadota; class Gammaproteobacteria; order Burkholderiales; family SG8-41. The sequence goes on from RPOR01000144.1 coordinate 387, forward strand.
AATAAGTGCGAGAACGATTCGACATCGTACCGGCCTCATTCCGGAGGTGCAGGGCTCAGCGTCCGACCGCAACTTTGGCCGCATTGGCGGCGTCACTATAAGCCGCACATTGAAGCGCGCTGCCAGACAATGTGCCGCCACCACATGGGCGCCTACCTACATTACTTCGCGCGTGGTTGCCAATGCCCCGAGATCGGCCAGAACGCTCCTGATCTCGGCGCGCCCCGCCTCGGATAGTGCCGTCTGCGGCGGCAGCGGCGCGCCGACCGCGTAGCCCTGAAGCTCCAGGCCGCCCTTGATGCAGGCCGCCAGGTTGTATTTGGCAAAAATCCGATTCATGCGCCACAGACGCCGCTGCAATTGCATGGCCCCGTCCCATTTCCCGGCGCGACACAGGTCGTACAACTGCACGCTTTGCCGCGGCACCACGCATGCCGGACCTGCCATCCAGCCCACGCCGCCAATCAGCATGACGCAGGCCGGGATGTGGGCGGAGGCACTGAATACGCGGATGCGATCGCCGACGGCATTGATGATGCTGAGCAGCCGACCGGTATCCGAGGAGGCGTCCTTGAGGTAGCGTATGTTATCGATCCCGGCAAGGCGCTCGATGGCCGGCAGCGTGAGATCGCTGCGCTGAAACTGCGGATTCGTATACAGCACGACCGGCAACGTGGTGGCGTTTGCCATCGCGGTGAAATACGAAACCACGCCATCTTCCGTGATCGGGAAGTAGGCTTCGAGAATTCCGAGGATGCCATCGACGCCGAGCGCGTCATACGCCTTGACCTGTTCAACGGCATCGGCAATCGTCGTCGCCGCGACACCGGCCACGACGGGTACCCTGCGGCGTGCCGCCTGCACCACGACCTCGACGATGCGATGGCGCTGCGCACGGTTGAGGTAGGCAAACTCGCCGGTCGATCCGAGCGGGGTCAAGCCATGGACGCCCGCGCCAATGAGATCGTCCGCGAGGCGCGCCAGCACCGCATCCTTGACGCGGCCCGCCGCATCGACGGGGGAGACCAGATACGGAAATACACCGTGAAACCCGGTTTGACTCATGCTTACCTCCGCGGGCAATCCGCAAGTCTGACGAATGGTCAGCCTTGGAGCCGGCTTGACAGTGCGCGTTAGCGCTGCTTTCAGCTGAAGGACTGCCGCCAGCCCCGAACACTTGTCGAAGTTACGCTGGAGGCGAACGGAAGGCAATTCATCGCGGGAATCAAAGCCTGTTCCTCGCCGGAGAGCTGCTGGCGAGTATCGAGACACCGATCCGGACTCGAACCAAGGACCTGCGGATGAACATTCGCGATAAGCCGCTGATTTTAAAAGTTTTCAGGGCATGACAAGAGACGGGCATCGCGAGTCCCGGATATGCTTCGAGCTTGTCACTCGCACCGGGAGTTCACCGCTTGGCCAACCGCCTGTCTGCCCGATTGCTGATCGCAGCTGTTGCGCTGCTGGCGGCGACAACCGCGACGGCACAGAAGGCGACGGATGCACCGGCGGACCGGGACTGGTCGCCACCCGCCGTGGAAGTCGACACGGACCAGCCTTTTTCCAGCGGATTGACAGGCGCAATGAGCAGCTGATTTTTTAACGTAACGCGCCCGCCCTCGATCGCCAACGCTCGTGGAAGCTCGCCGAGCGAGTCACGTTTCCACTATGTAGATTTCTATCCACGTTTTCTTGATGGTGGCCAAGGGGGAACGCGCGCGGGAACAACTGGTCGCCCAATGGCGTGGCGACCGCCGAACTCTGGCGAACACCGGAGCCCCTTTATCAACATACCCCGGGATTGCGTGCCTGGCACTATGTGCGACACCGCACGGATTGCCGAGGTGGAAGCGTCAATACTTGATCTCCGATGCGAGACGTGCATGACGGCGCAAATTCCGCGCTCGCGCGGCATGCAAAATTAACGATGAATCTGCAGAGGTGATCATGAATTTCGACAAACGTTACATGGTGGCTCTGGCTCTGGCGCTGACGGGTTGCGCCGTCGGGGTATCTGCTTATGTCAGCCGCCGGCGCAATCTCCGGGTGAAAGCACGGGAACTGCAGAACGCGCTGGAAGTCTGGGAAAATGAAGGCGGCATAGTGCTTTCTTCGACGGCGCAACCTGCGGACGCCCATTGAACCCCAGCATCGATACGGTCGGACGGTATCCTCGGCGAGCCTAGCTGTATTTGCAGCGCCCCAGTGTGCGCTGGTAGACGCTGGTAACTCCTGTCTGCTGCGAACGTGCTTTGCAGTCCCAGCCGCCCTCACCTAAGCAGCTGTTCCGCGCCCGGATGTGCCGCTAAGGGCATGAGATCTTATGGGGTTTGATCGGGTTCCCACAGTCAATAAACCCGCGTTCAAACTGACTGAATACGTGTGGCGCCCTTGCGAGGATCGTCGCAACAAGTACTTCATTGCCAGTGTGTACGGTAACGAACAGATTACTGCGCTGTGCGGCGCGATTATGACCTTGTAGTACCCCATATTTTTCAATGCGCATAAACACCAGTACGCCTCAGCGCATCGCGGTTGACTCAATTTGATTCCCGTATCGCCGAAATCACGGGAAGGGCCATTTTAGAATCGGAGGAAATATGAAACGCATCCATTGGAACATATCTGATTTTTACTTCTGGTTATACATCCGGACCAACAGAAGGAATATCTACTGGTTCGAAAAATCCATGATCCACGAACGTAAGGCGCGGGCCAGCCGATTGGCGCTGAGCTGAGCTGATTGATCATAAGAGCATACCTTTCAGAGGAGGCTCCACATGAGAACGATCAATGGTCATCCAGCCGATTTCCCGACAGTACTTACGTCACTTTTTCAATCGAAATCCGGCCTATTTATCCTCGGCATTGTTGTCGGGACCTTAATTAAGTTTCTCGAGCTTGTCGCGTATCAGTGATACCGGGCAAACCGGTGACCACGCATTCTTAATTCAACCGTAACAATTGCCAAGGCTGATGTCGAGCATGAAGATTCAATTGCCAGATACACGCAGAATGGAAGTGGCGCTCAAAAACGATACTCTGGGGATCGCGCAGCTTTTTGTCCTGCGCGGACTTGGTTTCGAACAGGAGGAAAACCTCATCCTGGCTATCGATGACTACGAAACGGCACTTCGCATCAGTCCGGGCAACGCACAGATACTTTACCGGCGGGGTGTCGCCTTTAGCAAGAAAGGCGACCTTGATCGAGCCATAGCGACTTTTGATGAGGCGTTGCGCATCATTCCCGAGTTTGTTGACGTTCTATATGCGCGTGGTAATGTCTGGTGGAACAAGCGCCGATTCGATCGTGCGATCGAAGACTATGATGCCGTCCTGCGTCTGAATCCGAGTGATGAGCAGGCAATTAACAGCCGTGAAGCGATGCTGAGGAAAGAGATCGCCGTGTCGGCCTGACGCGATTTTCCCCGTCGGAAAAGTTGATTCACAGACCTCGCGTCGGCGGGGTTTTGTTTGTGTCGTGAATATCGGCTTCGGGTTGCGAATTCAACCGGTGGATGCAACACACTAGAAGCCATTTCAAAAATGCTTGTACTTCATTGATGGCATTGGTAATTTCTCGGCATGACATGCCGAGAAGAATTGAATGACGTCCGGTATGCGCCGATCGAATTGCTGCGGCATGATCATCCTGCTTCGGAGATATTTTTGAGATGGCTTCTGGCAACCGCGTAAGCAGAAGTAGCGCTGCCTTGGGTTGTGTGCACTGGCCCACTGTCGGCCACGAAGCTGTGTGATAGGCTGTATTTCAACAAGAGGCATGAATCACGATTGATAACCGCGGAGTGGTGCAATGCCGGAGAAGCTTGAAGTCATCATTATCGGTGCCGGCTCCGCCGGGCTGGCTGCATTGCGCGAGGTCAGCAAACAAACGGAACATTTTGTGCTGATCAACGACGGTCCCTACGGCACCACCTGTGCGCGGGTCGGTTGCATGCCTTCCAAGGCCTTGATCGAGGCGGCGAAAGCATTTCACGCCCGTCACAAGCACGAGGCTTTTGGGATTCGCGGCAGTGGCGCCCTGTCGGTGGACATTCCGGCTGTGCTGCGCCGGGTGCGCAGTCTGCGTGACCGTTTTGTGGCGAGTACGCTCAAGGCTACCGAGGAGCTGGGCGAGCGCAACATCGCCGGTCGAGCCCGACTGCGCGGACCCAACTGCGTTGAAGTTGGCGATCGCGTGTTTGAAGCGCGCCGCATCATTATTGCCACCGGTTCGCGCCCGATTGTGCCCAAGCCCTGGCTGAGCCTGGGCGAGCGCGTGCTGACCAGCGACACCTTTTTCGAGCAGGAATCGTTACCCCGGCGTATCGGCGTCATCGGCCTTGGTGCCCTCGGCACCGAGTTTTCCCAGGCACTGGCGCGTCTTGGGATCGAGGTAACGGCCTTTAGCCAAAGCGCAAGGCTTGCAGGATTGACTGACGACAAGGTCAACGAAACCTTGCGTGCCCTGTTGGCAAAGGAGTTTGCCTTGCATACCGGCGCCGGCGTCGAATTGTCGGCCGCAGCCGACGGGGTTGCCATACGCGCGGGAACGACAACGGCAGTCGTCGATCGCGTGCTTGCCGCGATCGGCCGCCGGCCCAATGTGGATGATCTCGGACTCGATACGCTGGGATTGCCCCTGAACGAACACGGCATGCCTCCCTTCGATCCAGAAACCACCCAGATTGCGGATTTGCCGGTATTCATCGCGGGGGATGTCAACGGTCACGCTGCATTGCTGCACGAAGCCGCTGACGAGGGGTATATCGCCGGTATGAACGCATTCGTGGATAAGCCAGCGTGTTTCCGGCGTCGCACGCCGCTCGGCATAGTATTTACGGAGCCGGGTGTCGCATATGTGGGTAGCCGCCTTGCCGAACTTGATGCCCAGCAGATCGCGATCGGCGAGTTTGGTTTCGAGAATCAGGGGCGTGCACTGACTGCACAGCGCAATCAGGGCTTGATACGGATCTACGCGGCACGGGATGATGCCCGCCTGTTGGGCGCTGAAATGTGCGTGCCGGCGGCAGAGCACATGGTCCATCTGCTGGCGTTGGCAATCGGGCGGGGGCTTACTGCACAAGAACTGCTGAGCATGCCTATTTACCATCCGGTACTGGAAGAAGGTCTGCGTACGGCATTGCGTGGACTGGCGAAGCAGTTTGACAGGAGCAGTTCAGACCTCGCAACCTGCGATGCCTACCACATCGAGGCGCTGGATTGATCGCGGGAGGATGGCGGTGATATTCAGACAGTTGTTCGAACCCATTTCCAGCACCTACACCTATTTGATCGGGTGCGAAAAAACGGGGAAAGCACTGCTGATCGATCCGGTCCTGCCCACCTGGAGGCGTGACCTCGACGAATTGAACAAACTCGGCCTGAAACTTGTGTGCACGCTTGACACGCATATTCATGCCGATCACATCACCGCAGCGCGCAAGCTCAAACAGGAAACTGGCAGCTGCATCGCGTTCCCGGCGTGCGATCGCCTCCCGTGCGCCGACATGGGTATCGAAGAAGGCAGGCCGCTCGAGTTGGGCAGCATTCGACTGGACCCGCTGTTTACGCCTGGACACACGGACGGGCACCATGCCTATCGCGTCGGGGACCGTGTGTTCACCGGCGACGCGCTGCTGATCGACGGTTGCGGACGCACTGATTTCCAGAACGGTGATGCCCCAACGCTTTATCACAGCGTGCACGAAAAACTGTTCGTGCTGCCGGAAGAGACACTGGTATATCCGGCGCATGACTATGCGGGCCGACGGGTGTCCTCAATTGGTCAGGAGAAGTGGCGCAATCCACGGCTGGGTGGCGACAAGCCGCTGGCTGAATTCGTGAGAATCATGCGGGAGTTAGAACTTGCCTACCCGAAGTTCATTGACTATGCGGTGCCGGGGAACCGTCAGTGCGGCGTCTGTCCGACCGGCTTGCCGGACGATCTGCAGCAATATTGCGAACAGATCGGCAGCAGCCCGCAGGGTTAATCGTGTTGCTGCTGAAACAACGTTGCCGTAACTCCTGTAGGCATTAGAATCTGGACGATCAACATGGTTACGCAATCGGACAATTCTTGCCCCGCCGCGATCCCGCAACGCAGAACTGGCGCGATTTGCACAGAGTGCGGCTCGACGGCACTCGACCGGCTGTATACCTCCGTTTTGGATCGATCGACCTGCGAGTACTGCCTGCTCGAAGCGCGTAAGCGCCTGATTGGGCTTGCAAGTGATCCATACGATGTGTTCGTTGAGTCCCTCGTCGCGGCTCTAGATCTTCGTGAGCACGAAACGGGACTGCACTCCAGGCGCGTTGCGGTGCACACCCTGATACTCGCGCGCCAGTTTTATACTGATGCAGACGAGCTTCGGGAGATCTACTGGGGATCCCTGCTGCACGACATCGGAAAGATCGGGGTGCCTGACTCGATTCTGCTGAATGCTGGGCGTCTCTCGGAAGGCGAGTGGAAAATCATGCGGCAACACCCGGAGGACGGATACCGCATCCTGGAGAAAATCCCTTTTCTTGGACTTGCCTGCAGGATCGTGCTTTCCCATGAGGAACGCTACGATGGATCTGGATATCCCTCGCAACTGAAGGGGGACGAGATACCGTTGCCAGCACGGCTGTTTGCAGTGATCGACACAGTGGACGCAATGACATTCGACCGTTCCTACCGCAAGGCATTACCCTTTGACGTTGCCAGGGACGAGATCGTCGGCAAGTCCGGGAGCCAGTTCGATCCTCGGGCAGTCGAGGCGTTTCTGAAGGTGGAAGACGTAATGCGGGAAATGGCCGAATTGGAATCCCTGTCGCCGCACGGCGATACGATACGGGGCGACTTACCCTGACCCGTGTTGCTTCTCGCGTTTCGTCTGGAGCGTAGTCAAAAGCTGTACGAGACGGAGTTGACGAAGAATTACGCTCGATATGCAGCAATGCGGACTCCCGCAGAGACATGCTATCCGTCGTGGAATCTGGGACCTGCAGGGTAACCGGGTAATCCTGTACCGACCCGCGGACTTTCGGTATTACGATCCCAGAAACACAAAAGCCCCGCCGGGGTGGCAGGGCCAAGTGCAAGATCCAGTACAAAAAAGGGTGGCTTCCCGACCTGGCCAAATCCGGGCACTGGAAACAGGCAATTTCCATTCCCCGAGTCTCCGCTTCCGGCTGCGGATTCAGCGCGCGGCTAGAGTCACGGAACTTGCTAATAAAGCAGCTGATTGCGCCAGCTTGCTGGCTTCAGTGGCAGCTTCGGCAGCTCGTATGGCAGTTAACGCTGAGGTCATTGAGACCTGAATCGTCGAGATATGCTGCTGACTCAAAGCGACTATGTTTGCTGCCTGCAATACAGCGGGGACTAATTCAGCCGTTTCCCTTGCCGCTTTGGCAGCCTTTTCCGCAGCAATTTCCGCCTCTTCTGCGGAAATCAGCAAATCTTTGCCTGGTTGGTTCATTGTAGCAATCATTACCTGCTTGGCTGCAATCACCGATACAGCCGCGGCCCTTCCCGATCGCTCCGCCGCTTCTGTTACTTTGCGTGTAACCAACTTCAGCGATTCCAACGCAATGTTGTTGCTGTTATTGGCGATGGCATATTTCTGCCGCAAATCCGCGAGTTCTTTTTCTAACGTAACCACCTTCGCTATCGCCTGTTCTATCCATTTGATCAAAGTGGACGCCTCTTTAAGTGCTGATTCAACAAGCCATTTATCTGTCTATCA
>RPOR01000145.1 GCA_003820645.1 Betaproteobacteria bacterium
GGAGCAGGCGGTGACCGATGCCGCGACACGGCTGCGCGCGGATCGCGTCTTCGCCACCCCGTTTCCCGCGAACGGCTTTGGCAACGCCGTGCGCACCGCGGCGCAGGTTGCCGCCTCAGGTGCCGGGGTGCCGGTGATCAAGCTGGCACTCAACGGCTTTGACACCCACGTCGGCCAGCTCGCGCGCCAGGCCCGTCTGCTCAAGGATCTGGCAGTAGGGCTCGTTGCACTGAAAAGCGCCCTCACCGAGCTGGGCCTGTGGGAGTCCACACTGGTCATGACCTATGCCGAGTTCGGCCGCCGGCCGCGGCAGAACAAGAGTGGCGGCACCGACCATGGCACCTCCAGCGTTCACATGGTTGCGGGCGGCAGGGTGCGGGGCGGTCTCTACGGCACGGCGCCCGACCTGGCGCGCCTCGACGGCACGGGCAACGTGCAGCATGCGATCGATTTCCGGGCGCTATATGCCACGGTACTCGACCGCTGGTGGGGGATGGATGCAGCCGGCATATTGCGGGGCCGCTACGCACCGCTTGACCTGATCCGGGCGTAAACGCAGCGCCCGGCTACAGGTAACGGAGTCGAATTGTTGGGAATGAAATCGACTCCGGCACCTTTAACTGGGTGAAGTCGAGCAGGGCGGGGGTCATAGACTTCCTGCGGTGGGGAAAAACGTGGTCTGTCCCCTATTACTTTTGATGCCGCTCAGCCCGGCAAGGGCATGAACGGCGCATCGATGGCGCCCACCTTGACATAAATCAGCGCGCCTTCCGGGCCGGTAAAGGGGGTGTGGCGACTCCAGCGCGGATTGCGCAGCCAGGTGCCGGCCGGGTAATCGCCTTCTTCATCCTGGAACAAGCCTTCGAGCACCAGGATCTCCTCTCCACCGGGGTGCACATGCATGTCAAAACGCGTATCCGGCGCCCAGCGCACCAGCGCCGTGCTGACGCCGTCGTATTCATGCAGCGGCATCACGCTCAGGCCCGGCACCAGCCCGGGCCGCCACGCGGCGGTTGATGTCGCAATGCGCACCGGCGTCAGGTCACCCGCCGCGAACTGCCAGAGTTTGACGAACAGCGTGCAACCTTCGCGCGAGAACGGCGCATGGCGGGTGCCCGGCGGGTTGCGCAGGTAAGTGCCCGCCGGATAATCGCCGTGCTCATCCGAGAACACGCCGTCGAGCACCAGGATCTCCTCGCCGCCGTGATGCACGTGTTCGTCAAAGCGTGAACCGGCGGAATAACGCACGATGCTGGTGGCGCGCGCGACCTCATCACCGACCCGATCGAGCATGCGCCGGTCCACACCGGGCAGCGGCGAGGGCGTCCATGCGGCATCGGCGGCGTGTTGCACGACTCGTGCAGTGAAATCGCTGTTGAGGTTCATGCGGGCATTCTAGGGGAAACCGCAGCCGCAGGCGGATTGCGGTGGCGGGCCGAGATGCAGGGAAAGAAATCGACCCCGGTAACCTTTACTGCACGCTTAATCCAGCCGTATTCCCGCCTGCTTGATCAGCCGTCCCCATTTATCCTGTTCGGCCCGGAGGTGGGCGGCAAAGTCCGCGGATGCCCCGCCGACAGCTTCCGACCCGAGCAGGGCCAGTTTCTCCCGGACATCGGCAATCTGCATGACTTTGCTGAAATCACTGTGCAGGCGTGTGACTGCCGCCTGCGGCGTACCGGCCGGGGTGACAACCCCGAACCATGAAGTGATCTCGTAACCGCGCAGCGCGGATTCATCCATCGTCGGGATTTCCGGCGCGGCCTTCGCCCGTTTCATTCCAGTCACCGCCAGCGCACGCAAGCGCTTGTCCCTGACGTCACCGAGCACGGCGGTAATGTTGTGAAACATGAAATCGACCTGCCCGCCCAGCAGTTCCGTGCGTGCGTGGCCACCGCCCTTGTACGGTACGTGCACGGTGTTAACACCGGCCATCATGTTGAACAACTCACCGGCGAGATGCGTGGCATTCCCGTTTCCGGCTGAAGCGTAGTTCAGCCGGCCCGGACGCGCTTTTGCCAGCGCAATCAGTTCCCGGGCCGACTTCGCAGGCACCGTCGGATGCACGACCAGCATGTAATGGCCCGTGGTCAGCAGACTGATCGGAACAAAATCGCGGACCATGTCATAGCCGGACTTGTTGCCGGGAACGCTGCCGCTGATGGCATGCGCCGGCGTTGCGAGAAACAGGGTGTACCCGTCAGGCGCAGAACGGGCTGCGAATGCGGCGCCGAGATTGCCGCCGGCACCGGCACGGTTGTCGACGATCACCTGCTGCCCCAGCGTTTCTGCGAGTTTCGGGCTGACCAGGCGCGCCAGGATATCCACACCGCTTCCGGGCGAAGAAGCCACCACCAGTCGCACCGCTTTGGACGGATAGGTTTGCGCCGAGGCCATCGAAATGCCGCCAAAAAACGTGATCAGAATGCACATCGTCAGGTTCGCGATATGTGACATCGGCAAGCTCCTCCACCAGGTTGTTGTGTTCGCGGGACGCGTGCGTACGACTTTATCACACGCATTTGGGCCAGTTCGCGATCAGGCATGCATCAGCATTGACACAACGTTATTTAAAAGGAATCGACTGTTTATCGGAAACGGACCCGATGCTGGTCGTGACATGTGGACTGTAACAACTAAATTTGGACTGATGCGGTGCAATGCATCGAGATGCAGGAAGGCCGCGCGTACGGGCATTGAGCCGCTAAGGGAGCTGGCCGCGGCTGGCGAGAGGCTTAGCGCGAGAACGGCGCATGGCGGGTGCCCGGCGGGTTGCGCAGATAGCTGCCCGCCGGATAATCGCCGTGCTCATCCGAGAACACGCCGTCGAGCACCAGGATTTCCTCGCCGCCGTGATGCACGTGTTCGTCAAAGCGTGAACCGGCGGCGTAACGCACGATGCTGGTTGCGCGCGCGACCTCGTCACCGACACCCGGTCCAGCATGCGCCGGTCCACGCCGGGCAACGGCGATGCGGCCCATGTCGCATCGGTTGCATGCAGCACGACTCGCACATTGAAATTGCTGTTGACGTTCATCCGATGATTCCAGGGGAAACCCCGACTGCGGGCGGGTTGCCGATGCGGGGTGATCAGGGCGAGTTGTAGGGAAAATAAATCGACTCCGGTACCTTTTGCTTTATGGCGGCATCGCGCTGCTCGACGGCGCGGACGAACGGGCTGCCGCGCGCGGCGCTGACGGCCTGCTCAATCCGGACGCCATTGCGCAGACCTATCTGCAAATCCATCGCCAGCATCGCAGCGCCTGGACCTGGGAAATCGAACTTCGTCCGTGGGTGGAGAAGTTCTAAGGCCATTCAAGACTGATATTCGCGCGGCTTGCCTGCAACAGACCGTCGCTTCCTCTGAAACAGATCTAAAATATCAATAAAAACAATTAGTTACCATATAATGGTGTCTGGACCCATGCATGCTCAACCCGCTTCATGCTGTGCTTGCCCGTTTGCATCGCACTATTTATAACGCGGTGATCAGTGCTTTATTAAACGTGTGCCACAAGGCTGTGCGATAGAGGCGACGAGACCCATATGAACTCCATTTCAGCGAATGACCTTAAAACCAAGGGCGTCAGCGCGATCGATCGCGCGCTCGCGGATCAGCCCGAGGTATTCGTCACGGTGCGAGGCCAGACCAAATACGTGGTGATGAGCCGCGAACGATACGCACACCTGCGCGGGTGCGAACTGGAGGCCGCGCTGGCCGAATCCAAGGCGGATCTGGACGCAGGCCGTTTTGTCAAAGAATCGGTCGAATGCCATATCAAGCGCCTTGCCAAACTGACTGTCTGAATGGCGTGGCAGGTCCGTAGGGGGCAATAAGCGCAGCGCCCCCCAAGGGGACTTCCTTCGGGGCGCATTGCACCGGTCATCATTCATGCGGCGCAATGCCCGTTGGTTATTGCGCCCTACGTTCTGAGCAACAATAGAAGGGGTCGGGTTGGCAATTCTTTTGTCGACGACGTTTGGAAAATAATGGCTAACCCGACCCCTTCTGTTTGTGACGAGGGTTGCCCATTTTCGCCAGTCGCCAACTCCGTGCGCTGGCGAACATACCGAAAGATGCCCCTCTCGTAACATGTCGGCAATCCCTTTGCGCTTTGCATATTTCCCCATGAACCACTTCTTTCTGCCAGTGCAAACCGCCTTGCCGTTGCTGCCCGGTTGCGACGGCATGCCGCTCATCGAAAATGTGCGGAAAGGTTACGCTACCTGATGTTTATCGCAGGGCTGGGCACCGCCACGCCACCCAATCGGTACACACAAGCCCAATGCTGGGATGCGCTCCGAGGCGCCAGGCAGTTTTCGCGACTTGACGGGACTGCGCATGCCTTTTTGCAGAGAATGCTGCTTCGCGACAACGGTATCCGTACGCGACATCTTGCACTGGACTCACTCGACGAAGTTTCCGAAGCGGACGCCGACACGCTGCATCGCCGTTTCGCCAAACATGCCCCGGCACTTGCCTCCCGGGCCGCGACGGATGCTTTGCAGCAGGGTAATTATCAGCCACGCGACATTGACGCCGTCATCATCAGCACGTGCACCGGCTACCTTTGCCCCGGGCTCACGAGTTACGTGGCAGAGCGACTCGGGTTAAGGCCGGACATCATTGCGTTGGATCTCGTGGGGCAAGGCTGCGGCGCCGCGTTGCCTAATCTGCGAACCGCCGAAGCATTCCTGAGCGCGAATCGTTGCGAAACGGTATTGTCGGTGTGCGTCGAAGTCTGCAGCGCCGCGCTGTATCTGGACAATGACCCTGGCGTACTGATCAGTGCGTGTCTTTTTGGCGATGGCGCCGGAGCCGCCGTGCTCTCTGCCAAGCCGAATTTGAGCTCACGCCGTGTCGAATGGAAAGCGACCTCATCGCTGAATAACCCGGCCGAGCGCGACGCGCTGCGATTCGAGCAGAGAGGTGGTTTGCTGCGAAACATTCTCACGCCGGGAGTACCGCAACTCGCCGCGCAACACGCGAAACTCGTGCTCAACGATGTCCTGAGGAGCGAAGGCATATCACACGATGAGATAAGCGCGTGGATCCTGCACGCCGGCGGGCGCAAGGTGCTGGCTGCCCTGCGGGAGACGCTGGAACTCACCGCTGCCGATATTAGTTGGAGCAGCAACGTCTTGAGCGAATTCGGCAATGTAAGCAGCCCGTTCGTGTATTTCGCGCTGCAGGCGGCGTTGCAAAACAATGCACCCGCAGGATGGTGGTGGATGTCCGCATTCGGAGCCGGGTTCAGCTGTCACGGCGCGATGCTCAAGGTGGCCTAGGAACGCACGTCGTCGCTCCGGGGTCTTGTGCTGGAATCGGAACTTTTGAGAACGCATCATGTTTAGCAAGCGCTCCTGTGAAAAAGAACTGATGGATGCCCCGGCGCTTGATGGCGCGGCTCTGACGCAGAACTTGCAGGAACTCGAGGCCGTAAATCGGTGGTTGGGCGGAAAATCGACGCTGATTTCGGCACTTGACAAGGTTTGCCTGCAGCCGGCGGGTCCATTCAAAGGCAGGGCGATAATCATCGCGGACCTGGGGTGCGGGGGCGGCGATTTGCTGAGAGCCGTTCACGATTGGGCCAGGGCCAAACACTTGAACGTTGAACTGATCGGCATCGATGCAAATCCGTTCATGGTCCGGTACGCCATTGAAAAATCCGGGACATGCAGCACCATACGGTTTAACACGGTTGACGTACTCTCCGATGCCTTCAGGGAAATGCGGTTTGATATCGCCTGCCTGAATACCTTTTGCCATCACTTGAGCGATGCGGATCTCGTCAAACTGCTGAAACGACTCGCTACACAAACCAGCACCGCCATTATCGTCAACGATCTGCATCGGCACTGGATTGCTTATCTGTCCATCAAGTGGATATCCCGCCTGCTTGATTTTTCGTACCTGGCGAAGCACGACGGGCCGCTGTCCGTGCTGCGTGCATTTCGAAAACGCGAGTTGATCGATTTGATCAAGCGGGCGAATTTCAACAGCTACCGGATCCGCTGGCGCTGGGCTTTTCGTTGGGAATTGATTCTATGGAAACCATAAAGACCGATTTGCCTCTTGCGTTCGATCGCCCGAGGATCACGCGCGAGATTGCGGACTACTGGAACCGGACATCCCGGGCCTGGCAAACGATCTGGGGACCCCATATTCATCATGGTTACTTTGAACACCACCGCGAAACTCCGGTTGAAGCCCAGGAGAAATTGATTGAAAAGCTGCTCGCGCTGCTGGCGATTTCCCCGCAAGCGACAATTCTCGATGTCGGTTGCGGTATGGGCGGCAGCAGTCTTTACCTTGCAAAGAATTATCACGCCACGGTCACGGGAATCACGTTAAGTCAAAAGCAGGTCGACATGGCAACGCGGTTGGCCGGGCAGGGCCATATAGAGAACGTCACGTTCAAAGTGGAAGACGCGCTGTCGATGGCGAGCTTTGCCGACAATTCATTTGACGTCGTCTGGTCCCTTGAGAGTTGCGAACAGTTTTACGATAAACCAATGTTCATCCGGCAGGCGTTTCGCGTGTTAAAGCCGGGCGGCCGGTTGATGCTGGCGACGTGGTGTTCCGGCGCCGATGAATACGCGGGGCGGCAGGCGAAGCAATATCGAGAGCTGTGCGTTGCATTGCAGCTACCGTACATGCCCACGATCAATCGCTACGCAACGCTTCTTCAACGACAGGGTTTTGTCGTCGGTCAGATACTGGACTGGTCAGCGAATGTGAAAGAAACCTGGACCGTGGGCCTGGCGAGCCTGCGAACTTATTCATTTTTCGCAATATTCAGAATGTCCGGCTGGCGCGGTTTGCTGTTTGCGAGTCAAGGCCGGCTGATGCAACAGGCCTTCAATCAGGACAGGGTCAAATACGGGGTATTGGTGGCGGACAAGCCGTGAGACAGAATGTCCTTTCAACAAATGACCTGGTGGTCTGTCCCGTACGGACTCGCCAGTGACGATAAAACAGGTAGTCTTCCTCGGCGAAAAAGCACGGTGTGCGATTGTTGCCGCGTTGCACGATGTACACCGACAGACCGCATAGCTGCAGGCGTGGCCGGCGAGGCATGAGGCTTCCCAGGAATTCTTAGGCAGACTAACGGACGCATGAGTTCAGCAGTAGACGGCGTTTGGGAAAGAATGGCCAACCCGACCCCTTCTACTGCTTGCTGGCCGCAGCCAGCGCGTTCTCGTAATCCATTTTGGAGCGGTAGTTGCCGTAACGACCACACATGACTGGGGCTGCAACCTGTCGGAAATATCAAGGGTCGGCGTCAGTATAGTTGTCCGCGGATGAAAGTAATGCTGGTTCCGACCCTTGGAGTTCCACAGATCACATCAGGCTGGACAGGGTTGATGCGGTTTTCGAAGAGTGACACTGACCCCATTGATATAGTCTCGCGTCCAGGATTCAGAAAGATCCGGGCACTAACAGAATAATCTGCAGAGAAAAGGGTCATGCCTTTACCTTATAGTCGACTCCTTAGTTCTCTTTCGGCGCAACCGGCGCTGGGGCAACGGGCTGTTGCGCGTCGCCTTTGAAGATCCGGCCGAGCGCGCCGCCGATGCGGGCGCCGATCCCGGTGCTGGTGCCGGGCAGCACCGCGGCACTGATGGCCGCGGCCGCGAAGGATCCCGGCGACACCGAGGCCTTTGGCTTGTCGACCGGCCCGCTCACGGTAAAGGGCACCCCGATCCCGCCCTCGACGAGATGCAGGTTACCACTGGCCTCGAGCTGGCGATGGTAGATCGTGGCCTCGCCCGTGGCGGTGTACTTGCCGGCGCGGGCCTTGAGCCCGGTGTAGGTCGTGCGCATGCCCTCGTCGGTGTTCTGCGTGTCCATCTGGCCCGTCAGCTCCTGCAACGCGGTCTGGCCATCGTGCTCTTTGCCGCGCGTGCTGATGGCCTTGTCGAGGTCAAAGCGCAATACCGTTGCGGGATTGATCGAAAACTTGGTGCGCGTATGCAGCGAGCGCGCCAGTTCGCCCACCGATTTGCCGTCCGCCGACAACACCGTCTGGCCCGAGCCTTTGCCGCCCACAGGCGA
>RPOR01000146.1 GCA_003820645.1 Betaproteobacteria bacterium
GAAACACCCGGAGAAGTTTGGCACCGGCGTGCCCGAAGGCGTAGCCGCGCCCGAAGGCGCGAACAATTCGGAAACCGGGGGCGCGCTGGTGCCGCTGCTGACGCTGGGCATCCCGGGCTCCGGCACCACGGCGATCCTGCTCGCGGCGTTCATTCTCTGGGGGCTGCGCCCGGGCCCGTTGATGATCCAGGACAATCCGGAACTGTTCTGGGGCCTGGTGGCGAGCATGTACGTCGGCAACATCATGCTGCTGGTGCTCAACCTGCCGCTGATTCCGCTGTTCGCGCAGATACTCAAGCTGCGGGAATACATCCTGTACCCGGTTATTTTCGGCATTGCCATCGTCGGCGTGTATACCGTCTCGGGCAGTCTGTTCGACTGCTGGATGCTGGCGGCCTTCGGTCTGCTGGGTTACGTGATGCGGCGGCTGAATTATCCGTCGGCGCCGCTGATACTCGGCCTGGTGCTCGGTGACTCGATGGAGCGTGCACTCCGGCAATCGTTGATGATGTCGCAGGGCGATCCGGGCATACTGGTGTCTAGACCGATTTCGGCGGTAATGCTATTTTTGGCCGTGGCCCTGTTATGCACGCCGTTGTTCCGCAGAGTCAACAAGTGGCGCCTGAAAGCGCTCGAGGAAAACGGCTGACGCCGACGACCGGCGCTGCGGTTTCCGATCGCCGCCGCCCCCCGTTTTTTTGACAACCCAGTTTCTGACCGAGAAGGAGCATCAAAATGAAGTTTCGTACCGGCCTTATCATCGCGGCGTGCGCCGCGGCACTGGCTGCGGCACCGGCCTGGGCGCAGTTCAAACCGACCAAACCCGTGGAATTCATCGTGCACACCGGGCCCGGTGGCGGTGCCGACGTGCTGGCCCGCTTCATCGCGCAGACCATCGAGAAGGAGAACTTGGCGCCGGTGCGCTTCCAGGTCAACAACAAGTCGGGCGGTGGCGGCCTCACGGCCATGGCCTACGTGGCCGAGAAGAAGGGTGATACGCACGCCATTGCCGTATTCACGGGCAACTGGCTGACCAATCCGCTGACGCGCAAGGAAGCCAAATTCACGATCAAGGATATGACCGCGGTGTCGCGTCTGGTGCTGGAGCCCGCGCTGATCGCGGTCAAGGCCGATGCACCGTACAAGACGCTGAAGGATTTCATCGAAGCGTCGAAGAAGGCCCCCGGCACGCTGAAGCAGTCCGGTGGTTCGATCACCAGCCGCGACAACGTGGTGCGGCAGTTGCTGATGAAGGAGACCGGCGCGAACTGGGCCTACATTTCATTCCCCGGCGGCGGCGAGCGCATCGCCGCGCTGCTGGGCGGTCATGTCAACATGATGGTGGTGGAGCCGCAGGAGGCCGGGGAACACATCAAGGCGGGCAACATGCGGGTGATTGCGACCGTTGCCGACAAGCGCCTGGGCGGGTTCCCGAACGTGCCGACCATCAAGGAGGCCGGTTACGACATCCCGGTGGTGCCGCAGGTGCGCGGCATCGTGATGCCGCCCGGTGTCGCGCCAGACGTGGTCGCGTATTACGAAGACCTGTTCGGGCGCCTGACCAAGACGGCAACGTGGCGCAAGTACCTCGAAGACCAGCAGTTCGAGGACGGCTACATGAAGTCGGCGGAACTGGCCAAGTTCTTCGACAGCTTTACCGAACAGATGCGGGGCATCCTGAAGGAAGCCGGTGCCAAGGTCGTGCGCTGAACCGCGGTTTCCGCTTTTCCGGAAACCGGGCGCTGCAAAAAGCGGGGGTGCGAACCCCCGTTTTCTTTAGCTGAATGACTGATGAGACGATGACTGCGAAATTGCCTGAAACCGCCGTAGCCGAACGCCTCGCCGACCAGGCTGCCGCGCTGAGTGCCGAACAATTGCCGGCGGCGGTGCGTACGCGCGCCGAGGAACTGCTGATCGATGTGGTGGGGCTGTGCGTGGCCGCCCGCAACACCGATTACGTGAAAGCGGTGATTGCCGGTGTCGATGCCGGCGGGCCCTGCACGGCAATCGGCCATCGCCAGACATTTTCGGCCGAGGCGGCGGCGCTGATCAACGGCACGGCGACGCACGGCGAGGACTTCGACGACACCTTCGAAGGCGGTCCGGTGCATTCGAGCACGGTGATCGTGCCGGCGGTGCTGGCGGCGGCGGAACGCTTCGGCTGCGACGGCCGCGATGCACTGGCCGGTTTTGTGGCCGGCGTCGAGACGCTGTGCAGGATGTCGATGGTGATCCCGAAAGCGATCCACAAGTCCGGCTTTCACCCGACCGCGGTGCTCGGCGCGATGGGCGCGACGCTGGCGGTGGCGCGCACCCTGAGACTCAACCGCCGGCAGACCGTGGATGCGCTGGGCATTGCCGGCAGCATGGCGAGCGGCATCATCGAGTACCTTGCCGAAGGCGCATGGACCAAGCGCCTGCATGCGGGCTGGGCAGCGCAGGTGGGCATCCAGGCGGCGCGGCTGGGTGCGCAGGGTTTTCTCGGCCCGCGTACGGTGTTCGAGGGCACGCATGGCCTGTTCAACGGTTTTGCGCATGCCACCGCAGGCAATTACGACGTGCTGACCCGCGATTTCGGCCGCGACTGGTACACCTCGCGCATTACGTTCAAACCGTATGCGACCGGCACCATGAACCAGCCCTATGTGGATTGCGCGCTGCGGCTGGCGAAAAAGGGTTTTGCCGCGGAAGACGTCGCCGATGTCCTGTGCGAGACCGCCGAGGGTTATGTGCACCGGCTGTGGGATCCGCTGCCGTCCAAACACCGGCCCGCCAATGCATACGCCGCAAAATTCAGCGCGCCATTCAATATCGCGGTGGCCTTCGTCACCGGCGGGGCGGGGCTGGCGGCGTTCACCGAAGACACCGTGCGCGACGAGCGCATCCTCGCGCTGGCCGCGAAAGTGAAATACGTGGTCGATCCGAACAATCCCTATCCCAAGGCCTATACTGGCCACGTGCGGATGACGTTGCAGGATGGACGGGTGTTCGAGGAACGCCAGCCGCATATCCGCGGCGGCGCGCAGGAACCGCTGACGCGTGCCGAGATCGAGGACAAGTTCCGCCGCAACGCGGCGTTCGGTGGCTGGAGCGAGGCGCAGTCCGCCGCGTTGCTGCAGGCGGTGCCGGGATTTTTTGCCGGACAGCTGGACTTGGCGGCACTGCGCGCTTGAGATCAATTAGTAATAAAATCAATAACTTATGTAAACTGCGGGATCATCCCGCTGCTACCGGAGGTTCCATGAGCCAGCGCCTGAGCATCGACATCGTTTCCGACGTGGTTTGACCCTGGTGCTTCATCGGCAAGCGCAAGCTGGAAACCGCGCTCAAACAGTTCGCCGAACTGTATCCCGATGAAGAACCGCCGGCCGTGCGCTGGCTGCCGTTCCAGTTGAACCCCGACCTGCCGGAGTCCGGCATTCCGCGGCTCGAGTATATCCAGCGCAAGTTCGGCGGCGGCGGCCACGGCCGCTACCAGCGCGTGGCCGATGTCGGCAAAACCGTTGGTCTCGACCTGCAATTCGCGAAAATCGAGGTGCAGCCCAACACCGTGAAGGCGCATCGATTGCTGCACCATGCCGGCGAACTGGGCAGGCAGGACGCGATGGCCGAAGCGCTGTTCCGCGCTTATTTCATCGAGGGTGCCAACCTCACCGACGACGCGACGCTGGCCGGATATGCCGCGCAGGCCGGACTCGACCGCGAGGAAATCAGCGTCTACCTCGCGAGCGGCGAAGGTGCGGACGTGATCCGCGGCGCCGACGTCGAAGCGCGCAACGCCGGCATCAGCGGCGTGCCGTTTTTCATTTTCAACCGCACGATCGGCCTGTCCGGCGCCCAGGACCCGGAAGTGCTGCTGCAGGCGATGCAGCAGGCGCGCGAGGCGGCGGATCACCCGTAATGCACTGATCCGAACCGCAAATCGTCCATCCTCTCCAGCCATGAGCGAACCAACCGTTTATCGCAACGCGCTGGAACTGAATTCGACGCTGGCGGAGTACCGGCTCGAGGCAGTGCTCGGTGTCGGCGGTTTCGGCATGACCTATCTGGGTTGGGACAACCATCTCGAGAAGCATGTCGCCATCAAGGAATACCTGCCGGGTGATCTCGCAGTCCGCGCGCTCGACGGCAGCGTGGTGCCGGTTTCCACCGATCACCAGTGCGACTACCTGTGGGGGCTGGAGCGCTTCATCCAGGAAGCGCGTACTCTGGCGCGTTTCAGTCATCCGCACATCGTCCGCGTCAATCGCTATTTCGAAGCCAATGGCACCGGCTACATGGTGATGGATTATGAAAACGGCGAATCATTGAGCCAGCGGCTCAAGCGCGCACCGCTGCCTGCAGAAGCGGAACTGAAGCGCATGCTGATGCCCTTGCTCGACGGGCTTGCTGCGGTGCATGCGGCCCGGTTCCTGCATCGCGACATCAAGCCCAGCAATATTTTTATCCGTGCCAATGGCAGCCCCGTGCTGCTGGACTTTGGCGCGGCACGCGCCACTGGCGGCACTCGGGCACTGACTGCAGTGCTGACGCCGGGTTACGCGCCGCTGGAGCAATATGGGGCGGATGGCAAGCAGGGGCCGTGGACCGACATTTACGCAATGGCCGGCGTGCTGTTCCGCACGGTGACCGACCAGAACCCGCCGGATGCGGTCGGCCGGCTGCAAGGTGACAGCGTGCCGCAAGCGCTGGCGGCGGCACGCAGCCGCTACAGCGAACCGCTGCTGCGCGCGATCGAATGGGCATTGCAGGTGCAGCCTGAGGTGCGACCGCAAAGCATCGCCGATTGGCAGGCGGTATTCGCGGCACAGGCGCAGCAGCGCACCGCTTCACGCGCCGCGCCGGCAAGCACGGTGCGCACGATCGCGGCAGGGGCGTGGGAAACCGCTGCCCGGCCGGTGTCGTTGCGTCAGCCGCAGTCACCACGTGGTGAGGCGGCGTCGCGCTGGCCCCGGCTGGGCTGGGCCGCACTGCTGGCCGTTGCGGTGATGGTGGCGTTCAGCTGGTATCAGCATCGGCCGCTGCCCCGGGAAAACATGCCGGCCGCGGCGTCACCGGATCCGGCGGCGATTCCTGCAGGGCCGACAGCGGCGCCAGCGCCGGCAAGCCCTGGGGCCAATCCGCGTGCGCGGCTGTCGCGGCCGGACGTGGTACCGGATCGTGCCCGCGAAAAAGTATACGACGAGTTCCGGCGGGCCGATCGCGACGGTGATGGTTACCTGTCGCCGACGGAAGTCGATGGCCGGTTTCCGGTGCTCGCCCGGGAGTTCTTGCGTGTCGACCGCGATGGTGACGGGCGGATTTCGCAGGACGAGTTGACTGAATTGCGGCGCCTGCAATTCGAGGGGCGGCGACCGGTTACGTCGCGGCCTTAGCGCGAGCGGTGACGCCGCCGGCGTGTGTCAGGCGGCGAGCAGGAAATCACGAATTGCGGCGATCTGGTCGTCCGCCATCAGCGCCGGCGCGTGGCCGACACCGGCAAACTCGATCAGGCGCGGGCGCGGCCCGCGCTGCGTCATCTCCAGCGCGGTGTCGTGCAGCAGCAGATCCGACTCGGCGCCGCGCAGCAGCAGCGTCGGGCAGCGCAGCGCATCGTAGGCTGGCCACAACACGATGTCGCGGTCGGCCACCTTGCGAAAGGGCAGGGCAATCGCCGGGTCGTAGTTCATGCCCCAGCGGCCGTCGTCGAACTGCCTGGTGTTGTGCTCGGTGAGATGCCGCCATTGCCTATCGGTCAGCGGGCCGAACGGTGCCGAGACGATGCGCACGTACTGCTCGGCTTCGGCGAAGCTGTTGAAGCGCGGATCCTTGCCGACGTAGGTGCCGATGCGCGCCATCGAAGCTTTCGGAATGACGGTGCCGACGTCGTTGAGCACCAGTCGCTGCAGCGGCGTGTTCGGCCTTGCAGCGAGCAGCATGCCCAGCATGCCGCCCATCGAGGTGCCGACCCAGGCGAGATCGCGGGCGCCGGTGGCCGTGATGCGGGCGATCAGCGCGGTCATGTCGGCCATGTACTGCGGGTAGCCATAGTCCTCGGCGTTGGGCAGCCAGTCGCTGCGGCCGCGGCCGGCGATGCTGACGCAGACCACGCGCAGTTCGTTCTGCAGTGCTGCCGCCAAGGCATCGAAATCGCGGCAGTTGCGGGTGAGGCCGTGCACGCAGATGACCGCCCGCGGATTCGCCGGGTCGCCCCAGTCGGTGTAATGCAAGCGGTGGAAGCCGCGGCTGTTCAGGCAACTGACATGGTGTTCGCGCATGGTAATTTAACCTGTTGATTTATATGGCTATTGTGTTCCAAGCAGGAGCAGGCCACCGATGCCGGCACCGACCAGAAATGCCAGATGGAACATGCTCCACAGCCGGTAGCGCCGGCCCAGTTTTTCGGGCATTTCGTTGGCGAGCAGGAACAGCCGGCGGTCGCGCGGCTGGCGCAGCAGGTGCACGCCTTCCACCTGGTTGTTCAGCTGTCCGGCGCGTTGCTTTCGCACTTCGCGGGCGGCCTGCACTCGCGCAAGCTCCCATTCCCTGATATCGATGGTGCCGTCCCGGTTCAGGTCAAAGCGTTCGCGCAGCGTCCCCTGGTCGTGTTTCCACTCGGCAATCAAGCGCCGGATTTCCTCGCGCTCCTCGACGTGATCGGGCACGCTGCCGCTGTGGGTGACGAACTCGCCCAGAGCGTAGAGCACCGTTTTCGGCAGCAGCAGCCATTCCTGGTAGCGGTAGCGGCCCTCGCGCCACGAGCGATGGTCGGTGGTGAGCACTTCCGCGCCTTCGGGCGAGACCACGCACTCGCCGGTATCGTCGACCAGCAGGAAATGCGCGATGCTGCTGCCCTGGTCGATGATTTTCCACTTGTTGTCGGATTGTTCTTCCTCGACCTGGTAGTGGTACCAGCAGCAGCGTTGCAGCCCGAGCTTGCTGATGATCGGCGTGCCCTCGAGCAGCTCGCCGCGGCCGAGCAGTTCGACGTACCCCTGCGCGGCGGAGGCGATCTTTGACGTGGGCAGGTCGTGGATCTGCCGGTAGCGGCGGTGGTTGCCCAGCCACGCAAAAAAACTGACGCCTGCCATCGCCACCAGCGCCCACGGCCAGGCCAGCGGCGTTTCCAGCCGGATCGCGATGATCAGGATGATGAAATGCGCGACGCCCGTGAGCCACCACGGGCCGTGCATGCGGGTGCGGCCGAACATGCTGCGCGCTGCCGGGTTTCAGTGTCGGGTCAGGTGTGGAACAACTGCTTGACGTCGACGTCCTTCTTTTCTTCCTCGGCGAATTCCAACAACTGCGCCGGTTTGAAGCCGAACAACGACGCAATGATCGCATCCGGGAACTGCTCGATGCGCACGTTGTTGACGTTGACCGACTCGTTGTAGAACTCGCGGCGGTCGGCGATCGCGTTTTCGAGGCTCGAGATGCGCGTCTGCAGTTGCTGGAAGGTCTGGTTGGCCTTGAGGTCGGGATAGGATTCGGCCAGCGCGAACAGGCTGCCCAGCGCGGCGCGCAGCCCGCCTTCGGCCTGGCCCAGCGCCGGTACGTCCTGCGCTTCGCGTGCGGTGAACACTTTCGACCGCGCCTCGATGACCCGGGTCAGCGTGTCCTGCTCGAACTTCATGTACTGCTTGCAGGTTTCCACCAGTTTCGGCAGTTCGTCGTGGCGCTGTTTCAGCAGCACGTCGATATTGGCCCAGGCTTTGGTGACGTTGTGCTTGATCTGGACCAGGCTGTTGTAGATGGTGACGCCGTAGACGGCGATGACGATCAGGATGCCCAGCGCGATGATGGTGCCGATACCCATGGAGGTCTCCCTGTGTTTTTGTGGGTGTGACGGGGGGA
>RPOR01000147.1 GCA_003820645.1 Betaproteobacteria bacterium
CGATCCTGGCAGTTCTTTGGTTGATGGCGGGTTATTGGCTTTCGATCAACCCGACCACGGTGACGTTTTCCAAATTCGGGCTGATCCCCACGCTCGAAGCCTTCCCTGAACTATGGGGGGCGGGCAAGATCCAGGCTGCGTCTGCCGCCAGCGGCTTCCGCCTGGGCTCCGGACTGCTCATTGCGATCGCCATCGGGGTGCCGATCGGCGTTCTGATGGGACGGATCAAGTGGTTCAGCAATTATACCAACTCACCGTTCCAGTTTTTGCGCATGATCAGTCCGCTTTCATGGATGCCGATTGCGGTACTGGTGTTCGCGACGTGGAACGGGTCGATCATCTTCCTGATCGCGATCGCGTCCGTCTGGCCGGTGATATTTGCGACCGCCGCCGGTTTGGCCAAGGTGGATCCGAACTGGTTCAAGGTGGCGCGCAATCTCGGCGCCAAGCCTTGGCACATGCTGACGAAGGTGATCGTGCCGGCAATCATGTTCGATGTGCTGTCTGGTATTCGCCTTGCTCTGGGCGTTGCCTGGATCGTGCTGGTTCCGGCGGAATATCTGGGCGTGACCTCGGGCCTGGGTTATGCCATCGAGGATGCACGCGAGACGCTGTCGTACAACCATCTCACAGCACTGGTGGTCACGATTGGCATCATCGGCTATTTCCTGGATAGCACCCTTGTGGTGCTGATCAAACGATTCAGCTGGCATCGTGGTGGTGTTTGATGCGAAGAGAGTCCTACTCAGCCGCGACGCGATGCTCGATGGACGCTTTTGGCCACACGTTCAACGCCAGTCATCCGGTTCTTCACAACGCCGGCAGCAAGACCTTACAAGACATGGATCGTAAATTAAAAAACCAAAGAACGCCCCCGCAGGCGTTCACGAAGCCCGGTGCCCGGGCGGGAGTAAGTGCACGATGAATGGCAATATTGCATCTGTTAGCAGCAGCGTAATCAGCGCCGGGATCAGCGGGAACTGCTTTTCCCGCGCGATGAAAGCTACGGCGGATCAGTCCCTGCACTTTTTCGTGGGTCTGGCGTTTCTGTTCGGACTTTGGTGGCTGGCCATCTACGTTGTCACCCTCGACCCGTCCATGTCCAGGTTCGCCGACTTTGCGCCCTTGTCGGCTTTGCAGGCGTTGCCGGATCTATGGGAAGACAACACGATCCCGCATGCCCTTGAAACGACGGGCGGACGTCTTGGCGCAGGGATGTTCCTCGCCATCGTCATCGGGGTGCCAATCGGCATCCTTATGGGCCGAATCAGGTGGTTCCAGCAACTGACCAATGTGCCCTTCCAGTTCCTGCGCATGATCAGCCCGCTATCCTGGGAGCCGATCGCGGTCGTTGTGTTTGCGGGTTGGGACGAGGCGATCATCTTCCTCATTGCGGTCGCAGCGGTCTGGCCGATTGCGTTTGCAACCGCATCCGGCCTCGCAAAAGTCGATCCTGCCTGGTTCAAGGTTGCACGCAACCTTGGCGCCAAGCCTTGGCAGATGGTGACGCAGATCATCATGCCCGCGATTACGTTCGACATTCTGACCGGCATCCGTCTTGCCTTGGGGGTGGCGTGGATTGTGGTGATTCCGGCTGAATTCCTTGGGGTGACTTCAGGCTTCGGCTTCGCCATTCAGGACGCGCGTGAGAGTCTGGAATACGCCAGTCTCATGGGCCTGGTACTCGTCATTGGTATCGTCGGATTTATTCTCGACAGCATCTGCGTGATGCTGATCAAGCGTTTCAGTTGGCACCGTGGTTAATCAAAAGTGTAGTTCATGCCCACGCACTGACCAGGGCCTTCCAGCCTGACCCATTTGCCGCTTTGGCGAGGGCACCTGACGAGAGGCGCTATCGTGGAGCAGACCGATTTACAAAATGAGGGTGAACCACCATGGCTCAAAAAATGAATATTGTGTGCGTCACAGGGACGCGAGAAAAACTTCAGATGGCCGCAATGATTGCATCGGTTGCGGCGGCGACAGGCGACGAGGTTTCAGTGTTTCTGTCCATGAATGCCCTGCCGTATTTCCTGAAAGGCCACACCCAGGATGCGCCGGTCGAAGGCGAGCTTGGAACACTGATGGCGCAAGAAAAGGGTGTGCCGTCGTTCAAGGTGCTGTTCCAGCAGGCAGTCGAGCTGGGTGACGCCAAATTGCTGCCATGCTCCATGGCGATGGACATCATGAAGATTACGCATGATGACTTTGATCCGGAAGTCGGGCCGGCCACCGGGTTGACGCGCTTTCTGAGCGACGCCGAGGGCGGGCAAATGCTCACGTTTTAAACGGCAGCGCGTTGAACCTAATCTTTTAGTCGGAGAAAGAATCATGAGTGACAGCAAAATTGTAGATGCACGCGATACCTTCTGCCCCGGGCCGCTTATGGAGCTCATCAGGAACATGAAGCAGAGCAATGTGGGCGATACCCTCGAGCTGCTGTCCACCGACGAAGGCTCCGGCGCGGATGTGCCGGAGTGGGTCAACAAGGTCGGACACGAAATTCTCAGCAACGAGAAAATTGACGGGGTTTGGCACATCAAGATTCGGAAAGCGAAATAGTGTGCATTTGCTGGATTGAAACCGGCTGTCTGCCCGCCTGCCATTACGCCCCGGGAATAAATTATGAATAGGAGAATGCAATGAGAATCTTAGTCGTCGGTGGCGGCACTGGCGGTACCATTGTGGCCAACAACCTCGCGCGGCGGCTGTCTGCCGAGATTCGTGCACGCAAGGTTCGGATCACGATGCTCTCGGCATCGGACAAGCATATGTACCAGCCCGGCTTGCTCTATGTTGCGTTCGGGCAGATGGCCCCGGATCAGCTTTATCGCGACCAGGCGAGTCTGCTTGAAGGAAGCATCGATTTTCACGTGGACCCGGTCGAACAATTTCAGCTCGATCAGAACAAGGTCATCACGAAAAGCGGCAAGGTTCATGAGTACGATATCCTCGTGATTGCCACCGGTTCCCGCATCGTGCCCGAAGAAATCCCCGGCATGGCGGAAGGGGCAGAGACCTTCTATACGGAAGCGTCTGCGGTCAAAATGTTCAAGCGCCTGCGGGAAATTCAGGAAGGCACGGTTGCCGTCGTCGTCGGGGTTCCGCACAAATGCCCGATTGCCCCAGTCGAGCTCGTGTACGGCCTGCACGATTACTTCAAGGCGCGCGGCATCCGCGACAAGATCAAGATCAAGTACCACTACCCGATCGGCCGCATTCACACCATCAAGGAGGTCGCCACCTGGGCCAAACCCGAGTTTGACCGCATGGGCGTCGAGTACGAAACCCTGTTCAACGTAAGCGAAGTGGACGTGGCAAACAAGGTGGTGCGAAGCGAGGAGGGCACCGAGACCGCATACGACATGCTGATCGCAATCCCGCCGCACCGCGGCATGGAAGTGATCGAGCAGAACAGTCTCGGCGAGGGCGGCTGGATCCCGACCGATCGCTTCAAGCTCACCATGACCGGCCATGACAACGTCTACGTGCTGGGCGATACGACCAATCTGCCCGTCAGCAAGACCGGATCGGCGGCGCATTTCGAAGCCGAGGTGGTTTCCGAAAACATCGCCTCGATCATCAAGATCGGTACGCCGGTGCGCGACTATGACGGCAAGGTGTACTGCTTCATCGAAACGGGCCACGATAGCGCGACCTACGCGATGTTCAATTATCAGAATCCCCCTGACCTGAAGCCGCCGTCGAAACCGATGCACTGGTTCAAGATGGCGTACAACCAAATGTATTGGACCAGCGTTCGTGGACTGCTCTAAGGAAGCCAAAATATGACCACCCAAACTGAAACGCCCTTCGACGCAATGGCCACCGAGGATCTGCAGCGACTCGTCGAATTCGCGCAGCTCATCACCGCGGGCCGGGACGCGATGTCGGACGAAATTGTCACACGGCTCGCAGGGGCAATGAGCGAGGGGCTTACCCTGCTCGACCGGCTGACGCGCAACGAGGGTTTGATGCACCTGCTCAAGGTGCTCGATCGCCAGGATACGCAGTATCTGTTGATCGCTCTGTCCGATGCGATTCATGCGGCGAGTCAGGAAATCCCGGCGAACCCGCCGGCAACGGGCGGACTGGGCTGTATGCTGCGGGTGGCACGCGATCCGGGAACACAGGAAGGCTTGCGTCTTCTTTCGGTGTTCGGCAAGCACCTGAGTCACAGTATGCGCGAGCAGCACCGGCAAGGAGGATAGCTCGTCCAGGTTGTTCGGTAGGAAACGCCTCGGCAAGAGGCGTACTCGGTCGTATACAGAAAATAGGCACGTTCCCGCGCCTTTGTCCGCGATGCACATGCGGAAGCGGAAACGACCCCATAGGCAGCCAACCCTGCCCGCAACATCCTGCGGACGGACTCCTATACTCTCCCCCCCCGATTTCCGGCTGGGGCACTTAAGCCGTGCCCGGCAGTATTCGACGTCTCCATCCTGCGCGCCGTGTCTGTATCCCGATCTCTTGTGTGAAGTACTGAATCCGTTGTCCTGATTCGATATTTCCCTTTATTCTGCTAACTCTCGACTATTGTTTGTTTCAACGCATGGCCTGCCCCCAATGGACAATCTTATAAGTCGCACCCGTGCCGCCGTCTGGCTCCCATGCACCCAGATGAAACAGCTGGAGGCCGCCCCGCCGCTGGCGATCGCGCGCGGCGAAGGGCCGTGGCTGATCGGCACGGACGGGCGGCGCTATCTGGACGCGATTTCCAGCTGGTGGGTCAACCTGTTCGGCCATTGCAACCCGCGCATCAACGCGGCGATCACCGACCAGCTCGGCAAAATCGAGCATGTGATGCTGGCCGGTGCCACCCATGAACCGGTGGTGGCACTGTCGGAGCGGCTGGCTGCGCTTACCGGTCTGGGGCATGCGTTTTACGGTTCGGATGGCGCCTCGGCCACCGAAATAGCGCTGAAAATGAGCGCTCACTACTGGCGCAACACAGGCCAGGCGGAGAAGAACGGCTTTATTAGCCTGAAGAATGGCTACCATGGAGAAACTGTCGGCGCGCTGTCGGTGACCGACATTCCCCTGTTCAAATCCACTTACGCGCCCCTGTTGCGGCGTACGGTACAGGTACCGACTCCGGATGCGCGGCTTGCCGAGCCCGGGGAATCGGCTGAGGCCTACGCCCTGCGCTGCGCCGACGCGCTGGAACGCCATCTCGCCGAACACGCCGCGACCATCGCTGCCTTCATCGTCGAACCGCTGGTGCAGGGCGCCGCCGGCATGGCGATGTATCACCCGACCTACCTGACGCGTGCGCGCGAACTGTGCGACCGCTATCAGGTACATCTGATCGCCGACGAAATCGCCGTGGGTTTCGGCCGTACCGGGACGATGTTCGCCTGCGAGCAGGCCGGCATCCGGCCGGATTTCATCTGCCTGTCCAAGGGCATCACCGGCGGCTACCTGCCGCTGTCGGCGGTACTGACGACCGACGCTATCTACGCTGCGTTTTACGGTGACGACACTGCACGCGGCTTCCTTCATTCGCATTCCTATGCTGGCAACCCGCTCGCCTGCCGGGCGGCGCTGGCGGTGCTGGATATCTTCGAGCAGGATGGAATTATTGCTACCAACCGCAACAAGGCCGAAGGCTTCACCGCCTTGCTGGAGACGGTCAGGAACCATCCGCGTGTCCGGCATTTCAGGCATCTGGGCATGATCTGGGCGTTTGATGTGGCGGGGGCGCATCCGTGCTTTGCGCGGCGCTTTGCCCAAAGCGCGCTGGAACAGGGCGTGTTGCTGCGGCCCATCGGCAATACGGTGTATTGCATGCCGCCCTATGTTGTGGGCGAGGATGAGATGCGTCGTGTGGTCGCTGCCATGCTGCATGGTTTGTCCGAAACTGCCGACAGCAGCGGGTATTCGGTTTCAGACACAGACAGGCTGCCCTGAATGGGCTGTGCAGCAAAATGAAAAATGCCCGTTCAGCGCTGAACGGGCATGATCATTTTGCCTTGAGCAAAAACTGTTTATGCAAGACCCGGATTATTCCGGTTTCTGATTATTTCAGTACTTCCGCCCAGCCGGCGGCGAGTCCGGGCATCATCGGCGTGGTCAGCGTCGCGCCGCGACGGTCATTGGCATACAGGGAAGGGGTTCCAAATTCCCAGGTCAGACCAATCGAAATCGTGTGATCCCTGCCAGCCGCGTCCGGTGCTGTTTCAGAAAAGTAATCACTGCGTATGTATTGGAAAAATCCATAAAGCGGCTGCTGGTTCATCAAACGCATCTTGCTCTGCACGCTCCATTCCCTTGTATCCTTCGGGCCGCCTTCAAGCCAGGTTGCTTCGAGCAAGATGTCGTCTTTCCAGAAATAACGCAGGCCCATACCCCAGAACGAGTCATCGAATGATCCGTAGCTGTCGTTGCTGATATCCGCGTCGCCGATTTGGCCGTACAGGGTCACCCTGTCGAAATAATATTGGCCTTCTGCACCGTATAAAAATCCTGAAGCCGTGTCGAAAATACCCGGCTCGCTGAAACTGTAGGCGCCAAAAGCGCCAAGCAGAAATCGGTTGGGATCGCGGTAGGAGGCATGGAGACCGAATACGGACGCCGAGGTGACCTGATTATCCTCATCATCGGCGCCCGTATAACCCTCGTACTCCGCATCGGCCTGGATGGAAAAGGAATGGCCTAAGGGAATCGACGCACGCCCCCCCAAGTCGTAGGCGAAATGATCCATGCAGTCGATGCCGACATTGTTCTTGCAATCCCGATTGCCCAATCCGGCACTGACCGAACCGGCAGTCAAAAGGCCGACGGGTTCGGCATGGGCAGAGGCACCCAGCAGCAAGGCGCTGAACAGAAAAGGCAAACGAATATTCATATGTTACGCACCATTGCTAAGTTGAAAAGCATAGAGACAGCCATATCCTGATTTGCATGCGGCCAAACCAATCATAAAGGCATTGTGGCTGGCCGCTACCAAGCGGATTTTACGACGACCTTTATAAAAGGAATGCATAGGAAGCCTAAACCGACAAATTGCCTTTGCCTGTGTTTTCGCATTCGTATGGCAATGGATTCCTCTTTACCCACAAGTGGCCAGCACCTATTGACTCGGCTTTTCGGCACCCACGACGCAACGCTGCGCATGGTGGGCTCATCCGCCCGGCTGGCAGCCGATGCAGTTTTGACCCCCATGTGGCGAGCGTCAGCGACATGTGCGGGTTGGCGGAAGCAGCACTGGTTTATCCAGACAATCCGGAAATCCCATCCCGCCTGTGGAATGAGGGTACTTGACGCATGACCTTTGCCCAACTAAGGTAGTAACTGATTACTATCTAGCTGTGTACAAACCATGTCCGACAAACCTGTGCGCAAACGGCTGGGCGCCGACGAGCGTCGTGAGGAAATCATCCGCGTGACGCTGGAGCTTGCCGCCAGACAGGGCGTTGACGACGTTACCACGCAGGACATGGCGCAGGCGATGGGGGTGACACAGGGCGCGGTGTTCCGCCACTTCCCCAGCAAGGACGCGATATGGCTGGCAGTAATGCAGTGGGTGCGCGACCGCCTGATGAGCGTGCTGGGCCGTGCTGCCGGACAAGGATGCGACCCGCTGGATGCGCTGCAGCGCATGTTCTTCGCCCACATCGACTTCATCGCCGGCCATCCCGCCATCCCGCGCGTGCTGATGTCCGAAAACCTGCATGGTCGAAGCCCCGCGTTGCGCCAGTTGGTGACCGAGATCATGCTGGCCTACGAGGCGAAAATTGCCGGCCTGCTGCGAG
>RPOR01000148.1 GCA_003820645.1 Betaproteobacteria bacterium
AGGCGGATGTCGACGCCGGCGGCGACGACGTTGTCGTGCACCACCTTGAACAGCTTCGGGCCGTTGGGCGCGCCGTTGGCCCACGGGTAGGCGACGCGCGCATCGAAACCGGGCACGTCGACGACGGACGTGTGATAGAAGGTGTCGGTGCCGGGCAGCGGATAGTTGCCGCGGATCTGGCGGCGGTACGGATCGCCGGCCCTGGCGCGTTCCTCGTTTTCCTCGACCGAGGTGATCACGCGTGCGCCATTGATCTGCGCCAGTTCGCGCACGTAGGCTTCGAGTTCGCACATGCCGTCGGCGAGCGCGCGGATCACGGCCTCCGGCGTGCGCCCGCCGTTGGTGGCCTGCAGGTAGGCGAACGCCTGATCCGGATCGTGCGCGCTGCGCACCGCACCGTACGAGCAGATCGACAGGCCGCCGGGCACCGTGGATTTTTCGAGGAGCAGGGTTTTCGCGCCGGCCTGCGCGGCGTTCAGCGCGGCAATACCGCCGCCGAGGCCAAAGCCGATGACCACGACATCGACGGTTTCTGTGAATTTCATAAAATGACCAATAAAAAAACGGTTGTCAGATGAATGCCGGCAATGGCGCTGCTGCCTGCTGGAATACGACGATGCCGCCGATTGCGCCGGGCCATTCCAGCAGCAGGCGCCTGGCCTCGAGATCGCGCACGGCGCACCGCGCCGCGGCGAGCCACGTGCGCGTCGCGGCGATGTCGTCGCTGGTCAGCACATAACCGGCAATCCACGGCACTACCGGCGGCGTGATGCCGAGATGGCGCTCCAGGGCGGCAGGCGCGACGAACAGCAGCGCACCGCGCTGGGTGTCAATGCGCCATTGGGAGCCTGCGACCTGTGCCAGCAGCCCGGTGTAGCGGGCGTAGCGTTGCGCGGCTTCCTGCGGATCGGCAACACAGAGAATGACCGCCGCCAGGCCGCGCGCACCGTTGGCGTGCTGCATCCAGCGCGTCTGCCACAGCCACTGCGGGGTGTGTTGCTGGCAGAACTGGATGCGGCCCTCGGCCATCGTGCCCGGGGGCACGCGCACGACCGTAAAACGTGCGGTCTGATTGCCGCTTTCAGTGCCGATTTCCCGCTGCAGCGCCACCGGGGGCAGCGGCGCAAAACCGTTCTTTTCCAGGCGTGCATGGTCGGCTTGCGGCGCGCTCGTACCCAGTGCCACCAGATGCACGCCGGTATAACGCTGGATCGCGGCACGCAACTGGCTCGCAGTGGCGGTATCGCCGGTGGGTGTCAGGAATTCGAGATAACCTTCGCGCAGCATCACGCAACAGTTGCCGCTGCCGGCCGGGACCAGTGGTCCGCCGGGTTCGAGGCGGTGCGATTGCGCGGAGAAGGGCGTCAGCGTGAAGCCGGCCTGCTCCAGTGCCGCGCTTGCCGCATCGATATGCGCGACGAAATGCGCGACGTGATCGATATTGAGCTTGCCTGGTGCAGGCGACTGGCTGGCGGCCGGCATCGGTCAATAGCCCAGTTGGGGATCGATGCGCCGCCTGAGCGGCTTGCCGGCGAGGAAACGCGCCAGGTTCTCGAACCACAGGTCGAGCGAGATGTCGATGTAGTGTTCGCCGTCGTCACAGGAGATATGCGGCGTGATGATCAGGTTCGGCGTCGTCCA
Organism: Betaproteobacteria bacterium; assembly: GCA_003820645.1. Classification (GTDB taxonomy): domain Bacteria; phylum Pseudomonadota; class Gammaproteobacteria; order Burkholderiales; family SG8-41. Next base: position 1,642 of record RPOR01000148.1, read on the forward strand.
CAGCGAGGCGTCTGGGGGCAGCGGCTCGGGGTCGACGACGTCGAGCACGGCGCCGGCGAGACGGCCCCGGCGCAGGCGGTCTTCGAGTGCGCCGTAATCGGCAACCGGGCCGCGTGCGATGTTGACGACACCGGCGGAAGGTTTCAGCAGATCAAGGCGCGCGGCGCTGAGCAGGCCGCGGGTTTCCGCGGTCAGCGGTACGGCAAGCACGACGAAATCGGCCTGCGGCAGCACGCGGTCCAACTGTCTGTAGGTGACCACCCTGTCGGCATAACGGTTCTTCTGCGCGCTGCGGCGCACGCCGATGACCTTGAGCCCGAGCTTTTTCGCTGCGCGCGCAGCGCCTTCGCCAAGATCGCCGAGGCCGACGATGACCGCAGTCTTGCCGGTCAGGCTCGGTGAAAACAGCGCTTCCCAGTGATGGCGGTGCTGGTTGGCCATGATCGCGGCCATGCGCGAGTTGAGCAGGTTGTAGGCCATGGTCATGTACTGCTCGGCCTTGCGGCCGTGCGCGCCGCTGTTGTTGGTGAAGATCACGCCGCGCGGCAGCCAATCGAGGGGCAGCACGCCGTCGACGCCGGCCGAGGTGGCGTGCAGCCACCGCAGCCGCGGTGCACGGACGGCGAGGTCGTCGCGCCGTGCAGGCACACCGATGACCAGGTCGGCGTCGCCAAGGGTGGACTCCAGCACGTCGCCGTCCCAGCCGAAGCTGACCTCGCCGATGCGCCGCGCGAGCGCGCGGTGGCGGGCGCAGGCCGCGGCCCAGTGCGCCGGCAACGTATGGAAAATGCCGGCCTTGTTGCGCGTGTTTTCGATATGTACGCGCAGCTTTTTCGCTGCCACCGGAGATCCGCTACTTGATCTGTTTCGAACGCTGGTAGGGGCCGGTCAGGAATGCCGCGTCCGGCGGATCGCTCTTGGCGGCACCTGCTGCCTTGCGAATGGCATGCATGCGTTTCAGGGAATCGACGTCGCCCGTTTCGAAGCTGGCCATGTAGGCGCCGTCCCACTGCGAGGCGTAGGCTTTGGCGCCGGTGGGTTTCATGTTGGCGGCCTGCTGCAGCAGTTCCGCGACCTTGTCCTTGTTCTTGGAGCCGAACTCCAGCGCCTTGCGCGTGGCCGCGATGAACCTGGCGACGGCCTCGGGGTTTTTGGCGACATAGTCACTGTGGACGATGGTCACGGCGAGGATCGGTGCGGCATTGCTTTTGGTCAGCTTTTTCCATTCGTCGACCACGCTGGCGAGCCGGGTCAGTTTTACGTCCTCGCTCATCTGGGCGATGGTCACCGAACGGATCGACGCAGCGTCGACTTCCTTCTGCAGCAGGAACTGCGACAGCCGGCCCTCATTGCCGGGAACGACGCTGTAGTCGGTCGCTTTCAGGCCGTAGTTGCCTTCGAGTACCGAACTGACGATGGCATGGGTGGCGCTGCCCGGCGGCGACATGCCGATTTTCCTGCCCTTGAGGTCGGCGATGCTCTTGATCGGGGAGCCGGCCGGGACGACGATCTGCGCCTCGGCGATCTGCGTGGCGAGGACGATTTTCACCGGCACGCCATCGGCGGCGATGCTCATCGATGCAGTGGAAGGCGCGGCAAAGGCGAGATCGATGGTCTGCGGCACGATGGCGCGCGTCGGGCCGTTGACTTCGGCGAACTTGACCCACTCGACATCGAGGCCTTCCTTCTCGGCAAACTTCAACTGTTCCATGACCACGCCGAAGCCGAGGCTGAAGCCGCTGGTCCAGTAGCCGACCTTGATTTTCTGGGCCTGGGCGGCGCCTGCCGTCAGCAGGGTGGCAATGACCAAACTTTGGATCAGACGCATCGTGCTACGCATGGCGGTCTCCTTGTGAAAAATAATCAAATCAATGACTTGAGTTCATGGGCCTGGCGGGCGGTAGCCGCCTCGGTGGCGTCGCGCGGGCGGGCCAGCGCAATGGTCGCCGTATCGCGGATGCGCCCGGGACGCGGCGCCATGATCACGACGCGATCGGCCAGTACGACCGCTTCCTCCACGTCGTGCGTGACGAAGACGATGGTCATGCGCTTCAGTTGCTGGATGCGCAGCAGTTCCTCGTGCATCTGCGCGCGCGTCAGTGCATCCAGTCGCGAGAACGGTTCATCCATCAGCAAAATGCAGGGTTCCTGTACCAGGCTGCGGGCCAGTGCAACGCGGCTGCGCATGCCGCCCGAGAGTTGATAGGGAAACGCATCGGCAAAGCTTTCCAGTCCGACGAGCTTCAGCGCATCGCGGGCGCGCGCTTCGCGCTCCGCACGCGGCATGCTGCCGGCTTCCAGACTGAACTCGACGTTGCGCAGCGCGGTACGCCACGGCAGCAGGCGGTCTTCCTGGAACATGTAGCTGATGCTGCGCCAGTCGCTGAAGTTGCGGGCCGGAATGCCGTTGAGGATGATGTCACCGCGCTCCGGTGTGACCAGGCCGGAGATGATGTTCAGCAGCGTCGATTTGCCGCAACCGGACGCGCCGATGATGGCGACGATGGCTTGCGCGGCAATGGTCAGGTCGATGTTGTCGAGCACCTGCAGTGGCGTACCTTCAGCGGTACTGAACCATTTGGAGACACCGCGCACGGTGATGGCACCGGCATCAGCGGCAACGGCTGCTGCATTCACCTCAGGCGCCTTTGACCGGTGGTTTTGCGGCGAATGGCGAGTCGCGCAGGCACATGCGGCCACGCGGGTCCTGCCATAGTCTGCCGTCTTCGTGCAGCTTGCCCAGTGCCCGCGCCACCGTCCGGAAATCGTAATCGGCGAACTGCTCGGCGAGTTCCGAGTAGTAGCGGGGCGTTTTTTCGATGACGGCGACGATTTTCGCCGAGAGTTCGGCCACCCCCTGGTCCCCCGGGGCTGCTACCGGTGCGGGGTCGGCCTTGCCAGTGTAGTAATCGGCGATTTTTGCGCGGTCGGTGTAGGCGTAGGAAATGCGCTCGAAACGTTCTTTGGGAATGCCCTCCGCAATGGTGGCGTCGATGCCGACCTTGGCACCGGTCGGCACCACGCCGTGGGGCATCACCGGCAGGCTGGGATCGAGCGGCTTGGCGCGGCCGCCGGGGATGATGACCACGTCCTTGTCGCCCTGGACGCGGGTGGCGATGGCCCATTCGACGTCCATCGCGTTGAACACGTCGATATCGTCATCGACCACGACGACATGTTTCAGATCCATCACTGACAATGCGGCGAGCAGCGCATTCTTGCCTTCGCCGGCCTGTTTCTTGATGGAAACGATGGCGTGCCAGAAGCCGCAGCCGCCTAGCGTGACGTTGATGTCCTTGATCTGGATGCCGGCGGTTTTCAGCGCGCGGCGGATCTGGGTGTAGCGGGTCGGCGCCATCAGCCAGGTGTTTTCCCAGGGCATGTGCAGCGCGTAATAGATCGCGTCGCGGCGCATGGTAACGGCGTTGATGCGGACGACTGGGTTCCAGTGCAGCCCGCCCATCAGCCGCGTGAATTCGCCGAAACGGCCTTCGGGCTGAGTCCACCCGGTGGGCAGTATCTCGCCTTCGAGCACGATTTCGGAATCGGCAATGCACGGCAGGTCGATGGTCTCGCATTGCGCCAGTTCGATGGCGGCGCCGCGGATGCCGCCGGCGATGGCCATCTCGTCGGTGCCCAGCGGCGCGCGGAAGCCGGAACCGAGGTTTTCGAACGGATGGTTGCCGATGGAAATCGAGATCGGGCAGGGGCGGCCGGCCTCGTACGCGCGCTGTGCGAACAGGCGCATGTTGTTCGGCGTGACGATGTCGATGCCGGTCAGGTTTTTTTCCTTGACCATGAAGCGGTAGATGCCGGAGTTCAGTCCGAACTCGGGGTCGCGGGCGATCGTGATGCCGGCGGTGATCATCGGTCCGCCGTCGTAGATCGAGAACATCGGGATCGGCAGGCTGAACAGGTCGACGTCTTTGCCGGTTTTGACGACCTGCTTCAGCGGTGCGTTCTCGACGTATTGCGGCGGGATCGGATGCTCGATGCCGTTTTGCAGGCGCGCCTCGATTTCCGGGTATGTCGTGCAGCCCATCGCCATGATCGCGCGCTTCTGCGAGCGGATGATGCCGGAGACTACCGGCATGTCATAGCCGATGACCTGGTGGAACAGCAGCGCCTTGTCGGCCTGGTCGACCAGCGTCGCGATATGGCGGCTGTCCACCGGCTGCCTGATGTCGACGAGTTCCTGTTCGCTGCGCAGGCGGTCGAGGAAGCTGCGAAAGGTTTCGTCGGCGTACGGCGGTTTGGTCACTGGTGTGTCCCCATGTGCTGCTACGTTCCGGAACCGGCGGGGCCGGTGATCCCCTGCCAGCGGTTGATGGTTTCATGCTCGACTTCGAACAGGTCGAGCACGCGGCCCACGGTGTGGTTGACCAGGTCGTCGATGGTCTTGCCGCCGCTGTAGAAAGCGGGCACCGGCGGAAAAATCACGCCGCCCATCAGCGTGACGGCTTCCATGTTGCGAATGTGGGCGAGATTCAGCGGCGCCTCGCGCGTGAGCAGTACCAGGCGGCGCCGTTCCTTCAGGATGACATCGGCGGCGCGGGTGATCAGGTTGTCGGCCAGCGCGTGGGCGACACCGGCCAGTGTTTTCATCGAGCACGGTGCGACGACCATGCCGGCGGTGATGAACGAGCCGCTTGCAATGGTGGCGCCGATGTCGCGGACGCTGTGTGTGACATCGGCAAGTTTGTGCAGTGCCTTGCGGTCCATGCCGTATTCCTGCCAGGCATTGAGGACTCCCGCTTCGGAGACGACCAGGTGCGACTCCCAGCCGCCGATGTCGCGCAGGCGTTCGAGGATGCGGATGCCGTAGATCGAGCCCGAGGCGCCGGTCATCGCGACGATCAGCCGCCTCACGGGTTTGCGTGCAGAGGGTGCGCTCATTGTTTTTCGGCTTCCTTTTTCCAGCGGAACAGGTAATTTTCCAGCGGTCGCAGGATGCCCATTTCGAGCACCGCCATCATCACCACCAGTGTGAGAGTCCAGGCAAATACCTGGTCGGTCTGGATCAGGTCTGCGGCCTGCCGCAACCGGTATCCTACACCGCTGGAAGAACCCAGCGTCTCCGCGACCAGCGACACCCGCCAGCCGAAGCCGAAGGCGAGCCGTGCACCCGAAAAGAAGTAGGGCAGGATGGTCGGCAGGTAGACCTTGATCATGACTTTCCATGACGGCATGCGCAGCACGTGGGCCAGTTCGATGAAGTCGGCGTTGACGGTGCGTGTGCCTTGCCAGACATTGGTGATGATCAGCGGCATCGCAGTCATGAACACCACGAACACCGTGGTTGCATTGGATACGCCGAACCAGATGATCGCGAAGGTGGCCCAGATTGCCGAGGATACGGTGTTCATCACCGGAATGATCGGCTCGAAGAAATCGCCGAGGCGCCGATTTGCGCCGAAAATGATGCCCAGCGGCAGGCCCACCAGCGTCGCCAGCACGAAACCGGTGCCGACGCGGCCCAGCGTGATGCCGAGGTCCTGCCAGAGGTTGCCGTTGGCGGCGATCAGTTTCAGCGCATCCCAGACCCGCGCCGGTCCCGGCAGCACATAGTGCGGCACCCGCAGTGCGAGCAGCCACCAAACTGCAACGATGACCGCGACCAGCCCCAGGCGCTGCAGCACCAGGTTCAGGCGCACGGTGCGTGCCGGCGCGCGGGCGTGGATCTGGCTTTCCAGGACTTCGGGCATCAGGGCGCTGGCTTCGGCGGCGCAGTGAAGTACGTGCCGCGGCCGCTGGCGACCAGCGCACCGTCCTTGTCATAAACATAGGCCTCGGCGGTGGAATACTGACTGCCGCTGCGCACGATTCTGGCTTTGGCAGTCAGGTCACCGGGCATTGCTGCCTTGTGGTAATCGACGCGGATGTCGATCGTCGGTACCGGCCGGCCCAGTTGCGCCGCGATCGCATAGTCCGCAGCCACATCGACGATTGCTGCGAGGATGCCGCCATGGGTGTAGCGACGATCCGGGTTGACCACCCATTCCTCGCGCCAGGTTGCCTTGATTTCGATGCCCGCCTCATCGGCCTGGATGAAGGTGAAGTTGAGCCACTGGTTGAAGGGGCCGCGGCTGATCAGTTGCTGCAGTTGCTCAAG
>RPOR01000149.1 GCA_003820645.1 Betaproteobacteria bacterium
GACATAGTTTTCGCCGACGGCGAGCCGGGATGCCCGCAGTGGTTGGCCGCCATCGTCGAGCAGCCGGGCGCGTGCGTAGTGGCGGGGTTGCGCATCACGGGCGGCGAACGCATGGTCTGCACCCAGGCTGAGGACCGAGGCGGCACAGACATGGCTGAAGTTTTGACGCTCCATTGTTGGCGCCTATTCTTGGGGCCAGCCGGGGAGCTGTCAATCGACATTGGACAGGCACGAAAAAGCGTGGCGTTACCGGCCCCGACGATGTCAGACGACCGCCCGGGAGATCAGTGGGTCGATCGCTTGGGGGCAGCTACCATATCCCGTCGGGTTTGATCTTCGGCTGCGCTGGCAGGGTGCTTGAATAAGCGCAATGTGCCCGCGTTATATCGATGCCAGTTGATCCAGATCAAGATGTTGGATTGATCCAGGTTCAGTATGCACCAATGCGCAGCGAGTTAATGGGGAGGCAAAACGGTTCTGTTGTTCCAGCCTGATTTCTGTCGAATTCGAGAGCCGCGACGCGTTGCGCGGTGTCGCCCGGAAGCATGGTACGGGTCGGTCTGCAAAAAGTGCAGCTTCCGATGAAAAACTGAAACTGCCGGCCTGCGCTACATGCTTGCAGCGAATTGGGCCAATTAACTGAAGTCCTGGTTTGACACGTATTCTTAACCTGATAGTGAAGGAGTTTGCGGTCATGAAAATAACAAAACTAACACCTGCGGCCATCGCTTTGGCTGCGCTGTTCGTCAGCCCGGCGGCGCAGGCGGCCGATCCCGAGAAAATTGACTGGAAAAGTGTGCCGTCGCAGAAGGTGACGCTGTTCTATCCCGGCCAATCGACGGCCCAGTGGCTGCGCAGCAGTGATCATCCCGGCGCGCAGATCGTCAACACCGGCGGCGCCTGCGTGGCCTGCCACAAGGGCCAGGAAGAGAAGCTCGGCAACAAGCTGGTCAAGGCGAACAAGCTGGAGCCGGCGCCCGTCGATGGCAAGAACGGCACGGTTCCCGTCAATGTGCAGATTGCCTACGACAATGAGAATGCCTATTTCCGGTTTCAATGGAAGACGCGGAATAATTTTCCCGGAGAAGCCTATCCCTTCTACCGTTTTGATGGCAAGGAGTGGAAGGCCTACGGCAACCAGCGGCTGAACGGTGCGGTACGCAAAGGCGAGCAGCCGCCCGTCTACGAGGATCGTTTTTCGATCATGATCGACGACGGCAAGGTCCCCGGGTTCGCGAGCCAGGGTTGCTGGGTCAGCTGCCACAACGGCCAGCGCGATGCGCCTAACCAGCCGACCGCCAAGGAAGTGGCGGCACATCCGTTTTTCCAGGCGATCAAGCGCGCTGACGTGCGCAAATATCTGCCGGCGACGCGCACCGACGAGGCGGCGTCATGGGACAAGGGCAGGAGCTTGGAGGAGATTGCCAAGCTGAAAGCGGACGGTGTGTTCATGGATTTGATCCAGTGGCGTGCCCATCGTTCCAATGTGGCCGGAATGTCTGACGATGGTTACGTGCTGGAATGGCGTAATTTCGATGCCGGCAAGAACATGTTCGCTTCCAACATGGATCCGAAAACCAAGCAGCCGCGCTACATGTACGACGCAGCGAAAACGGGTCGCAAGGCATTCGTGCTGGAAGACATCCGCAAGGCACAGACTGTCATGGTTCCCGGTCAGACTGCGGTGCCGTTCGATCCCAATGCCGGGTGGAAGGAAGGCGACCTGGTTTCGCAGTATTACGTCAGCCGTGCCAATGCCGAAGGCTCGGCCGCAGACAACAAGCAGAGCAAGGGTGTCTGGAAGGACGGCATGTGGACGGTGGTGTCGGCGCGCCCGCTGAACCTGAAAAACAGCGATGACAAGGCGCTGTCGGAAGGCAAGGTGTACAACATCGGGTTCGCAGTGCACGATGACAACATGACTGGACGCGGCCACCACATTTCTTTCCCGCTGACGGTCGGATTCGGTGCCAAGGCGGATATTTCGGCGACCAAGCTGAAATGATTCGGTCGGTGGATCAGGTTATACTAATGCGCAAGTACGTTTGCACATGAGGAGCCTGAATTGTTTACCGAGACACCGAAGCCAAGACTGATAGTTGCGACACTTGCTCTGGCGGCGCTGATTGCGCCACAAGCGGCAAGTGCGCAAGGTGGCGAGCGTAGTGGCAAGGCAGTAGTGGAAGCTACTTGCGCCTCCTGTCATGCGAAAGGTGCGAAGGGTGCGCCGAAAATCGGGGACAAGAAGGCGTGGAGCAGACTCGCCGATCGTGGGCTCAGCGGCCTGACGGCGAGCGCTCTGAAAGGCATTCGGCAGATGCCGCCGCATGGCGCCAACATGACGCTCACTGACACCGAAATCGAACGCGCCATCACCTATATGGTTAACCAGTCGGGTGGTAGCTGGATCGAGCCTGTCAGCAGCACTGGCAAGCCGGCGCGGCGCACTGGCGAGCAGGTGGTGAATGCGCAGTGCTTCAAGTGCCATGAAAAAGGCGCGGGCGGCGCACCGAAGATCGGTGACCGCGGGGCGTGGATTCCGCGCCTGAAGAACGGCCTTGATCCGCTGGTGCAGTCGGCGGTCAACGGTCACGGTGGCATGCCGCCGCGTGGTGGTGCGGCAAATCTTTCCGACGCCGAGCTCAAGGACGCCATCACCTACATGTTCAACAAGGGCCGCGTGCCCGAAAGCACCGCCAAGTAATAACCGCGGCGGTTCGCGCGGGGACACCGCCTTGCAGCGGCGCTCGCTGGTGGCCGGCGAATGTGGCGGGCATTGTGACTCCTGCATGCGGGGGCCGGCGTTGCGATCGCTATGAGCAGACCTATTGATGCCGATGTGGTCGTGGTCGGCGGTGGCATCTCCGGCCTTGCCTGCGCGCTGGGCAGTGAACGGCAGGGTGCCCGGGTCGTCGTGCTCGAAGCGGAGGCGCGAGTCGGCGGGTGCATCGGCAGCTTGCACGAGCAGGGGTGCCTGCTCGAATCCGGCCCCAACAGCGCGCTCGACACGACACCCCTGATCGGTTCGCTGCTCGATGCGCTGGAGATCGGCGCCGAGCGGCTCCCTGCGAGTCCCGCGGCCGCCAACCGCTATGTCGTCCGTAATGGCGCGCTGCATGCGCTGCCGCTGTCGCCGCTGGCATTCCTGGCGACGCCGCTGTTCTCGCTTCGCGCCAAGCTGCGCTTGCTGCGTGAGCCGTTCATTGCACCGGGCGCGCCGGGCGTGGAGGAATCGGTGGCCGATTTCGTGCGCCGCCGCCTCGGCGACGAATTTCTCGACTATGCGATCAACCCTTTCGTGGGGGGTGTCTATGCGGGCGATCCCCGCGCACTCAGTGTCGGTGCTGCATTTCCGCGGCTGCACGCGCTCGAACAGGCGCATGGCAGCCTGATCCGCGGCCAGCTGCGCGGCGCCCGTGCGCGACGGCACGATCCGGAAAAGTCCAGGCAGTCGGCGCCGATGTTCGCGTTTCGCGGCGGCATGCAGACGCTGACCGATGCGATGGCCAAGCGCCTCTCGCGGATCGAGACCGGCGTGCGGGTTACGCATATTGTGCCGGGCAGCAGCGGGTTTGCGCTGCAGGCAGCCGGCGCGGGCGGCCGCTGCACCTATCGTGCGCGCGCAGTGGTGCTGGCGGTCCCGGCCTGGATGGCCGCCGAACTGGTCGCACCGGTTGCGTCCGCTGCGGCAGAGGCACTGGCGGCGATCCCGTACCCGCCGGTCGCCGTGGTGCACAGCATCTATCGCCGCGGCGCCATCGCGCATCCGCTGGACGGTTTCGGCATGCTGGTTCCCGAGCGGGAGGGCCGGCGGATACTGGGCACGATATTCTCGAGCACGCTGTTTGCCGGGCGCGCGCCGGAGGGGAGGTTACTGCTCACTACCTTTATCGGCGGGGCGCGTCAGCCGGGCCTGGCGCAGCTTGACGAACAGGAAATCGCCGGCATTGCGCAGACGGAACACGAGTTCCTGCTCGGCGCTGCGGGGCGGCCCGAGTTTGTCCGGGTCCGGCGCTGGCCCCGGGCGATACCCCAGTACAACATCGGCCACGCGGCCCGCATCGGCGAGTTGGAACAAGCGGAGCGCGGCTTTCCAGGCCTGTTCTTCTGTGCGAATTACCGCGGCGGTGTGTCCGTCGGCGACTGCATCAAATCCGCCGACCGGTCAGTTGGTGCGGTGACGGCATTCCTGCGCGGTGCATGAGTGATCGTAATGTGGTCTGCCTTGGGCTGGACTCAAATTGATCGCAGGCCGGTTTTCTGGGGTTGTAAAAGGGCGTAAACTCGAAAAGCCTTAGTCAGATCGTTGGCATTGCAGCGTCAGTTCGCTGCACGACCCGTTCGTCGATGGATTCAGGGATCATGCATTTCCAAGAACTTGCAGCGGTGATCGTCGTGGGTGTGGCTTGTGGCCCCGGTGCCCGTCCCGCCAAACAACAATAAACGAAAGTCGATTTCATGTGCGCTTCCAGACTTACCAAGCAACTCTTGGCAGTGGCCGTTTGGTGGTTTGCAGCAACCGGCAACGGACTGATGCCGGCCCTGGCGGCGGACGCCGGCGCCGGCAAGGCTGCCGAACAACCGGTGACGGAAAAACCCTCCAATGAGGCCTGTCTGGGTTGCCACGGCAATGAAGGCTTTGCCATGCCGGGAGCCAACGGTCAGCCGCGCTCGCTGCACGTGAAGCAGGAGAGATTCGGCGGCAGCGTGCATGGCAAGCGCTTGTGCGTCGAGTGCCATAAGGATATTACGGAGATTCCGCACCAGAAAACGGCGGCGCTCAAGGTTGGTTGCGTGGAGTGCCATCAGGACCTGTGGGATGCCGCCAAGAAGGACAACAAGGTCAAGGAGAACGCACGACTGGGAGTTGTGGTGCAGCAGATTGACCATTACATGAAATCAATTCATGCGCGGCCGAGCAAGGCGGATCAGTCGCGTACCAACGCGACCTGTTATAACTGCCACGACGCCCATTACATATACCCGAAAGGCAGCGAGCAGCGCGCGGAATGGCGACTGAACATTCCGAACACCTGCGGTAATTGCCATGTCAAGGAACGCGCAGACTATGCAACCTCGGTCCACGGCAGGGAGGTGCTGGAGAATCGCAATCCGGTGGCGGCCGTATGTTCGGATTGCCACAGTACCCATGACGTCGAAGACCCCGCCCGCGATTCGACGCGGCTCGCGATCACCAAGAACTGCGGCAACTGCCACTCGGAAAACCTGAAGACCTATACCGAGACCTACCACGGCAAGATCAATACGCTGGGCTATGCGCATACCGCAAAGTGCTTCGACTGCCATGGCAGCCACGGCATCCAGCGCGTCGCCGATCCGAAATCGTCGATGCATCCGACCAACCGCGTCGAGACCTGCCGGAAATGCCATCAGGACGCGACGCAGGGTTTTGCCACCTTCGAACCGCACGGCACGACGTCGGATTTCAGCCGCTATCCCTATATCTGGATCGCGTCGAAATTCATGATTGGCCTGCTTGCCGGCACCTTTGCCTTCTTCTGGACCCATACCGCGTTGTGGTTCTATCGCGAATACAAGGAGCGCCAGGAGCGCAAGTTGCGCCCGCATGTCAAGACCGACGAGTTGCTTGCGGGCAAGTATTACCGGCGTTTCCCGCTGATCTGGCGCATTGCCCACCTCACGTTCGCAGTGAGCCTGATGATATTGACCCTGACCGGCATGTCGGTGCTCTACGCCGACACCAGTTGGGCGCCGATTGTGCAGAATGCACTCGGCGGCCCCAAAGTGACGGCCGTCATCCATCGTGTATTCGCGACATTGTTTGCGACGGTGTTCGTCGGTCACATCATATATCTCGCGTTGCGGCTGGGCCGGCAATGGCGGACGTTCAACTGGTTCGGACCGGATTCCCTGGTGCCGCGCCTGCAGGACCTGTGGGACATCATCAACATGTTCAAATGGTTCTTCGGCGTCGGTCCGCGCCCGACCTTCGACCGCTGGACCTACTGGGAGAAATTCGACTACTGGGCACCGTTCTGGGGCGTCACCATCATCGGCTTGAGCGGCTTGATGCTGTGGTTCCCCGCGGTCACCGCATCGGTGCTGCCCGGCTGGGTGTTCAACGTCGCCACCATATTCCACGGCGAGGAAGCCCTGCTGGCGGCGTTGTTCCTGTTCACCGTGCACTTCTTCAACAACCATTTCCGGCCGGACAAGTTCCCGCTCGACGTCGTGATGTTCACCGGCACGATGCGGCTTGAAGAGTTCAAGCACGAGCACACCGTGGAGTACAACCGCCTGGTTGCCAGCGGAGAGCTTTCGAAATACCTGGTTGACGCGCCGTCCGAGCCGATGACGCGGGGTTCGAAAATCCTCGGCTTCACGCTCATTGCTTTCGGCCTGATCCTGCTGGCGATGGTGGTGTCGGGATTTGTCGGCAGCGTCATGGGCGGCCGGTGATTGCTGCGTATGCCGCAGCGCGCGTCGTGCCACCGGCGGTTGCGGACCGCGACCAGGGCATGGTGTAGCGGGAATCGCCGCGATGGGCATCGCGGCGACCGATTCTCCCGCATCCGGATGGCGTTGTCATGCCGCGGTGCGGGGACTTCTGCCGGTCGTGGATTCCGGCTGCGGGTGAAGGCGGCATAGAGACGAGGGTGGGCATGCTTCCGCAGACTCTCAAGTTCAAGGTTGGCTTCTACGTCGCGATCGCTCTGACGCTGGCCATGCTGCTGTTTACGCTGCTCGTCATCCGCCACCAGCGCAATGAACTGCTGCGCGCGGCCGACCACCACGTCACCCATATCTCGGAAGTGATTGCCAGGAGCATGCGTTACGCCATGCTGCAGAATCGGCCCGACTACGTTTCCCGCGCGATCCAGGACCTCGGGCGCCAGGGGAATATCTCGAAGGTGCGCCTTTTCAGCAAGGACGGCCGCATCATCCATTCCACCTACCTGCCGGAAATCGGGCAGGTCGTGGATCGCAAGGCGGACGCCTGCATCCTGTGCCACCAGAGCGAACAGCCGCTGGCGCATGTTCCCAGGGCCGAGCGGACGCGAATTTATGCCGCGCCGGACGGGCGCCGGCTGCTCGGCAGCATGGAGGTGATCCGCAACGAGCCTTCGTGCTACACGGCGTCCTGTCATGCGCACACCAGCGCGCAGACGGTGCTCGGCGTGCTGGACATCGTGTACTCGCTCGACCAAATCGACGCCACCATGAGGAAGAGCACCCTGTCCATCGCCTCCGCGTCCCTGGCATTCGTGCTCTTGGCTGCGGTGCTGGTCGGGCTTTTCGTGCATCGCCTGATCTACCGGCCACTGCACGATCTGGAAGCCGGTGCGAAGCGGCTCGCCGCAGGCAATCTCGACGACACGATCCTCGTGCGCAGCGGCGACGAGTTCGGCGAACTGTCGGCGTCATTCAACGCGATGACCGCTGCGCTCAGAAAATCCCAGCGGGAACTGCAGGAATGGGGCCATACGCTGGAGCAGAAAGTGGAGGAACGGACCCGCGAGCTGCGCATCGCGGAAGCCGAAGCGGCGCGCGGCGAAAAACTCGCATCCGTCGGACTGCTCGCGGCCGGTATTGCCCACGAACTCAACAATCCGTTGACCGGGATCCTGACCTTTTCGCTGCTGTTGCGCAAGAAAATGGCGGATGGCAGCCCGGATGCCGAGGACCTGGATCTGGTGATTCGCGAGACCCGGCGTTGCGCGACGATCATCCGCCGGCTGCTGGACTTCGCGCGCGAGAAAACGC
>RPOR01000150.1 GCA_003820645.1 Betaproteobacteria bacterium
CCGTTCAGGGCGCCCAGCGAAGCCTCCTTGATGACCAGCGCGCGCTCGGCGCCCTTTTTCAGTTCGCCGAGAGTAATGCCACGGAGGGTAACCGCGAGTGCCTGGCAGCCGGTGTTGCCCGATTGTCCGGCCAGCACCGGCAAGAACAGCGCGAGGATGACCAGCCGGTCGACGGTGTCCTGGAATATGGCGACCACGGCACCGGCAACAAACGCGGTGGCGAGGTTGATCTGCAGCCACGGATGGCGGAACTTGAAGCTGTTTTTCAGCGGTGTTGCCAGCCGTTCTTCCTTCTCGACGCCGACCATGCTGCCGACCTGTGCGGTGATCTCGAAGGCCTGCTCCTCGAACATGGCCTGACCGCGCACCAGTCCGAGCAGCACGCCGTTGCCGTCGCATACCGGATAAACGGGGTAATGACGGTCCAGCACCAGCTTCATGGCGTCGGCCAGTTGCAGCGTCGGGCCGAGCACGAAAGGATTGCGCAGCATGATCGACTCCAGCCTGACGTCGTCGGCGGCGAACAGCAGGTCGCGCATGGTAATCAGCCCGAGCAGCCTGCCTGCCTCGTCGGTGACATATCCGTAGGTGATGAAGGCCGCGCGCACCAGCGGACGCAGCTGTTCGATGGTATCGCGCACCGAAGCGTCCGGTCGGAACACCGCGCGCACCGGCTCCATCATGCGGCCGATGGCGCCTTCAGCGAACTGCTGGTTGGTCCGCCACTGCCGTGCCAGTGCCGGCGAGGTGGCCTGCACGATGCCGTCGACCAGGCCGCCGGGCAGTTCGGCGAGGATGTCCTGGGTCCGCGCCGGATTGAGGTCGTGCAGCACCTCGGCAATCCTCGCCGCGGGATACTCGGCGAGCAACGCTGCCGCCTCCCGGGGTGCGCGTGCCTTGGCGGCGCGGATGAGCTCGAGCCGATCAGTATCGGCCTCGGATGTCGACGATTTCTGATGGTCCTGCATCGTGCGTCCCCCCAACGCTGAGCGCGGTTGCGCCCGGGAGAGTATAGCCACGGACAGTGCCGGGCGGCAGCCCTTTTTCCGGCCGCGTTGCGGCGGTTACAGGCCGAGCCGCTGCCAGATCGTGGTGGTGAGTCCGGCCTGGTTCATCGTGTAGAAATGCAGGCCCGGCGCGCCGGCGGAGAGCAGGTCGTCGCAGAGCCGGGTCACGACATCGAGCCCGAAGGCGCGGATGGATGCTGCGTCATCACCATAGCCTTCCAGCTTGCGGCGGATCCAGCGCGGGATTTCGGCGCCGCAGGCGTCCGAGAAGCGCGCCAGCTGCGAGAAGCGCCCGATGGGCATGATGCCGGGCACGATCGGCAGGTGGAGTCCCATCGCTTCGCATTCTTCAACGAAATGGAAATAGCAATCGGCGTTGTAGAAATACTGGGTAATCGCCGAGTCTGCTCCGGCCTCGACTTTGCGCTTGAAGTTCAGCAGGTCGTCCTGCGCGCTGCGTGCCTGCGGGTGATACTCGGGGTAGGCGGCAACTTCGATGAAGAACTGGTCGTCGAACTCACTGCGGATGAACGCGACCAGCTCGTTGGCGTACTGGAACTCCCCCGCAAATGCGGTGCCCGAAGGCAGGTCGCCGCGCAGTGCGACAAGGTGACGGATGCCGTGGCTCCGGTATTCGCGCAGGATTTCGCGGATGTCATTGCGCGACGAACCGACGCAGGAAATATGCGGCGCCGCCGCGTGCCCCGCCGCCTGCAGGTCGAGCACGGCGCGCAGCGTGCGCTCGCGGGTCGAGCCGCCGGCACCATAGGTCACCGAAAAGAATTTCGGGTGCAGCTGGGCCAGCTGCTTCGCGGTCTGCGCGAGTTTCTCCGCGCCCTCCGGCGTATTCGGCGGGAAGAACTCGAAGCTGAACGTTCTGGCAAATTTTTTCTGCGATTCCATGATCAGACGGGCTGGCCGGGGTTTGCAGCGGATTCTACTCCCCGGCCCGGCCTGCCTCCTTGATCAATACCGGTAATGCTCGGCCTTGTAGGGGCCGTTGATGTCGAGCTGCAGGTAGTCGCACTGCTTCTCGTTGAGCACGGTCAGTTCGACTCCGAGTTTTTTCAGATGCAGGCGCGCAACCTTCTCATCGAGGTGCTTGGGCAGCACGTAGACCTTGTTCTGGTATTTACTGCCCTGCGTGTAGAGCTCAAGCTGGGCCAGCGTCTGGTTGGTGAAGGAACTCGACATCACGAACGAAGGGTGCCCGGTGCCGCAACCGAGGTTCACCAGCCGGCCTTCGGCGAGGATGATCAGCCGTTTGCCGTCGGGGAAGATCACGTGGTCGACCTGCGGCTTGATGTTCTCCCACTTGTACTGCTTCAGGCTGGCGATCTCGATTTCAGAATCGAAGTGGCCGATGTTGCAGACGATGGCGTTGTGCTTCATCCGCTTCATGTGGTCGTGGGTGATCACGCCGAGATTGCCGGTGGCGGTGACGAAAATGTCGGCCTTGTCGGCGGCGTAGTCCATGGTGACGACGCGGAAGCCTTCCATCGCCGCCTGCAGCGCGCAGATCGGATCGATTTCGGTGACCCAGACCTGTGCCGACAGCGCGCGCAGTGCCTGCGCGCTGCCCTTGCCGACGTCGCCGAAGCCGCACACCACCGCGATCTTGCCGGCGACCATCACGTCGGTGGCGCGCTTGATCGCGTCGACCAGCGATTCGCGGCAGCCGTAGAGGTTGTCGAACTTGGATTTGGTCACCGAGTCGTTGACATTGATTGCCGGGAACGGCAGACGGCCTTCCTTTTCCATCTGGTACAGGCGATGCACGCCGGTGGTCGTCTCTTCGGTGACACCCTTGATGTTCTTCTCGATCTTCGAATAGAAGCCGGGTTTTTCCTTCAAGGTCTTGCGCATCGCCGCGAACAGCACCACTTCTTCCTCGTTCGTGCCCTGGGGCGGCTGCGTCTTGTTGCGCTCGTGCTGCGCACCCAGCGTCACCAGCAGCGTGGCATCGCCGCCGTCGTCGAGGATCATGTTCGGCGTGCCGCCGTCGGTCCACTCGAGGATGCGGTGGGTGTAATCCCAGTAGTCTTCCAGCGTCTCACCCTTGTAGGCGAACACGGGGATGCCGCGCGCGGCAATTGCGGCAGCGGCGTGGTCCTGGGTCGAGAAAATGTTGCACGAGGCCCAGCGGATATCGGCGCCGAGGTCGGCCAGTGTCTCGATCAGCACGGCGGTCTGGATGGTCATGTGCAGCGACCCGGCAATGCGGGCGCCCTGCAGCGGCTTTTTGCCCTTGTGTTCCTCGCGGATCGCCATCAGGCCGGGCATTTCGGTCTCGGCAATGGCGATTTCCTTGCGGCCGAAATCGGCCAGTTTGATGTCGGCGACCTTGTAGTCGGCGGCTTTTGCGTGCATGTCTTGCTCCTGGATAGATTGGCGGGCGCCGTTCCCAGCATGCCGTCCGAGCCTGGCCGGTGCGCGGAGTTGACCCGCCCGGTCGCAGCGCCCCTCGGGGACACGTTTTATCGTTACTGCAATCGTTGCGACAAAAGAAAAGCGCCCGCACCGTTGCCGGTGCGAGCGCCGTTGATATCTTTGCTGAGCCTGGCCGGTCAATGTGGCTGAAACCCCACCCGGTCGCAACGCTCCTCAGCGGTGCAGATTATACCTTATTTGATACCCGCATCCGCCTTCAGCGCGGCAGCCTTGTCGGTATGCTCCCAGGTGAATTCCGGCTCGTCGCGGCCGAAGTGGCCATGGGCGGCGGTCTTCAGATAAATCGGCCGCAGCAGGTCGAGCGACTGGATGATGCCTTTCGGCCGCAGGTCAAAGTGCTTTTCGACCAGCGCGCCGATTTTCTCGTCGCTGATCTTGCCGGTGCCGAAGGTGTCGACCAGCACGCTGACCGGACGCGCGACGCCAATGGCGTAAGCGACCTGGAGTTCGCACTTGGTGGCCAGGCCCGCGGCGACGATGTTTTTCGCGACATAACGCGCGGCGTAGGCGGCCGAGCGGTCGACCTTGGACGGATCCTTGCCGGAGAATGCGCCGCCGCCGTGGCGCGAGTAGCCGCCGTAGGTGTCGACGATGATCTTGCGGCCGGTGAGGCCGGTGTCGCCCTGCGGGCCGCCGATGACGAAACGGCCGGTGGGGTTGATCAGGTACTTGGTGTCCTTGGTGATCATGTTCTTCGGCAGCACGGGCTTGATCACCTGCTCGACGATCGCTTCCGACAGTTCCTTGTGGCCGATATCTTCACGATGCTGGGTCGAGATCACCACGGTGTCGATGTGGTGCGGCTTGCCGTCGACATAGCGCACGGAAACCTGCGACTTGGCGTCGGGGCGGGCCCACGGCAGGCGGCCGTCGCGGCGCAGCTCGGCGTGGCGCTCCATCAGGCGGTGTGCGTAGTAGATGGGCATCGGCATCAGCTGCGGGGTTTCGTCGCAGGCGAAACCGAACATCAGGCCCTGATCGCCGGCGCCCTGGTCGAGGTCGAGACCCTTGCCTTCATCGACGCCCTGCGCAATGTCGGGCGATTGCTGGTCGTAGCACACCAGCACGCCGCAGCTCTTGTAATCGAAGCCGATCGAGGAGTCGTCATAACCGATCTGCTTGATGACCCGGCGCGCCACCTGCGCGTAATCCACGCGCGCGCTGGTGGTGACCTGACCTGCAAGTACCACGAGGCCGGTGTGGGTCATGGTTTCGGCGGCGACGCGGCCGTTTTTGTCCTGGGCGAGGATCGCGTCGAGCACGGCGTCGGAAATCTGGTCGGCAATTTTGTCGGGATGGCCTTCGGACACCGACTCGGAGGTGAACAGGAAGTTGCTCATGGGCTTGGACGTATGAAATCGCGTTGTGAGTTGATCGGCACGCCGCAAAAAGCAGGGTCGCGGCAAAAAGGCCGCTAGAATAGCATATAACTCCCGATTTTTTAACGGATTTCCCCCCTGGACCCATGCTGCTGGTGTTGTTGCGATGGTGTGCGCGTATGCCTTTGGCAGGACTGCATTTTTTCGGTGCAGGCCTGGGCTGGCTGGTGTACGGGTTGTCCCCGACCTATCGCCGGCGTTGTCGCGACAACCTCAAGGCCAGCGGCATTTGCGCAGATGAACATCACTACCGGCGTACGCTGCACGCGGCCGTTGCCGAAACGGGCAGGAGCGTTACCGAACTGTGCAAGTTGTGGTTTGGCCGCGACGAGGAGATTGCACAACTGGTGTCCTGTGGCGACTGGGGCATCGTCGAGTCGGCGCAGCGTGCCGGCAAGGGCATCATTTTTCTGACGCCGCACCTGGGGTGCTTCGAAATTTCCGCGTTCTACGGGGCGCAGCGCCTGCCGCTGACCGTGCTTTACCGGCCGCCCAAGCGCGCCGCGCTGGAACCATTGATGCGGGCCGGGCGCGCGCGCGCCCAGGCCCGTCTGGCTCCGGCCAATCTGCAGGGTGTGCGACTGTTGCTGAAGGCCCTCAAACGTGGCGAGGCGATCGGCATATTGCCGGATCAGGCTCCTGGCGTCGGCGAAGGCGAGTGGGTGGATTTTTTTGGCCGTCCCGCGTACACGATGACGCTGGTATCGCGGCTGCAGGAAGCGACCGGTGCTGCAGTGATCATGGCCTTCGCCGAGCGCCTGCCGCGCGGCATGGGCTATCGCCTGCATCTCAACGCCGTCTCCGCTGCGCCGCTCGATCCGGCAGCACTGAACCGCGCCGTGGAAGACGTCGTGCGCACCTGTCCGGCGCAGTACCTGTGGGGTTATAACCGCTATAAGTCTCCTGCCGGCGCTGCGCCCCGGCAGGAAGTGCAGAATGGAAAGTGATGAATCATGAGTGAACACCAAACCCGCGGGTTCGCCGTTCCGCATTTTGCATTTTGCGTCATGCCCGGTCGGCCATGACCCGCTGCGGCCTCGCGCTGGTGTGGCTGCTGCACTGGCTGCCGCTCGCGGTGCTGGCACCCCTCGGCCGCGCGCTCGGCCTGCTGCTCTACGCGCTGGCGGGTGAACGGCGGCGGGTGGTGCTGACCAATCTGCGGTTGTGTTTTCCGGATTTGGGCGATGATGATCGTGCGCAGCTTGCACGCCGCCATTTCGCCGCGTTCGCCCGCAGCCTGCTCGAGCACGGCATTCTGTGGTGGGGCAGCAGGGAGCGCGTGATGCGCCTGGTGCGCGTCGAGGGTCTGGAGCACTGGCAGGCGGTGCAGGGCAAACCAGTGATCTGGCTCGCACCGCATTTCATCGGCCTCGACATGGGTGGCATCCGCATCAGCACCGAGTATCGTGCCGTCTCCGTGTACAGCCACCAGAAGAACCCTTTGTTTGACGCCGTGCTGTACCGCGGCCGCACACGTTTTGTGATGCCTGACCTTTACTCGCGCCAGGATGGCATCCGCCCCGTCGCGCGGGCGATCAAGGGCGGTTTGCCGTTCTATTATCTGCCGGACATGGATTTCGGCGGGCGCGATTCGATTTTCGTGCCGTTTTTCACTGTTCCTGCGGCAACCATCACCGGGCTGTCACGTATTTCTGCATTGACGGGCGCCGTGGTCGTGCCGGCGGTGACGACGCAGTTGCCGGGTGGCGAGGGTTATGTGCTGCGTTTCTATCCGGCATGGGAAAATTATCCGAGCGGTGACCTCGCCGCCGATACCCGGCGCATGAATGCGTTCATCGAGGAGCGTGTGCGCGAGATGCCCGAGCAGTATTACTGGCTGCACAAGCGCTTCAAGACGCGGCCGCCGGGCGAGGCGCGTTTTTACTGACATGGCGGCACGTCTGGACGGCGTGGCGCCGCTCGAGGACGGCGATGTCGAAGCGGTCTCCGTGCTCGCCCGCGAGATCTGGCACGCACATTATCCCGGCATCATCAGCGTCGCGCAGATAGAATACATGCTCGCGCAGCGCTACGACCCGCGGGTGATCCGCGCGGAGCTCGCGCTGCCGGATGTGTGGTGGTACAAGCTCACGCTGGAGCAACGCATCGTCGCCTACGCGGCGCTGCAGCGCGACGCCGGCGGCGTGGCGATGAAAATCGACAAGCTGTACGTGCATCCGCTGCAGCAACGGCGCGGTTGCGGCGGGCGGCTGATTGCACAAGCGGTTGCTGCTGCGCGGGCATGGGGCTGCCGCGAGCTGGTGCTTGCGGTGAACCGCAACAATGCGCCGGCGATTGCGGCGTACCACAAGCATGGTTTTACCGTGCGGGAAGCCGTGGTCAGGGACATCGGCGGCGGCTTTGTGATGGATGATTACGTAATGGTAAAGGCGGTTTGAACATGTTCGAGAATCCGGATGCGGCCGCGCGCTGTGCAATGTTGAAAAAAGTCAGGACCATCGCCGTGGTCGGGCTGTCGCCGAACGCCGCGCGGCCGAGTTACGGCGTGGCAAAGGCGATGCAGGACTATGGATTCCGGGTGATTCCGGTGCATCCTGCAGCGCAGGAAATTCTCGGCGAAAAGGTTTATCCGACGCTCGCCGACATCCCGCATCCCGTGGACCTGGTGGATGTGTTCCGCAGCGCAGAGTTCATCGACGGCGTCGTCGATGAATGCCTGGCACTGGGGCTGAAAGCGATCTGGATCCAGGAGGGCATTGTCAATGAGGCGGCGGCTGCGCGCGCACAGGCGGGCGGGATGATGGTGGTGATGGATCGCTGCGTCTACCGCGATTACCGCGACTACTGTCGATAAATGCGGCCGCTGATTCTGCGATGCGCCTGAAATTCA
>RPOR01000151.1 GCA_003820645.1 Betaproteobacteria bacterium
ACGCAGGGCGCCGGCACCTGGGCTTTCAATGCCGACGGCACCATGAGCAAACGGCTGCATGCCGGCAAGGCAGCGCATTCCGGCGTGCTCGCCGCCGAGCTCGCCGCCCTGGGCTTCACCGGGCCGACGCAGATTTACGAATTCGGGGACGGCGGCGTGCTGAAGGCGCATTCCGACAACAGCGACGTATCGTTGCTGACCCGCGACCTCGGCCGCGTCTGGCATACCGATACCAACTCGATCAAGCCCTACTCGTGCTGCGGCAGCGCGCATGCCTACATCGACGCCGCGCTGGCGGTGCGCCGCAAAATCGGCGCCCCCTGGAACCCGCAACGCCGCGTAAAAGTCGGCCTGTCGAACGTGGTCGACGTGCAGTGCGGCTTCGTCTACGCCCCGGGCAGCGCGCTCAACGCGCAGATGAGCGTGCGCTACGTGATCGCCGCGGCACTGCTCGACGGCCAGGTGCTGCCGCCGCAATTCACCGGCGAGCGCATGCGCGATCCGGCGATCGTCAAACTTGCCGCGCAACTGGAATGCGAGCACGACCCCAAACTCGATGCCCTCTACCCCAAGCACTTCGCCGGCTGGGTCGCCGCCGAACAGGACGGCCGGTGGGTGCGCGAGGACATCCTCAACCCGACGGGGTCCGTCGACAACCCGGTCGATGCCCGGGGCGTCACCGAGAAATTCCGCGGCATCAATCCGCATTTGCCGGTGGACGCCATCGCCAAGGTTGCGCTGGACATCGAAAACCATTCGGTACACGGACTGCTGGCGCTGGCGGCGACACGGCATTGACCCACCGCCGTCATTCCGGCTCGCGCTACCCCCCAAGGGGACTTCCGCGGGGGCGCACTTGGCCGGAATGACAACGGAAGAATTTATGGCATTCGTTATTCGCTAAATAACAAAACCAGGCAACCCATGAAAACCAAAAGCATTGCCGTGCTCGGCACCGGCGCAATCGGCAGCAGCATCGGCGCCGACCTGACGCACGCCGGCTTTGACGTCACGCTGATCGACCAGTGGCCGGCGCACGTCAGGGCCATGAAAGACAACGGCCTGCACGTGCAGTTCAAGGACTCGCAGTTCCAGGTGCCGGTGAAGGCACTGCAACTGTGCGACATGGCCGCGG
This sequence comes from Betaproteobacteria bacterium, assembly GCA_003820645.1. Classification (GTDB taxonomy): domain Bacteria; phylum Pseudomonadota; class Gammaproteobacteria; order Burkholderiales; family SG8-41. Next base: position 1,136 of record RPOR01000151.1, read on the forward strand.
CCAACCTGATGTTCGATATCGTGTTCCTTGCCGCCAAGTCCAACGACACGCGCTGGCTGGCCGAATTCATCAAACCGTACCTGAAACCCGACGGCGTCATCGTCGGCACCCAGAACGGCATGAACGACGACGCCATCGCTTCCATCATCGGCCGCGAGCGGGTGATCGGCTGCGTGGTCGAACTGCAGGCGGAACTGTTCACGCCGGGACAGGTCCAGCGCAACACCACGCGCAAGGGCTCGTGGTTCACCGTCGGCGAACTGGACGGCAGCTACACACCGCGGGCGAAAGAGATCGCCGCGATCCTGGGCAAGGTCGGCCGCTGTGACGTCACCGGCAACATCTACGGTGCGAAATGGACCAAGCTGATCGCCAATACCATGACCATGGGACCATTCAGCCTGCTCGGTCTGCGCAATTTCGAGGCTGCGGCGCTGCCCGGCATGTTCGACCTCTCGGTGAAGCTCGGCCGCGAATCGATGGCGGTGGGCGCGGCACTGGGTTACCGCATGGAACCCATTTTCGGCTTGCGCGCCGACGAATTCGCCGGCTCCAGCGACGAGAACCTGGTGACCACCATGAAAACCCTGCTCTCGCATGTCGGCGGCGGCCGCACGGCGCCGATTCACGACCATCTGAAAGGCCGCACCAGCGAAATCGGTTTCATCAGCGGGCTGGTCGCGCGCAAGGGCCGTGAGCTCGGCATCGCGACGCCGGTCAATGATGCCGTCACCGCGATTGACGGGCAAATCAACCGTGGCGAGATCGCCATGGATGCCGCGAACTATGCGCTGCTGCAGGCACAGGCTTTCGCCAGTGCGGCCTGAGCCGCGGCAACGCATGTTGCGTTTCCCGAAGGAGGAAAATCATGATTGATACCATCATCCGCGCCGCACTGTGCGCGGGCCTCGTCATGGCCTGGACCGGCGCCGGTGCCGCGGCATTCCCGGAACGCCCCGTACGCGTAGTCGTCGCCTCCGCTGCAGGCGGCGGCACCGACATCATCGCGCGGCTGCTCGCCCAGCAGCTGACCAGTGTCTGGCACCAGCAGGCGGTGGTCGACAACCGGCCGGGCGGGGGCGGCGTCATCGCCACCGACATCGCAGCAAAGGCCGCGCCCGACGGCTACACGCTGCTGGTACAGAGCGTGGGCATCTCGTATGCACCGGCGCTGTACCGGAAACTGCCCTTCGATGTAAAACGCGACATCGCTGCGGTCACCATCATCGGCACCCAGCCGTTCGTGCTTGCCGTGCACCCGTCGCTGCCGGCCCAATCGGTCGCCGAGCTGGTACGCATCGCCAAGGCCAAACCGCGCGAAATCCGCTTTGCATCCGGTGGCGTCAGCGGCGCCTCCCACCTCGGCTCGGAGCTGTTCCGCGTGATCGCCGGCATCGACATCGTGCACGTCCCGTACAAGGGCACCGGCCCTGGCGTCACTGCATTATTGGCCGGCGAGGTGCACATGGCCATCGCCGGCGTCGGCACCATGCTGCCGCACGCGAAAAGCGGCAGGGTGCGCGCGCTTGCGGTTACCGGTGCCCAGCGCAGCCCCGTCACGCCCGATCTGCCGACTGTCGCCGAAAACGGCCTGCCCGGCTATGCATTCGACGTCTGGTACGGTCTGTTCGCGCCGGCAAAAACGCCGCGTGCGGTACTGGCAAAACTCAATGCCGATGTCAATGCCGCGCTGCGCGACCCCGGGACTGCAAAACGTTTCGCCGCCAGCGGCGTCGACGTGATCGGCGGCGGTCTCGATGACACCGCACAATATCTGCAAACGGAAATCACCAAATGGACCAGGGTCATTCGCGAAGCCGGGATCCAGGCCAACTGACGCCACGCGGGTATCGGGCAGCCGTGCCAGTGTGGTAAAAACGAAATTGCCGGCGGCAGCAAGCGACCCCTCACCGATAAAATCAGACACCAACGATTATTTGCAGCGCGATCGCATCAACGCAGTACCCAACCTGGAATCAACCAGCCTTTACGGAGAGTTTTGCAGACATGAAATTTCGCAGAGTGGTCACCGGCATCAACAACGAAGGGAAATCCTGCATCAAATGGGACAGCGAGATCACCCCGATCCCGATGCGCCCCGGCTTCGGCAACATCCCGATGTGGGCCACCAAAAAACTGCCCGCCGAGATGACCGAGGAAGATCCGAACACCTGGGATCTGGGCACCAGCCTCGCCGGCGGCAGCGTGTTCCGCCTCGCAAAATACGAACCCGGCGTCGCCAAACGCTGGCACGTGACCGACTCCGTCGATTACGCGATCTGCCTGGCGGGCGAACTGTGGATGCAGCTCGACAACGGCGACGAAGTGCACCTGACGCCGGGCACCGTGATCATCCAGCGCGCGACCAACCACAACTGGGAAAACCGCGGCAAGGAACCCTGCATCATGGCCTACGTGCTGCTCGCCACCGAGGGCGCAAAAACCACCGGCTGGTAAATCCGGCAAACGCATGCCGGCGGGGCGCACGCTCCCCCGCCGGACCGTCCGGCACCCGCAACCAGGAAAAACCGATGGCCTACATAGACGAGTCCCTGTCCGCCGGTGAAGAGGTCTCTGCGCTGTTCCGGCTGCACTGGGTCACCCGCATCCCGCTGGCGATCTGGCTGCTGCTGGGCATTCCCACCCTCGGCATCACCCTGGTGCTGGCGCTCTACGAATACCTGCGCGTGCGCAACATCGAGCAGGGCGTCACCAACAAGCGGGTGATCTACAAGGCCGGCATCATCAGCCGCAAATCCGAGGAAATGAAAATCGGCTCCATCGAAACGGTGGAGATCGACCAGGGCATCTTCGGCCGCATCCTCGGCTACGGCAACGTCAAGGTCACCGGGCGCGGCACCAGCGACGTGCTGTTCCGCACGGTGCACGACCCGATGGCGGTCAAGCGGCAGATCGAAAGCATCAGCCACCCGGCGGCCTGAACCCCGACCAACCGCAAGGAGCACGCCATGAACGACGACATCGGCAAACTGGTCCTGCGCCTGACCCTGGGCATCCTGATGCTGCTGCACGGCATCGCCAAGCTGCGTTACGGCGTTGGCGGCATCGAAGCGATGGTGCACAACCACGGCCTGCCCGGATTCCTTGCCTACGGCGTGTTCGTCGGCGAAGTCATCGCGCCGCTGCTGGTGATCTTCGGCTTTTACGCGCGCATCGGCGGTGTCATCATGGCGGTCAACATGGTCATGGTCATCGCACTGGCGCACGGCTCCCAGTTGCTGGATCTCGACAAGTCCGGGGGCTGGGTACTCGAGTTACAGGGATTCTTCCTGTTCGCGTCCATCGTGGTGGCGCTGATCGGGCCGGGGAAATTCGGCATCAACCGGCAGTAGGGCCGGCGCCCTCCGGCGTTCTCCCGGCCGCGATTCCAGTTACGGCGAGTTGCAGACTGGAAGCCGGACGGGTCCCGGAAAAAATCAACGGGCCGACACACACCATCGAGTCGTCATCAATATCATTCAATCTGGACTGGCACCGCAACCATGAGCAAAAAACGTCCCAACATCATCCTCATCACGTCGGACCAGCAACGCGCGGACTGCAACGGATTTGAAAACCCCGAGGTGCGGACGCCGCACCTCGATCAGCTGGCGCGGGACGGTACGCGGTTCTCGGCGTGCATGACGCCGAACCTCGTCTGCCAGCCCTCCCGCGCATCCATCCTGACCGGCATGCTGCCGCTGACCCACGGCGTGTGGGACAACGGCGTCGATCTCGAAGCGCGCATCGGCGAAAACGGCTTTGCCGGCACCCTCGCCCGCAGCGGTTATCGCAGCGCGTTCATCGGCAAGGCCCATTTCGCGACCAAGGCCACGTTTGCGCCGACCGGCACCCCGGAATGCAGCAAAAGCCAGGCGCGTTACGGCCCCGACTGGGCCGGCCCCTACATGGGTTTCGAGCATGTCGAACTGTGCGTGCTGGGCCACATGCACCGGACACGGCCGCTGGACCGTCCGCCGATGGGGCATTACGAACGCTGGTTCCTCGCCCGCGGCAGGGACGAGGAAGCGGTCAAACTGTGGGCGGCCAGCACACGCCCGGAACTCGGCACCGCACAGACCTGGCATTCGGCACTGCCGGTTGCCTGGCACACCAGCACCTGGGTCGGCGACCGCACCATCGATTATCTGGCGCACCATGACCAGTCCAAACCGCTGGCGATGTGGGTGTCGTTCCCGGATCCGCACCACCCGTTCGACTGCCCGGAGCCGTGGAACCTGATGTACGACCCGCAGAGCCTGACGCTGCCCCGACACCGCACGCCGGACCTCGAGCGGCGGCCGTGGTGGCACAAGGCTTCGCTCGAGAGCACGCCGCAACTGAAAGATCCGGAGATGCTGAAGTTCCGTGCCGCGGGCTCGCGGGTACCGCAGCAGACCGACGCCCAGCTCGCCGACATGACGGCGAACTACTACGGCATGATCTCGCTGATCGACCACAACGTCGGCCGCATCCTCGCCGCACTGGACGATCTCGGCCTGACCGAGGACACGCTGGTCTTCTACAGCACCGATCATGGCGACATGCTCGGCAACCACGGCCTGTATCTGAAAGGGCCCACGCCGTACGAAGACCTGATGCGGGTAACCCTGATCGCGCGCGGACCCGGCATCGCCGCCGGCCGGGTGGTCAGCGAGCCGGTCGGCACCCTGGACATGGCGGCAACGTTCTACGAATATGCCGGCATCTCCGCGCCGCACGCGATGCAGAGCCGCAGCCTCGCCCGACTGCTCGCCGGGCAATCGGAGACCCGCGATGCGGCATACAGCGAATGGCACGTGCATCCGTCGCGCTGCGGGGTCGGCCTGCAGCTGCGCACGGTGCGCACCAAGACCCACAAGTGCACATTCGAACTCGGCTCGGGCGCCGGCGAACTCTACGATCTGCAGAACGATCCGGGCGAAATGGACAACCTGTTCGATGATCCGGGACGGGCCAGGGTCAAAAAGGAACTGCATGACATGATGCGCGCGCGGCCCGGAAAAATCCGCGACGATCTGGCGGAGCCGATCGGCATGGCATAAGCTTTGCACGGCCGCGGAGTCACGCTTACGCTGCATCCGCGGCGCTCTGTTGACGCTGATTACCCGGGAGGAACGACGATGCGACGTTACATCTGCGGTGTACTGATGCTGGCCTGCTGCTCGGCGGCCTTTGCGCAAAACTGGCCGACGCGGCCGCTGCGGGTGCTGGTCGGGTTCGCGCCCGGCGGCACCACCGACGTCTCCGCGCGCATGACCGCAGACATCGTATCGAAGGAAATCGGCCAGTCGGTGGTCATTGAAAACCGCCCCGGCGCGGCCGGCAGTCTGGCTCTGGAGACCCTGGTCCGCGGGCCGCGCGACGGCCACACCATCGTCATCGGCTCCGACTCCTCGTTCTATCAGCCGGTATTGAACCCGGCACTCGCGTACCGCGCGGAAAAGGACCTGATGCCCGTCACCATACTGACCAATCAGCCGATGGTGATCGCGGTGCATCCGGCGCCCGGCTGGAAATCGATCCACGATCTGCTTGGAGCAGCCAGGGCACGTCCGGGAGAAATCGCGTATGCGCTGTCCTCGCCCACGGGGACGCAGGCGGTGGCCGCGGGCATCTTTTTCAAGGGTGCGGGCGTGCGCATGATCGGCGTGCCGTACAAGGGCGGCGGCCAGGCGGTGGTGGACCTGATCAGCGGCCAGGTGCCGGTCGGCGTGCTCGGCTCGGCGCCGCTGGTGTCCCATGTGAAATCCGGCCGGGTCAAACTGCTGGCCGTGACTTCGAAGCAGCGCGCGAAGGCATTGCCCGACGTGCCGGCGCTGGCCGAACTCGGTTTTCCGTTCATGGACATTACACAGTGGTTCGGCGCGGTCGCACCTGCAGGCACGCCGGTGGACGTCATCGCCAGACTGTCGGCGGCCTACAACAAGGCGCTGTCCGATCCGACAATCAAGCAGCGGTTGTTTAATGCAGCGCTGGAAACGGTCGGCGGCACACCGGAGGACATGGGGCGGCGCATGGCGGCCGAAACCCTGGTCTGGTCAAAAGCGGCAACGGAAGCCGGGCTCGGCAAGAAATAGGGATTGCGCCGCAACGCCGGTGGCGACCCGCGGGAGCGGCCCTTAATTGTTGAGCGGGGCAATCCCGGCAGCCCTGATCACGCCACGCCATTTGCCGATCTCGGCATGCACGCGGTCGTTGAGTTCGCCCGGCGTCGATGGCGTAACTTCCGCGCCCTGTCCGATCAAGCGCTCGCGGATTTCACGCCGGGTCAGCATGGCGACGACTTCGGCATTGATTTTGTTGATCGCAGTGCCGGGTGTCTGCGCCGGCGCAAACAGCGCGAACCAGGCCACGGCTTCGTAATCGCGGATGCCCGCTTCCTGCATGGTCGGCACCTGGGGGGCCGCACTCGCCCGCTTGATGCTGGTCACCGCCAGCGCCCGTACCCGCCCGGAGCGCAGGTGGTGATATGCGGTGGCCAGACTGCCAAACATGATCGACACCTGACCGCCGACCAGCTCGTAC
>RPOR01000152.1 GCA_003820645.1 Betaproteobacteria bacterium
ACGTTCACCGAGCGGCAATTGACCCTGCCGAAGGTGGTCGGTCACGCGGCAGAGGATCTCGTCTCAAAACTGCCCTGACCTGCGAGCCGGCGAACACCCTCGGGCTTTGCCTGCGGCCGATAATAAAATTATAAATAAAAACAATAAGTTACATTTATTTCTTGGCAGTCGCGCCGCGTCGCACGGGCGCACGACTGCGCTACGCGAGCCGCGACAGTGACCGGTGACACTGCGGCACGCGGCGGGCCGGGTCCCGGTCGGGTCTATTGCGGTTTGATGCCGGCCTCTCGGACTACCTTTGTCCAGCGCGCGAGATCGTTGCGGATCAGGTCACCCATCGCTTTGGGCGTGGTCCAGGCCGGCTGGAGACCGATGGTTTCGAGGTGTTTCGCGAACGCGGGGTTTTCGATCGCAAGTTTCATCTCGGCATTGACCCGCTTGACGACATGGGCCGGTGTGCCCGCCGGTCCGAGCAGGCCATACCAAGTGGTGTTGTTGAATCCCGGGTAGAACTCGGCGATCGCCGGCGTGTCGGGCATCGTCGGCACCCGTGTCGGGTGGCCGATGGCCAGCGCGCGCACTCTCCCTGCCGCGATGTGGGGCTGCCATTGCGGGATGCTGCCGAAGATCGCCTGGATGCGGCCGGCAACGAGATCCACCGTCGCCGCACCACCGCCCTTGTACGGCACATGCGTGAACTTGGCAGTGGTCAGCGACGTCAGCAGTTCCATGCCGAGATGGTTGGGCGTGCCCGTGCCCGGCGAGCCGAAATTGATCTTGCCCGGGTTCGCCTTGGCATGCGCGATCAGTTCCTGCAGGTTTTTTGCCGGGACCGACGGGTGCACCACGAGCAGGAACGGCGCGTAGACGCCAACCGCGATCGGCGCGAAATCCTTGATCGGGTCATACGCGAGCTTGGTGCCGAAGGCCGCCGTGACCACCAGCCCGCCCGAGGTGCCGAGCAGCAGGTTGTAGCCGTCGGGCGTGGCTTTCGCCCCGAGCGCGTGGCCGATGGTCGAGCCCGCGCCGGGGCGGTTGTCGATGACCACCGGCACCCCGAATTTCTCCGCCAGCCAGTTGCCGTACGCCCGTGCCGTCGGGTCTGTCGAGCCGCCCGGGGGATAGGGCACGATAATGCGCACCGGCCGCGTCGGATAGCTTTCTGCAGCGCGGCCCGGGATGGCTGCGCCGAGCAGCGCAAGTAGGAAGGCAACGATTTTCCACTTCGAGCAAGCAAGCATGACCACTCCTCCACGGCTGTTTTATGGGTTTGAATGCCGATGCGGGGAATTGTAGGTTCAAACCCCCGTTTCGCCAACCCGCGACAACAACGGCGAGTGCGGTCCGGCACATCGCCGACGATCCCGCGCGGTACGCGATCAAGTTTGACCCAAGTCAACCCGCCAGTTTGAGGATCGGTTCATGCTTGCATCGTGTAATGGAGCAGGAAGGGTTATCGTTGCAGCAGTGCGTCGAGCAATCCCTCTTGCGGCAGCCAGGGAACGGAACGGTGCTGGAGCTGTCTTTAATGAGGTGTTTTGATTTCGGTCCTACCAGCGAAAATCCGATCCATCCGGAATCATTTACGTCGATCGTCAATTAAAAGGAGATACTCGTGGACACCAAAACCCTATCCGCCGCTAACAATCCCAATGACGTTAGCAAGGAAAAGCTGATCAGTGATTTCAAGGTCGTGGTTGCCGACGCGGAGGCGCTGTTGAAGGCGACCGCCGGCCAAGGCGGCGAGGTGATGACCGCCGTGCGGGCGAAAGTTCAGGATTCGCTCGCTGTGGCAAAAGCAAAGATGGCTGATGTCGAAGCGGAACTGGTCGCGCGGACCAAGGCTGCAGCCACGGCGACGGACCAGTATGTGCACACGCATCCGTGGCATGCCGTGGGCATCGCCGCAGGTGTCGGGCTGGTGGTCGGACTGCTGATCGGACGGCGTTAGTCAGCCCATGGCTGAAGAACACCCAGCGGCGCCGGAGGGTCTGTTTGCGGCCCTGAAAACGCTGTCGGCCAGTCTGGTTGGCATCCTCCAGACGCGGCTTGAACTGCTGGCCACGGACGTGGCCGAGGAGCGCGAGCGCCTGATCGCGCTGCTGGTGCTTGGGCTGGTGTCGCTGTTCAGTCTCGGCGTCGGCGTCGTGCTGGGGGCGATCCTGATTGTCGTCGCCCTGTGGGAATCTCACCGGCTGGTTACGCTGGCCGCGCTGGCCGCGTTTTTCCTGACGGCAGGTGCCGGTGTCGGCTGGCTCGCGCTGCACCGGCTGCGTACTCAGGTGCGGCCGTTTGACGCGAGCCTGACGGAACTGTCCAAGGATCGCGAACACCTCACCTCCGGCTCATGAACCCGGAACTGAGACATCTTGCCGAGCGCCGCCGCCGACTGGTCGCGCGGTCTGCGGCGCAGCGCATCGCATTGGCGCGTGACGTGGAGCCGCTGCGGGCGCCGCTGGCGCTCGCCGACCAGGGGTTGGCGGTGCTGCGGTATGTTCGGCATCATCCGGCCCTGATTGCCGGTGCCGCGCTGTTGCTTGCCGTATTGCGGCCGCGACTCACCGGCAGATGGCTGCGCCGCGGCTGGGTGATCTGGCAGGTCGGGCGCACGCTGCGGAGCGGCGTTCGCTGAAGAGCTGCGGCCGCACGCTGCTGCACCCGCATCCGATCGACATCACAGCGGGTTGTTTCAGCCGCCGGACAGCGCCTGCACGATCACCACATCGTCGCCGTTGCTGAGCGCGCAAGCGAGTTCGTGCACCTGTTGTCCGTTGATGAAAATGCGGATATGGCGGCGCACGCGTTCCTGTTCGTCGATCATGCGGAAGCGGATGCCCGGATACTGGCGATCGAGGTCAGCCAGCAATTCCGCGAGCGTCGCACCCTGCGCTTCGGCGCTGCCGCGTTCGGTGTACGAGCGCAGTGCGCTGGGTATCTGCACTTTCATTGCGAATCAGGTTTACAGCACGGCCGCATCCACCGCGTAGATCTCCGGCAGATGCCGCGCGATGCACTGCCACTTGCGGCCTTCGTTGCGGCTCATCCACAGCTCGCCGCTGGTGGTGCCGAAATACAGACCCACCGGATCGTGCGCGTCTGCGGTCATCGCCTGGCGCTTCACGGTCCACCACGCCTGTGATTTCGGCAGCCCGCCGTCGAGCCGCTGCCAGGTTCTGCCGCCGTTGCAGGTGCCATATACCGCGGGTTTGCCGCCGGGGCTGGTGCGGGGCCACACGCTGGTGCCGTCCATCGGAAACACCCACGCGGTGTTGTCATCGCGCGGATGCACCACCAGCGGGAAGCCGATGTCGCCCGTTTTTTTCGGCATGCTGCTGCCGATGCGCACCCAGGTGTCGGACGGCCGGTCGATACGGTAGATGCCGCAGTGGTTCTGCTGGTACAGCCGGTCGGGGTTGGTCGGACACATGCGGATGCAGTGCGGGTCGTGGAAGGTCGGCTGCAGGGGATCGAAACCGAAGCCCTCGACCACGTCCAGCCCCTTGATCAGGGTGTTCCAGCTGCGGCCGCCGTCGGTCGATTCGTGCACGCCACCGCCCGACATCGCAATGTAGAGATGCGCCGTGTCGCGCGGATCGACGATCACCGAGTGCAGCTTCGGCCCGTCCGGCGTGCCGTCCTGCACGGTGCCCATCCACTCCCGGAACCGCGGATCGTCGTTGATGACCGAGAACGGCGCCCAGCTCACCCCGCCGTCCGCGGAGCGGAACAGGCCCTGCGGGCTGGTGCCTGCGTACCAGACGCCGGGTTCGCTGGCGGGCGCAGGTGTCAGCCAGAAGGTGTGATCGACCGAACGGCCCTGCGTCCCCTCCGCTGCCTTGGCGAAGGCGGGCGGCTGCGTCGCCTCCTTCCAGGTCTTGCCCCTGTCGGTCGAGCGGAACACCGTCGGTCCCAAGTGACCGGTCTTCGCCGCAGCGAGCAGCGTCCTGCCGTCGCGCGGATCGAGTACCAGGTGGCTTACCACATGGCCGAGGAAATGCGGTCCGTCGGTCTTCCAGGTTTTGCGCGCGGCGTCGCCGTGGAACAGCCACGCGCCCTTGCGCGTGGCGACCAGCACGGTGACGCGGGGTGATTTGCGGTTGGGCGTTCTGCTGCGGATTGGCATGGCGCACTCCTTCAGGGGATATTCAGGTCTTGAGTTGCCGCGTGGCGGCGACCGTGTCGCGGATCGGCCGCACCGGGCGCACTTCGATGCTGCCGACGTGTGCCGGCGGTATACCGGCGGCGATGCGGATTGCCGCGTCGAGATCCTGTGCGTCGATCATGTAGAAACCGGCGAGCTGTTCCTTGGTTTCGGCGAACGGGCCGTCGGTGACGGTGACTTTGCCCTCGCGCAAGCGTACCGTGGTTGCCGTCCGCACCGACTCCAGCGCTTCCGATGCCAGGCAATGGCCGCTGGCGCGGATCTTGGCGTCGTAGGCCACGCAGTCCTCGTCGGGCAGTTCGTCGAGGCGTTTTTCATCGAGGTACACCAGGCAGAGGTATTTCATGCGGCCTCCGCACCGCCGGCGGCGAGGATGCGCCGCGTCGGCGCGTCGTCGGCGATCGGTCGCACCTCGACGCAGCCATGCCACGCCCCGGGTATTTTGGCGGCGATGCGGATCGCCTCGTTCAGGTCACGCGCTTCGATGACAAAGTAGCCACCGAGCTGTTCCTTGGTTTCCACCCACGGGCCGTCGGTGGTCGATATCTTGCCGTCGCGCACCCTTACCGTTGTCGCCTGCTCGGGCGGCAGCAGCCGGTTGCAGCCGACGTAATGGCCGCTGCGGCGGATGTTTGCCGTGAATTCAACGTAATCCTCGAAATGTTTTTCCGCATCGGTTGCGGACATTTGTTCCATGACTTTGTCGGCGCAGATCAGGCACAGGAATTTCATTGCATGCTCCGTGGTGGCGGTTAGCGTTCGGCCGCGGTTTTCATCGCGGCCAGTCCGGCCTCGAAATCCTTGCCGACCATGGCATCCATGTCGAGGAACATATGGATGATTTTGGCGAAATACGGCACCGGGCCTTCCATCGCCCAGCTTACCCGGGTCGTGCTGCCCTGCGGTGCCAGCGTGAACGTGACGATGTTGTGTGCCTCGAACGGCGTCACGAAGTCCAGACGCAGCCGGATGCGCGACGGCGGGATTGAATCCACGATCTCCATGCCGCCCTTGCCGACATCCCTGTTGCCTTCCCAGGCGTAGGTGGCGCCCTTGCCGGCGGTGGTCGCGCCGTAGGTACGCTGCATCGCGGGGTCTTTTTTCTCCCACGGCGACCATGCTGCCCATGCCTTGAGGTCGTTGATCAGCGCAAACACCGTTTCTGGCGGCGCCTGGATGGCGACGGCGCGCTCGACGCGGAATGCGTCAGGTCTGGTTGCGGCGAAAATCAGCACGCCGGCAATCAGCACGGCGATAGTGACGGCAATGCGCTTGAGCATGGCAGCTTCCCGGTGACAGAGTGATGTCCCGACCGTTAACGCGCCGGACCGAAATGCATGTCGTGGAAGAGCGGGCGTATCTCGATTTCGAAATCCGCCACGCCGGCGTCGACGTGGACGTCCAGCACCTCATCGGCCATTCCGAGCGCTTCGGCCGGTGTAGCTGCTTCGACGATGGCGTAACCGCCGATCAACTCCTTGGTCTCGGTGAAGGGACCGTCGGTCACCGTGCGTTTGCCGTCGGTGTACTGGACCCGCATGCTTTGCGAACTCGGCGCGAGCCCGCCCGTCGCCAGCAATGTGCCGGCCTTCGCGTTTTGCTCGGTCAGTTTCGCCATGCCGGCCATCAGTTCCGGGCTCGGTGGCAGGCCCGCCTCGTATTCTTTCGTGGCCTTGATCAGCATCATGAATCGCATGTTTTCTCCCCTTGCGGTTTTGAACCGGAATCCGGGTCTTCCTGAAACAGGGTGGTCAGTCGGCAGCCTTGCGCAGGCTGGCGATGTCGATTTTTTTCATCTGCAGCAATGCCTGCATGACACGCTGCGATTTTGCGGCGTCGCCGCCGCCCATCAGCTCGGGCAGGACAGTCGGTACGATCTGCCACGAAAGGCCGTAGCGATCCTTCAGCCAGCCGCATTGCTGCGCTGCCACCGGACCGTCCGCTGACAGCTTGTCCCAGTAATAATCCACTTCCTCCTGCGATTCGCAGTTGACGACGAAGGACACCGCTTCATTGATCTCGAAATGCGGACCGCCGTTCAACGCGACGAACTGCTGGCCGTTCAGCGTGAAGGCGACCGTCAGCACCGAGCCTGCAGCTTTGCCCGTGTGCGCCCCGGTCTCCGCGCTCCGGCGGGCGATGGTGCCGATGGCCGCATCCCTGAACACCGACACGTAAAATTTCGCGGCATCCTCGGCCTGACTGTCGAACCACAGAAACGGCGTGATCTTTTGCATGGTCATTGCTCCCGGTTGCGCCGGGCGGTATCGAGTTCGCGGAAACGGTCCACGGCGGCGCTGTCGCCGAAATCCTCGAGTTCGAACAGTTGCCGCACTTCGATTTCACCGGCTTTGCCGTTTCCCGCCGGATTCGGAAAGCGTTTGGTCCATGCGATGGCTTCCTGCAGCGACTTGACGTTGATGATGGTGTAGCCGGCGATCAGCTCCTTGGTCTCGGCGAACGGGCCGTCGACATAGGTGCGTTTTTCGCCGTCGTAACGGATGCGCCAGCCTTTGGCGCTCGCCTGCAGTCCGTTGCCATCGACCAGCACCCCGGCTTTCGCCAGTTCCTCATGGTAGGCCGCCATTTGTGCGAGCAATGCGTTGCCGGGCATCACTCCGGCCTCGGAATCCTTGCTGGCCTTGACAATGATCATGAAGCGCATTCTTATAAATCCTTGTTTTTAAATCATAATTTATCAGAGACTGCGGCAGGTCTGCAGCCGCTCTTGCCGGATAGTCGAACGGCCGGCGGGCAATTCGACATCCCGCCGAAATTTTTTTTCGGGGCATCGGCTATTCGGTGTAATCGATGTCGATGCCCTGTTGCAGCAGTTCCTCGCGGCGAGCGGCGTTGTACGCGGAAATATTCGGGTAGCGCCGGTGATGGCCGCCGCTGACGTAACGCAGCGCTTCCTTGAAATGGAAGTGATACAGCTGTCCGTCGATCCGGAAGATTTCACGGCCTTCGTCGAACAGCACCAGCGCCGGGCGGTAGGTCAGACCGAGCGTCTTTGCCCATTGTGCCGGGGTCGTCATGTTTCCGGCGGGATCGACGACCGGGCGGTCCGAATCCGCATCGAGGCGGACGAAAAGGAATCGCTTCATCTCGGCGATCACGTCCGGATGATGCAGCGTCCGCTCCTGAAACCGAGCGCAAGCCGTGCAATGCCGGTCCTCGAACAGGATCGCCAGCGGTTTGCGGTAGCCCTTGAAGTAGGTTGCAACGGCGAACTGCGGATGATCCCGGAACTCGTAAACCGCGGGCATCTCCCGTGTCGCCAGATATTCCGTGAACGCCTGGCTGCGGTAATGTCGGCCGTGCACATATTCCAGCGCATGGCGCACCGCCCGCGCGTCGCGGTAACCGGTAAGTTGCAGCACCGGGCCCGTATCAGGGGCCAGGAACACGATTGTCGGCGTGGCGACGACGCGCAGTTGGCGTGCCAATGTGCGCTCGGTGTGGGGGGTGCC
>RPOR01000153.1 GCA_003820645.1 Betaproteobacteria bacterium
CTGATGACTCGCGTGGATCCCAAACAAGTCATCGCGCTGACCGAAGTCAACAAGGAAAGCCTCAAACCCGCCGCACCGGCGCCGCATTCGCAGCAGCGCCATGCCCAGCACCAGGAGAACATCGTGGAAGCCGCCACCTCATCTGCCATACCATCCGCCACCATCTCGATCGACGACTTCACCAAGATCGACCTGCGCATCGCGCGCATCGCCAACGCCGAACAGGTCGAGGGTGCCGACAAGTTGCTGAAACTGACACTGGACGTCGGCCCGCTCGGCACCAAACAGGTGTTCGCCGGCATCAAGGCCGCCTACGATCCGGAGCAGCTGAAGGGCCGGCTGACCGTGATGGTCGCCAATCTCGCGCCGCGCAAAATGAAATTCGGCATGTCCGAAGGCATGGTGCTTGCCGCCAGCGGCGAGGCGCCCGGACTGTATCTGCTGGCGCCGGATTCCGGTGCCCAGCCCGGCATGCGCATCAAGTAACCACGAGCGAATCACCACGGCCCAGCCATGAGCACCCACGGCAACCGCACGTTCATCTGCACCGTCGCCTTCATCGACATCAGCGAGTATTCGAAGAAGTCGGTGGCCGATCAGATGCAGGCCAAGGAACAGTTCAACGCGCTGCTGGCGCAGGCACTCGCCGAAGTCCCCAACCAGGACCGCATCATCCTCGACACCGGTGATGGCGCCGCGATCAGCTTCCTCGGCGACCCCGAGGACGGCCTGTTTCTCGGCCTGGCGCTGCGCGATGCGCTGGCGGTACGCGGCGAGGACGGCCTGCGGCTGCGCACCGGCATCAATCTCGGACCGGTGCGCCTGGTGAAAGACATCAACGGCCAGCCCAACATCATCGGCGACGGCATCAACGTCGCACAGCGCATCATGAGTTTCGCCGAGGTCAACCAGGTGCTGGCCTCGCGTTCCTATTACGAAGTGATTTCGGCGCTGTCGGCGGATTACGCCCACCTGTTCCGCTTCGAAGGTGCGCGCACCGACAAACATGTGCGCGAACACGAGGTGTATGCGCTGGGCAACGAACCGGCCCCGCAACGCACGCCACGCCGCAAACCCGGCCCCGCTGCAGCGCACGCCACCGCAGCGCTGGAAAAACTGGGCCGCGCCGCGAACACCACGCGCGCGCAGGTGATGCGGCGTCCGCCGCTGGCCACCGCGCTGGCCGTCGCACTGATCCTCGGCGTGGCGATCACCGTCCGTCTTGCGCTGCGCGATGCCGCGACCGACACCGTGGTCGAGCCCGCAGTCGAAGCCGACGCCCCGGTTGCCGCACCCGAGACCCCGCAACAGGCCGCACCGGCAGTGCCGCCGCCGAGCGCAAAAAAGCCGCCCGCTGCGCCGGCGGCTGAAGCCAGGTCCGCGGTACCGCCCCCCAAGACCACGATCGCAACCAAGCCGCCACCGCCCCCTGACAAGGTTGCACCCGCTGCCCCCGTCACCACCGGCACGATTCGCCTGAGCATCCTGCCCTGGGGTGAAATCCATGTCGATGACGTCAAGTACGGCGTCGCGCCGCCGTTGCGCGATATCGCACTCAAGCCCGGAATGCACCGGATCGAGGTCCGCAACCCGGGGTTCGCCTCCTATCTGCAGGTCGTCGAAATCCGCGCCGGCGAAGAGATTAGAATCCAGCATCGGTTCCGTTAAAGGCCAGCCATGCGTCCGTCGTTCATCCTGCTGCTGCTCCTGACTCTGCTCGCCGGCTGCGAAACCGTGCAAAAGGGCGTCGACCACATCACCGATTCCCTCGACTTCGAAAAGGCACGTGCCAAGGCGCAGGAATCGGCGCTGCCCACGGCCGAGGCACGGCTGAAGTCGGGCATTGCCCAGTACGAGGAGGGCAATTACGCGCTGGCACAGCGCACGCTGCAGGGCAGCCTGGCCGAGGGCCTGGTGTCGCGCACCGACCAGGCCCGGGCCTACAAATACCTTGCCTTCATCTACTGTGTCACGGACCGCATCGCCCAGTGCCGGCAGGAATTCAGCAATGCGCTCAGCGCCGATCCGAAGTTCACCCTCACCGCCGCCGAGGCCGGCCATCCCACCTGGGGCCCGGTGTTCCGCAGCGTCAGCAATCGCCGTTAGGCCACCGGTGCCATGAGCCAGCCCGGAAAAATCGGCCGTTACGACATCGTCTCCGAGATCGGTCGCGGTGCGATGGGCGTGGTCTACCGCGCCGTCGATCCCATGCTCGAACGCACGGTCGCCATCAAGACCATCAACATGGCGCTCGACCCGGGCGATATCGAGCACTACGAGCAGCGCTTCATCGTCGAGGCGCGTGCCGCCGGCAGCCTGAATCATCCGCACATTGTCACCATCTACGACATCGGCCGCAGCGGCGATCTCGCGTACATGGCGATGGAATTCCTGGACGGCCGCGAACTGAAAGACCTGCTGGCCAACAAGGAACTGACGGCAGACCGCGCGCTGGACATTGCCGCCCAGGTGGCCGACGGCCTCGCCTACGCCCATCACCACGATGTCGTGCACCGCGACATCAAGCCCGCGAACATCATGATCCTGCGCGACGGCCGCGTGAAAATCACCGACTTCGGCATCGCCCGCATGCGCACTGCGGACGTGCGCACCCAGACCGGCGTCGTTCTCGGTTCGCCGCGTTACCTGTCGCCGGAACAGGTGCTCGGCAAGCGCTGCGATGCGCGCGCCGACACGTTTTCTCTGGGCGTGATCATTTACGAAATGGTCACCGGACAAACGCCGTTCAACGGCATCGACGTCAACTCGCTGATGTTCCAGATCGTCAATTTCATCCCGCCGCCGCCGACCACGGTGAATTCCGCGCTGCCGCCGATGCTCGACCTGATCATCGCCAAGGCACTGGCGAAGACGGCCGACGAACGTTATGCGCGCATCGCGGACCTGGCCGCCGACCTGCGCGCCTGCCGCCAGCAAGGCTTGTCTGCGACTACGGTGCCGCTGCCGGTCGCTGTGCCGCACATGACACTGCAGACCACCGCCGATCTGTTCAAGGAAATCCTCCCCGCCTCGCGCGCCGAGGATCACGTCCCGATGCTGGCCGGCGACGCCCTGCCTGCGCGCGGCCTGGCCAAGGAATTCGACTCGATGGCGGCCACCATGCGTCTCGCCGTAAAAACCGGCGCCGTCACCGACACCAACAGCTTCGCCGCCAACTTCGGCGTCAGCCGCCATGCCATCGACGCGGCGATCATGGATACCGTGGACGAATCCGAGCGCAACTGGGGCGTATCCACCGTGATGCAGGCGCCGCCGTGGTCGAGGCGCGACCGCAACCTCTTCCGCGGCGCCGTCGCCGGCGCCCTCGCCGTGGGCGCGCTGATCGTCTTCATCTGAAGGAGCCGCATGCGCATAGCCGCTGTTGAAGCCATCGCCGTCGACATTCCCTTGAGCAGGAATTTCGGCGGCTCCACCTACAGCGTGCTCAAACGCTCGACCGTGATCACGCGGTTGCGCACCAGCGACGGCCTCACCAGCAGTGTCTACAACGGCGACAATCGCGCCCATGGCATGCAGATCGCGCAACTGATCGAAAACGATTTATTCAGCGTAATCAATGGCTTGAGTATTTTCGAGCGGGAACGCGCTTGGGACCGCATGTTTGCGCTGACGCATGCGGCCGGCGACCGGAAACTGTTGCTGGAAGCCATCGCCTGCGTCGACTGCGCGATCTGGGACCTGACCGGCCGCGCGCTGGGCAAAAGCGTCCGCGAACTGCTCGGCGGCTACACCGACCGGTTGCCAATCATTTCCATCGGCGGTTACTACATGCCCGGCAAAACGCACGCCGACATCGCGCGCGAAATCGAGGCCTACCGCGACGCCGGCATGGCCGGCTGCAAATTCAAGGTCGGCGGACTGTCGCCTGAGGAGGATGCGGCACGCGTCGCCGTCGCGCGCAAGGCTGCCGGCGACGACTTCATTCTTTGCGTCGATGCCAACCGCGGCTGGACGGCGGAAGACGCGATCCGCTTCGCGCGGCTGGTCGAGCCGCAGCAGATCCGCTGGTTCGAGGAACCCTGCCACTGGTACGACGACGCGGCGCAGATGGCGCGCGTGCGCCAGAGTACCACCATCCCGGTGACCGCAGGGCAATGCGAAATCACCAGCCACGCGATCCGGCGCCTGGTCGAGGCACGCGCGGTCGACCTCGTCAATTATGACGCTTCGGAGGGCGGCGGCGTCACCGACTGGCTGCGTGCGGCCAGCCTGTGCCGCGCCGCCGGCATCGCGATGGCGCACCACGAGGAGGCGCAGATCGCCAGCCACCTGCTCGCCGCCGTACCCCACGGCACTTATGCCGAGTGTTTTGCCGATCCGGCGCGCGACCCGGTATGGCAGCAGATGTGGGCGAATCGTCCGCCCGTCAGGGACGGCATGATGGAGGTCAGCACAGAACCGGGCTTCGGCATCCGTCTCGACGACGACATGATCCGCAGATACCGGACCAATTAACGGCCGGCAGTTCCGGCCTTGCTGATGCTGATTGCGGTCAGTATGCCCTGGATGATCGCGTACGGCGTCGGCGGACACCCCGGCACTGCGACATCCACCGGAATCACGTTGCCCACCCGGCCGCAGCTCGCATAACTCTCGCCGAAAATGCCGCCGGTGCAGCCGCAGTCGCCGGTGGCCACCACCAGTTTCGGCTCCGGGGTCGCCTCGTAAGTGCGCTGCAGCGCCGTTTCCATGTGGCGTGACACCGGCCCGGTCACCAGCAGCAGGTCGGCATGCCGCGGGCTCGCCACGAACTTGATGCCGAGCCCCTCGAGGTTGTAGTAGGGATTGTTCAGCGCGTTGATTTCGAGCTCGCAGCCGTTGCAGGAACCGGCGTCGACATGGCGGATGGTCAGCGCGCCGGCGAAGCGCTCGAGCACCGCCGCCTGCAGGCGACGTGTCGTCGCCCGCAAGGCTTCGTCGGGCTGGGGAACGGCCTCGGTCTTGATGCCGGTTTTCAGGATTTGTTTAAGGATTTGATACATGTTTTGGTTCGTGAGCGGTGAGCAGTAAGCAGTAAGCAGTAAGCAGTAAGCAGTAAGCAGTAAGCAGTAAGCAGTATCCGTCCGGTCTATACGGCTCACTGCTTACTGTTCACGCGTTGCGCTTCGTCTTCTCCTACAAATCATGCCCGCTGTAGGACAGATTGAACGACTTGTTGATCAGCGGGAAATCGGGAACGATATTACCGAGTACCGCATGCTCCAGCAGCGGCCAGTTCTGCCACGACGGATCGTGGGGATGCAGCCGGCGGATGCGGTTGTCCTGTCCGGCCTCGAGCGCGATGAACACTTCGCCGCGCCAGCCTTCCACCCAGCCCGTGCCCAGCGCTCCGGCCGCTACCGCCGGCACCTGCGCAGCGTACGCGCCCAGCGGCATGCGCTCGAGGATCATGCGGATCAGCCGCAGTGACTCGGCAATTTCCTCGAAGCGCACCGTGACGCGTGCGGCAACATCGCCGTTCCGGTGCGTGACCATGTTCACGTCGAGCTCGCCATACGGCACGCAGGGATATTCGACCCGCAAATCCCACGCCAGCCCGCTGGCACGGCCGGCAAAGCCGATCAGGCCCAGCTGCGCCGCCAGTTCGGGCGCCACCCGGCCGCAGGCAATGAACCGGTCCTGCAACCCGGGGTGCTCGTCATAAACCGAGCGCAGCGTCGCGACTGCCCGCTCCAGGACGGCGCATTCTGCGCGAACGGCATTGACACCGTCGGCGCCGAGATCGCGCGCGACGCCGCCCGGCACGACAACATCCATCAGGTAGCGATGCCCGAACAGCGTTTCATTCAGGCGCAGCACGTCTTCCTTCAGGCAGGAAAACTGCGCGAGCCCGAACGCCAGCCCGGCATCATTGCCGAGAAAACCAAGGTCGCCGAAATGATTGGCAATGCGCTCGCGCTCGAGCAGCAACGCCCGCAGCCAGAGCGCCCTGGGGGGCGGCGTCACGGCGGCCGCGCTTTCCACCGCCATCGCGTACGCCCACGCGTACGCGACCGTCGAATCCCCCGAGACGCGCCCCGCGAGCCGCGCCCCCTGGATCAGATCCATCTGCTCGAAGCGCTTTTCGATGCCCTTGTGCTTGTAGCCGAGACGCGCTTCGAGCCGCAGCACGCGCTCGCCGATGATGCTGAAGCGGAAATGCCCCGGCTCGATGGTCCCGGCGTGCACCGGACCCACCGGAATTTCGTGCACGCCGTCGCCGCCCACCTGGACAAACGGATAGGCGTCCATGCCCGCGGCGGCATTCTGCGGTGCCGCGCCCCCGGTCCCCGGCACTGCCGGCGGATGCCGCGCAGAGAAATTCTTGCGCAGCGGATATTCGCCGGCAGACCATGCCGCATGCCGCAGCCACTGCCGGTCGTCGGCTGCCCCCGCCGCCGCCATGCCCGAAAGATCCGCGATCGCGCGCTGCATACGGATGGCAGCCGGAAAAACATCGCTGATATCCGGATAGCGTCCAGCGCTGACCGGTAGCGTGATCAGCATCAGTCCGGACGGTGTCGCGTAGGCGGCATGCACGGCCAGACTGTTGCCGGTCTCGCTGCCATCGCTCCCCCACAATGCCACCAGCCGCCCCCCGTCGCCGGCAATGCGGCAGCAGGCTGTGCGCCACTGCGCCGCGTCGACTGTCGCGCGCAGCGCCGGCACTGCACCGGGCAGCGCGGACAAGTCGAAATCGTGGCCCTCGATGCGCATGGCAGTCAGCCGATCAGCAGCGCCGCCTGCCGATACCATTCGGCAAGGTACGGCGGAATATAGAGCCCGAGCAACAGCACGATCGCCAGATGCACGAACACCGGTATCAGCGCCGGCGGATGCGGCAGCCGCTTCGCGGTCGTCTCGCCGAATACCATCGACTGCACACGCGAAAAGATCGCCGCAAAGGCAATGCCCAGCGCGAGCAGCAGGATCGGCGTCGCCCACGGCTGCTGGCGCATGGCCGTAGTCAGGATCAGGAACTCGCTGGCAAACACCCCGAACGGCGGCATGCCGAGTATCGCCAGGCTGCCCAGCATCAGGCCCCAGCCGATCGTGGGGTTGGTGTCCGCCAGGCCGCGGATCTGATCCATCATCTGCGTGCCGGTCTTCTGCGCCGCATGACCGACCGTAAAGAAAATCGCCGACTTGGTCAGGCTGTGCACCGTCATGTGCAGCAGCCCGGCGAAGGTCGCCACCGGTCCGCCCATGCCGAAGGCGAAGGTCATCAGCCCCATGTGTTCGACCGACGAATAGGCGAACATGCGTTTCGCGTCCTTCTGGCGCGACAGGAACAGCGCACCGACGACCACCGACAGCAGGCCGAAGCCCATCATCAGGTCGCTGGCGAAACGCGTGCCGAGCGCGCCATCGACCAGCACCTTGCTGCGCACCACGGCGTAGAGCGCGACGTTGAGCAGCAGCCCCGACAGTACGGCCGACATCGGCGTCGGGCCCTCGGCATGCGCATCGGGCAGCCAGTTGTGCAGCGGCACCAGGCCGACCTTGGTGCCGTAACCGACGAACAGGAATACAAACGCCAGCGACAGCACCGTCGGCTCCAGTTCGCCCTTGACGGCATTCAGATGCGTCCA
>RPOR01000154.1 GCA_003820645.1 Betaproteobacteria bacterium
GCCGCTGTTGCCCGCTTTGGCATCGACCGCCATGACTGCGGATTCGCGGCTGATGTGGTCGCCGACCCGGACGGGTTGCCGGAAATCGATGCGGCCGCCGGCCCACATGCGGCGCGGCAGCGGCACCGGCGGCAGGAAACCGCCGCGTTTCGGGTGCCCGTCATGGCCCAGGTCGGAACCGGGCGCGGTTTCGAGGAAATACAGCCAGTGGCCGCTCAGCGGTATCGGCTCGCCGGGTTGCGGGAAGGGATCGCGGCGGTCCAGTGTCGCAGCCAGCGCGGCGATCGGCCAGGCGGCGGCGAGGTCGTCGCGGGTTTCTGTTTTGCCGATCCAGCTGCGCAGGTGGGCGAGGTCGATGGCCATGGGCGTGCAGTCGTGGTTATTGCGGGTTTTCCAGCGACAGCACGCGGGTCAGATCGCGCGTGCTGCGGTGGTCCAGATCGAGCACCGCGGCGCGGATGCGTTCGGCCTGCGGCTTGGAAATCACCAGCGTTGCATTGTCGAAGAATTTTTCGGTGATGTCCTCTGCGGACAGTGCCCGCTCGCCGGCACCGCGGTTGATTTTTTCCATGTGCACCAGTTCGCGACCGTCTCGGGTGGTGACCACCACGCCGCCGGAGAAGTATTTCGGGAAAGCCGAATCCGGATCGGCCTCATGGTGCACGCGCTGGGCAAGCGCGAGAATGGCCGCATCGTTGAGCGCGTCGGCTTCCAGTTCGGCGAAGCCGAACTTGCCGCGCACGAAGCAGGCGGCGACGACGAATTGCACGCTGAATTTGGCCATGTAATCCGACACCGGCCGGCGGCGCATTGCCGGCGGCTCGGCGACGTAGTGGAAGGTTTCCGGGTGCAGCAGCGCGCGCACTTTGACGATGTCGTCGGGTTTGATGTCGTGTTTGCGGCGGATCGCCAGCGCGGCGTCGGCGCAGGCGTGCAGCAGGTGGCAGATCGGAAACGGTTTGATCGCCACTTCGCGGATCATCCAGTCCTTGCCGAGATTGCGCGTCATCGCGCCCATGTCCACCTCGTCGAAGCGCGTGCCGGTATGCGAACGGAAGATGCCGTCGTCGCCCTCGTAGATTTTCCGGGTGCCGACGAAACCGCCGCTGGCGAGTCCCGCGGCAGTGATGCCGCCGACGCCGGCCCAGCCCGGATGCAGGCGCTTGTTCCAGGCGCCGTCGGCGCGATGTTCGGAAATCGCCGACGCCGTGCTGCCGGCGAAGCCCTGCGCGTATTGCAGCCGCGCCGCGCTCAGGTTGAACAATTTGCCGGCAGCGACAGCGCAGCCGAAATGACCGGCAATGCCGGTCGTGTGGAAGCCCTGGGTATGCATCGTGCCGGCGGCGGCGACGCCCAGCCGTGTGGCAACTTCGACGCCGAGGATGTAGGCGACCAGCAGGTCGGCGCCGGAGGCGTTGCGGTTCTCGGCAACGCCGAGCGCGCACGGAAATGCACTGGACGTCGGATGCACGATGGCGCCGGGATGCGTGTCGTCGTAATCGAGGCCGTGGGCGAGAATGCCGTTCAGCAGCACGGCATCGCGCAGCGGCAGTTTGACGTGCATGCCGATGACGCTGTTGTTGCCGCCCTCGGCGAGGTTGCTGATGCCCGCCAGCGCATGCTGTGCAAAATCGAAGCGGGTGGCGGCCAGTGCGGTGCCGATCACGTCGAGTACATGCAGTTTGGCACATGCCCGAACGGTTTCGGGAATCGCCTCCGCCGTCAGCCCGGCGGCGAATTCGGCGATCTGCTGTGAAATCGACAATGCGGGTGCCGCGGGCCCAGCCTCGGCAGCGGCAGCGGTGGGTAATGTCCGGGTTGGCATGGGGGGGTGTCGTGCAAAGTTTGGCAGCGGAGGATCACTGTATCAGCTAATGCCGCCCGGCATGGCTCGTGTCTCGCAATCTGGTCAGCCGCTGGGGCGCCAGACTGTTGCGCCCCGCCGTAACCGGTGGCGGTGCCATCTATAATGCGCAGGCGATATCCCGCTGCAGGCCAGGCGGCGACGCGACAAAACCGTCCGTCACGGCGTACACTACGCTGAACGTTTTTGTAACATATTGTTTTTATTATATAAAGAGGTTTGTGATGGAATGGCTTGCTGATCCGCAGGCGTGGCTGGCCCTGGCGACACTTGCGGCACTGGAGATCGTGCTCGGTGTCGACAACATCATTTTCATTTCCATATTGTGCGGCCGTCTGCCTGAACATCAGCGCGCAAAGGCGCGCAATATTGGCCTGATCTTTGCGATGCTGACGCGCATCGGGCTGCTGTTCACGCTGTCCTGGTTGATGACACTGACGGCGCCGCTGTTCAGCGTCCCGGTCCTGACCAAGGAAATTTCCGGGCGTGACCTGATCTTGATCGGCGGCGGTCTGTTCCTGTTATGGAAAAGCGTGCATGAAATCCACAATTCGCTGGAAATCGAGCATGAGGCGGATGCCGGCACCGTTGTCGCGGCAACGGCCACTTTCGGTGCGGTGATCGCACAGATTGCGGTGATCGACATCGTGTTTTCGTTGGATTCGGTAATCACCGCAGTGGGCATGGTCGATCAATTGTCGATCATGGTGATCGCGATTGTGCTTTCGGTGGGCGTGATGCTGTTCGCAGCGGGACCGATCGGCAAGTTTGTCGATACCCATCCGACGATCAAGATGCTGGCACTGGCCTTCCTGATCCTGGTTGGTGTTGCACTGATCGGCGAAGGCTGGGGCTTTCACATTCCGAAGGGTTATATCTACTTCGCAATGGCGTTCTCGGTGGCGGTGGAGATGCTCAACCTGCGCATGCGCGCGAAGCGGCGCCCGGTGGAACTGCACAAGCACTTGCCGAAATAAACCGCCGTTCAGCGTCCGGCCAGCGCCTCCAGCGCTTCCGCGCTGCCGAACATGCGCCGCGCATTGTGCCCGACGCCAGGCACTTCGAGTAAGCGCCAGTTGAATGCCCAGCCGCGCTGCTGCGCCAGCTGTTGCGCGGCACGGAACGCGTTATGGCCGCGCTCGTAGCGCGTCGCGCCCTGGCGTTCGGCCGGCGGGCGGACGTTGAGATTGTTGTCGCGTCGCAGATCGGCGGTGCCGAGCAGCACCGTCACCGGCTGTGCCAGAAAACGCTGCAGGGCGGCATCATCAGCCAGCGCAGCGGGCAGGCCGCCGTAACCGTAAGGGAAACGCTCCTCCCGCGACGGCCACAGGTAAGTCGACGGATTGGCAATGACAATGCGCTGCGCTGCATGCGGCGAAAACGCGGCAAAGCGGGACAGGGCCTGGCCGCCGGCGGAGTGGCCGATCAGCGCGTAGGCAAGGTCGGGCCGTCCTTCGGCGCTGCGCACGGCATCGATGATGCGCAGAAACAACCTGCCCGTCCATTGCGCCTCCGGTTCGATCCTGAACTCGCCGTCGACGCGCTGGTTGCGGACCAGACCGCCGGTCTGGTAGCGCCAGGCCGGAAAGCGCTCGCGGTCGAACAGCGGGGCGACGACCAGAAAACCCAGCTGGTCGGCGAGCGGCACGGCGTAGTCGCGATAACCCGTCGCGTTGGCACCCAGGCCATGCAGCACCAGCAGCACCGGGCCGCCAGCGTACTGCGGCGGCTTGTAGGTATGCAGCTCGATGACTTCGCCGTCGATGGTGACACTGTGCAGGCCTTTGCCTGCGGGCAGCGGCGCGGCGTGCAACGCAGCGGTGCAGGCGGCGAGCGCCAGCCAGCCGCCGAACAGGCGTCGCAGCATGCCCGGCCCGGCGGAGATGCCGCGCCTCAGAATGGCGCTGTCCCGGTCAGGGTGGTCCGCTCCATGCGGCGGCGCTGCGGCAGCGCATAGTCGAATACCGCGCGGTGCTGTGTGGAGCAGTTGTCCCAGATCAGGAAATCGCCTTCCTGCCACTGGTGGCGGTAGACGAACTCCGGGCGGGAGACGTGCTCGAACAACAGATCGAGCACGCGGCCGGATTCCTCGGGCGGCAGGTCGACGATGCGCGTCGTATAGCCCTCGTTGACGAACAGGCAGGGCTTTTTCGTGTACGGATGGGTACGCATGATCGGATGTTCGACATCCGGTGTGCGCGCTTTCTGCGCCTCGGTCAGCGGCGGCCGCGGACCGCTGTTGCGATCGCGGTAGTAGCCTTTGGCATAGGAGGTCACCGCACGGCGACCGGCGACGATGCGCTTGAGGTCTTCGGGCAGAGCCCGCCACGCCGCCGTGGTACTGGCGAACATCGTGTCGCCGAGCGGTTTGCCGGCATCGTCGTGCGGCACCTCGTGTGCGTAGAACAGCGAGCCGCGGCTGGGTCTGGCCATGTAAGCGAGGTCGGAATGCCAGAACAGCCCTGCATCCTGCGTGCCGATCGGTTTGCCGTTCTCGATGACGTTGGAGACGACGAAGATTTCCGGGAACCCGGGCTTGCAGCATTCCACCCGGATGTGCTTTTCCAGCTCGCCGAAACGCCCGCTGAATGCAACATGCTGTTCCGGGCCGATGCGCTGGCCGCGGAAGAAAATGACCTCATGTTCATGCAATGCATGTTCGATGGCGCGGAGCGTGGCCTCGGCCATCGGCTGCGACAGGTCGATACCGCGGATTTCGGCGCCCAGCGCGGCGCCGGTCGGTTTGATGTCGAGCATGGCGGATGTTCCGGTCATGTGGTTCAGCCGAACGCGGGAATGCCGGTTTGCGCGCGGCCGAGGATCAGCGCGTGGATGTCGTGCGTACCCTCGTAGGTGTTGACCGCCTCGAGGTTCATCACGTGGCGGATCACATGGTACTCGTCGGCAATGCCATTGCCGCCGTGCATGTCGCGTGCGATGCGCGCGATGTCCAGCGACTTGCCGCAGGAATTGCGTTTCAGCAGCGAGATCATTTCCGGCGCGGCGCGGTCTTCGTCGATCAGCCGTCCCAGCCGCAGCACGGATTGCAGCGCCAGCGTGATTTCAGTCTGCATGTTGACCAGTTTCAGCTGCACCAGCTGGTTGGCGGCGAGCGGGCGGCCGAACTGCTTGCGTTCCAGCGTGTAGTTGCGCGCGGCATGCCAGCAGAATTCCGCGGCGCCCAGTGCCCCCCAGGCGATGCCGTAGCGTGCCTTGTTCAGGCAGGAGAACGGGCCTTTGAGGCCGGATACGTCGGGCAGTACGTTTTCTTCCGGCACGAACACGTTGTCCATGACAATCTCGCCGGTGACGGATGCGCGCAGGCTGAACTTGCCTTCGATTTTCGGCGTGGACAGGCCTTTCATGCCTTTTTCGAGGAGGAAGCCGCGGATCACGCCGCCGTCGTCCTTGGCCCACACCAGCAGCACGTCGGCGAGCGGCGCATTGGTGATCCACATTTTTGCACCGTGCAGCAGGTAGCCGCCGTCGGTCTTGCGGCCACGGGTGACCATGCCGGCGGGATCGGAACCGGCATTGGGTTCGGTCAGCCCGAAGCAGCCGATCCATTCACCGGTTGCCAGTCTCGGTAAATATCTGCTTTTCTGCGCTGCGCTGCCGAAGGCGTAGATCGGATACATCACCAGGCTCGACTGCACCGACAGCGCCGAGCGGTAGCCACTGTCGACACGCTCGACTTCACGGGCGATCAGCCCGTAGCAGACGTGATTGACGCCGGCGCAGCCGTAGCCCTCGATCGTCGATCCGAGGAAGCCGAGTTCGCCCATCTCGTTCATGATTTCACGATGGAATTTCTCGTGGCGGTTGGCCTCGAGGATCCGCGGCATCAACCGGTCCCGGCAGTAGGCGCGCGCCGTGTCGCGCACCATGCGCTCGTCATCGGTCAGCTGGTCCTCAAGCAGTAGCGGGTCGTCCCACTGAAAGGCAGCTTTGGTCGTGGGCATCGCGGCGTTCATCGGGGTCTCCGGGTAAAATGCAGATATATGCGACTTATCCGATTCTAGAACATTTTGGCCAACGAAGACCTTTCCCGACTGCGCATCAATCGCGATGCACCGCGCCCGGCGCCAACGCGACGCAAACGTTGGCGGTGGCTGGCCGCAGTGCTGTTCGCCGCGGGCGCCGGATACTGGGCATTCGCACACAATGCGCCGGTCGCGGTGGAAGTGGCCGCGGTGTCCCAGGCTTATCCGTCGCAGGCGCATACCCTGCTCAATGCCACGGGTTACGTTGTGGCGCAGCGCAAGGCCGCAGTGGCCTCGAAGGCGACCGGGCGGCTGGAGTGGCTCAACGTGCGCGAGGGCAGTCAGGTCAAGGCCGGGGAAATCCTTGCGCGCCTAGAGAGCAATGACGTCAGGGCGCAGATGCAGCAGGCGGCTGCCGGTGTGCGCGTGGCGCAGGCCAATCTGGAGCAGGGCACTGCGGAACTGAAGGACGCCGCGCGCGCGCTGGAGCGCTCGCGCGACCTGCTGGCGCAGAAATTCGTGTCACCGGCGGCGCATGACATTGCGGTTGCCCGTCACGAGAAGGCGCAGGCCGGGCTCAGCGGTTTCAAGGCTGCGGTGGCCGTAGCCGAGGCCAATCTGCGGGTGGCCGAGGTGGCGGTCGAGCAGACGCTGATCCGCGCGCCCTTTGATGGCGTGGTGCTGACCAAGAATGCGAACGTCGGCGATGTGATCACGCCGTTTTCATCGGCGCTGGGTTCGCAGGCTGCGGTGGTGACGATGGCCGACATGACGACACTGGAAGTCGAGGCCGACGTGTCCGAAGCCAATCTCGCGAAGGTGAAGCTCGGGCAGCCCTGTGAAATCCAGCTCGATGCCTTGCCGGGTCAGCGCTTTCGCGGCACGGTGCAGCGGACGGTGCCGACGGTGGACCGTGCCAAGGCGACCGTGCTGGTCAAGGTGCGTTTTGTCGATTCCGATCCGCGCATCCTGCCCGAGATGAGCGCCAAAGTGGCGTTTCTCGAAACCGAGATGCCGGCCGCCGAGCGTACTGCCCGCACCGTTGTGCAGCCCGCGGCGATCGTCGAGCGCGGCGGCACCAGCGTCGTCTTTGTGATCAAGGGTGACACGGTGTCGCAGGTCGCGGTGCGCAGCGGCATGCAAATCGGTGACCTCGTCGAAGTGACGGGTGTTGCCGCGGGTGACAAGGTTGTGGTGCGCCCGCCGGAGAAGCTGCGCGACGGATCGCGGGTCGCGGTGGCGACGAAATAGGACGCAGCAGGCGACATGCCGCAGTCCGCGTCCGCCGTAGTCATTCGTCATCTCACGAAATCCTACCGGCGTGGCGGGCAGGTGGTGCCGGTGCTCAACGACATCAGTTTCGACATTGCGACCGGCGATTTTGTCGCGCTGATGGGGCCTTCGGGCTCGGGCAAAAGCACGCTGCTCAACCTGATTGCCGGCATTGACCGGCCTGACAGCGGTGAACTGCGGGTTGGCGGGGTCGACATCAACGGCCTTGACGAGGCCGAACTTGCCGACTGGCGGTCGCGCAATGTCGGTTTCATTTTCCAGTTCTACAACCTGATGCCGGTGCTGACGGCATTCGAGAATGTCGAATTGCCGCTGTTGCTGACGCGGTTGTCGGCGCGCGAGCGACGCGAGCATGTAGACATGGCGCTGGCGATGGTGGGGTTGGCCGACCGCATGGAACATTATCCGTCC
>RPOR01000155.1 GCA_003820645.1 Betaproteobacteria bacterium
ACGTCGCAAAAAATCCCTGAGCTGACGCAGCGCCTCCTGCCTCGTGGTGCCATACAGTTCCTGCGCTTTTCCGGCACGCTGATCAGCTCTGCCGGCCACCACGTGCGGCCAGTCCCCCGTCAGGTGGCCCCATCGCTCGCGCACTTTCCCGCGCAGCTGCCGCCATTTACCCTCGATCTGATCGCGGTTCATGCAGGCAGTTTCCACACCGCGTCCGTACCGTTCTGTACGATGGCGAACAAATTGGCATATACTGGCGTCGCTACGCTTCTTACGTGCGGCTGTTTTTTTCCGAACCGGGGAGCATCACCTTGAAACGCACCCCCAGCATCCATGCCCCATAATCCAAAGCAGAACCGACTGCTTGCCTCTTTACCGGAAGCAGACTTCCAGCGCCTGTTGCCGCACCTGGAACTCTTCCAGTTGCCGCTCGGCGCATCGGTCTACGAGTCCGGCCGGCCCCAGCATCATGTCCATTTCCCCACCGACAGCATCGTGTCTCTGCTCTATGTCATGGAAAACGGCGCATCCACCGAGATCGCGGTTGTCGGGAACGAGGGCGTCGTCGGGATCGCGTTGTTCATGGGCGGGGAAACCACGCCGAACCGGGCCGTGGTGCAGAGCGCAGGCCACGGCTACCGGGTTAAGGCGCATCTGCTGAAACTGGAGTTCGAGCGGCATGGCCCGATGCAGCACCTGCTGTTGCGCTACACGCAGGCGCTGATCACCCAGATGACGCAGACTGCAGTATGCAATCGTCACCATAGCCTGGAGCAGCAGCTGTGCCGCTGGCTGCTGCTGAGCCTTGACCGACTGGCAGGCAATGAATTGCGCATGACCCAGGAACTGATCGCCAACATGCTGGGGGTACGCCGCGAGGGTGTCACCGAGGCCGCGGGCCGTCTGCAGGATGACGGACTGATCACTTACCGCCGCGGCCAGATCACCGTGCTTGACCGTCCGGGTCTCGAGAAACGGTCGTGCGAATGCTACGCCGTGGTGAAGAAGGAATACGATCGCCTGTTGCCAGAAGAAATCGCAGCGTAGAACGCGTGGCGTGCAAGCCGGACGTGGCTTGAGTTGTAACCCTTACAGGCACATGAAGATCCTGTCCGATAACCCCACGGAACGGTCGGGAATATCCGGCCCGTTTTGTGAATTTAGCTGCGTATTCGCGGATTTTCGGGGCTAAATGCCGCCAGATATGCGCCAGATGGCGTCTCGGGCACGCAAAATCAGGCGAAAAACGCGGAATTGCTGTATCATCCACAGCCTTCCCACCCTTCCGACGCGACGGCTTTCGACGCCAGCGCTGTCTCTACCCATTGTCACGAGGAGCATCGGATATGCAAGAAATCCTGGATTACCTGAAAAACAGCGGCGAGCGACTGGACTCCGAAATCGCTGCGGCGACCGGCATCTCCGTAGCGAATGTGCGCCAACGGGTGACGGCACTGCAGGCCCGCGGCGCCGTCATGGTGTGCCGCTCCATCCGCTACCAGGATGGCAAGGAAATCGAAGGCATTCTGTGCCGTGTTTCCGGTTACATCCCGCCGGCAGCGCCCGGCCGCAAGTCCAAAGCGCAGATGCCGCCAAAAAGCAATTCGATCGACTGACCGCAACCGCCTCCCTGCAACCCGCCGCCACCGGCGGGTTTTTTATTGCCCGGGCAGCGGCATCGAACCCGCGGCGTGGCTCCGGCACGCCGGTCTTCCATGCCGATGCCGCTCCGCCCCCGCCCAGCGCGCCGCGGGGGGTATCACCCCCCTCCCTTGCGTTATCGCAGCCCCGCATCGGCGTTGACCTGCGTCAAGCACGGCGCACCGGCACCACGCGACAATGCGACGCAGCCGGCGTAACACGGACCGGACCACTACGATGAGACTCTTCAGCACTACCGAGCGCTACGGCGCGCTGTCGATCACGATGCACTGGCTGATGCTGCTGCTGATGATTGCCGTCTATGTCAGCGCCGAACTGCGCGAGCTCTTCCCCAAGGGCGGCCTGCGCGACAACATGAAAATCTGGCACAACATGCTCGGCATGCTGGTGTTCATGCTGGTGTGGCTGCGACTCGCCGTCAATCTGATCGGCCCCGCGCCGGCGGTCAGGCCACCGATGGCGCGCTGGCAGGCGCGCGCAGCGCACTGGATGCACATGGCGCTCTATGCACTGATGACTCTCGCGCCGCTGCTCGGCTGGCTGTTGCTGAGCGCCGAGGGCAAGCCGGTGCCGTTTTTCGGCTACGAATTGCCCGCATTGATTGACCCGAGCGATACCGTCGCCGACGTTGCGGAAGAGGTCCATGAATTCCTCGGCTCGGCGGGTTATGTGCTGATCGGCGCGCACGCACTCGCTGCGCTGTTCCACCACTATGTCATGCGCGACAACACGCTGCTGCGAATGCTGCCGCTGCGGTAACAGGCTCGGCGATCGCTTTACCCCCGTCAAGTCACCGGCTTCATCACAGCACAATCGTTTTCACCATCGTTCCCGTCGGGTCCTGGTGCGGGTACAGTGTCATACCGCGCGGGCGTTGCGCCTGGCAGTAATCCTGCATGTCGCGACCACCGGTGAGGAAGGGCAAGACCGCGAAACAGGACAGCCCGGTGCACAGTAACGCGCCAATGATCAACATCAGCTTTTTGCGTTTGGACAGCAAGACCAGGCCCACCGGTCAAGGCAGCAGCGGGCCGCGCTGTCCGCCCGCTGTTGTCATTCCAGACTGCTGTTCGACTGCCGGTTATTTCGGTACCAGCTTGATGTCGCGCGCGACTTTGCCGTACTTGTCGTATTCGCTTTTCATGAGATCGCGCAGATATTCCGGTGATTCGGTCCACACATCCAGCCCCAGACTCTCGAGCTTCGCCCGCACGTCCGGCTGCTTCAGTGCCGCATTCATTTCCCGGTTGAGGATCGTGATGATTCCCTTGGGCACCTTGGCCGGGGCCACAAATCCGAACCAGCCGCCGGATGAAAATCCGGGAACGGTTTCGGCGACTGTCGGCAGGTCGGGGTAGTTGGACGCACGTGTGGGTTTCGCAATGCCGAGCAGCCGCACCTGGCCCGACTTCACGAACGGATAGATCGCCGTAAACGAACTGAACGCGGCATCCACCCTGTTGGCCATCAGCTCCTGCGACATCGACGCAATCCCTTTGAACGGGACATGCACATACTCGAAGCCCACGGACGAGCGGAAACTTTCCGTTGCCATGTGCAGGAAAGCGCCCATTCCGTTGGTCGCAAACGTAACTTTGCCCGGATTGGCCTTCAGGTACTTGATCAACTCCGCCGTCGTCTTGAACGGCGCGTTCGGGGCAGCCACCAGCGCCAGATAGTTGGTCGCCACCAGGGCGATCGGCGCGAAATCCTGCAGTGCCTTGTAGGGCACGTTTTTCATCGTATGCGGAATGACCGACAGATTGCCACCCTGTCCGCAGGCGATCGTGTAACCATCGGCCGGCGCGGTCGCGGCCAATTCCAGGCCGATCATGCCGCCCGCACCGGGCCGGTTGTCGACGACCAGTTGCTGGCCGAGATTCTTGGTCATGTGCGGACCCAGCAGACGGGCGAAGGTATCACAGGGATCGCCCGGCTGCTGGGGCACGATGACGCGGATCGCGCGGGTGGGGTAATTCTGTGCCAGCGCCGTGCCGGTGAGAAAAGCACAGGCGACGAGCACCCAGATGATGCGGACAGCATGGATCATGGTCTTCCTCCTCTAGGGTCCGGGCGTATTCTTCTTGGAATTGCCGTTGCACACTCTAGCGCCGTCCGCTGACCGGGCGCAAGGGGTGGGTGCCACATGCGGGGTTCAGATACCGGTGCCGCCGTACGGCTTATTCGATGCCGGCCGCAACGAACAACGGCTTGCCCACCGGCCCGCCGAGGAACTTCACCAGCGCCCGCGCCGCATCCTTCTGCGTGCCGGCGCTCATCGGCGTCGCCACATAGGACGTGTAGTTCTGGATTTCCGGCGGAAAAGGACCGACGAGGATCAGGCCGTGCCGCTTCTCCAGCAGTATTTCGGTGATCGGGCCGAAACCGACTTCCTTGCCCCTGCCGTTGAGCACGTGTCTCATCACCTCGGCGCCGGTAATGTAACGCGCAGCCTTGCCTTGGACCTGCTCGTAGATGCCCCACTTCTTCAGCAGATTCTCGAAATAGAGGCCGGTGGTCGCCGTGTTGAAGACGACGGACTCGGCCTCGAGTGCCGCCTTCTTGATGTCATCAACCGTGGCAATCGCCGGCACTGGCGCACCGGGGCGTACCGCCACGCCGGAGCCGACGCGGCCGACATCAACACCGCCCGCCTCGACCTTGCCGGCGGCGGCAAAATCCCTGATCGCCCCCGGCGGGGCAATGATCACGTCAAATGTGTCGCCTGCGGCAACGCGTTTCCGCATTTGCGGCGAGGTATTGAAGGTGATCCTGACCATTTGGCCGGTGGCTTTTTCGTACGCCGCCACGGCCGCTCTCAGCCCCGGCTCGATCGCACCGCCGCTGATCACGGTCAATTCAGCGGCATGCAGCGCTGTACTCAATCCCAAACAAAGGCCCATCAGGGTCAGGAAGCTGCGTTGCATGGCGTTCTCCGGATGCGATTCTTCAGGAAATTCCGGTTTCGGCAAAAATCTTCTTTCCGGCAACAGACGCCAGCCGCCGCGCAAGTTCTGCCGCCGCAGCCGGCGCACCGGTCATCGCCGCCGCGTCATAACTCGTCATGTTCTGGATCTCATCGGGCAAAGGTGCTGCCAGCTTGACCTTGCAGCCCTTGTCCATCATCACCATCAGCTCCGAGATCTGGGCGAGGCCGACCGCCTGCGTCGGATGGTCGGCGACATATTCCATGATGCCGGAGCCGGTCTTGACGACGACGATTTTTGCGCCGAGTTGTTCGGTCAGACCCAGCTTGTTCAGCAGTTTTTCGGAATAGATGCCACTGGAGGCTTCATTGCGCACAACATGGCTGGCGCCGAGCAGCAGCGCCTTGAACGCCGCGGCGTCGGGAATCGACGGCATCGGCGCATCGGCATGAATCACCACACCCATGCGCGAGCGGCCCAAAAAACCGCGGCTCGCGGGGTCGATCTTTTTCTGCGCCGCAAATTCATCCAGTGCGGCCGGCGTCGCCACCACCACGTCGGCCGTTTCTCCCGCCAGCACACGCTTGCGTACCTCGGGTACCGGCGTGAACTCGATCTCCACCTTGTTCCCGGTGTCCTGCTCAAAGTCTGCAGCGATGCGTGCGACGCCGCGTTTCACGGCACCGGCACTGAGTATCCTGAGTAAGGCCATTGCAGTTCGTCTTTCTGTCGTGGAATTCAGTCAATGCCGGTGGCTGCCATGGCCGCGCGGGATTCCGCAGTGGCCAGGAATTTCGTGAAGGTCGCAGCGACCGTTGCGTTGGCACTCGTTGCGGTGACCGCCGCATCGTAAGCCGTGATGCTTTGCAGTTCATCGGGCAACGGCCCCGCCAGTGCAATCGCCACGCCCTTGTCGACCAGCTCGCGGATTTCAGGCAATTGTCCGGCACCCAGCAGGTTGCCGGAAGCTGCGGCCACGTGATCCATGACTTTCACGGTATCCGGCTGCTTGACTGCCTTGTCCGCGGCAAAGCCCAGTTTTTCCAGCAGTTTCACGACGTAGTTGCCG
Source organism: Betaproteobacteria bacterium (assembly GCA_003820645.1). GTDB lineage: Bacteria > Pseudomonadota > Gammaproteobacteria > Burkholderiales > SG8-41. The sequence goes on from RPOR01000155.1 coordinate 5,659, forward strand.
CTGGAGGCAACATTGACTACCACGGCATCCGCCGCCGCGATCGCCCGCTTGAAAGCATCGACCGTCGTCAGGTCCGGCGCGGCGGCGCCCTTGCGCATGGCCAGACCCATACGCGACCGGCCGAGGGTGGTGCGCGTGTCCGCGACCACCTTGCCCTGGGCCAGGAACTCCTCCATCGCCGACTGCGGCACTACCGCCACATCGACCGCCTCGCCGGCGAGCACACGTTCGCGCACCGTCGGTGCACCGATAAACTCAACGGCCACGCGATGACCGGATTTTTTCTCAAATGCGACGGCCAGTTGCGTGATGCCGCGTTTCACCGGTCCCGCACCCAATACCTTCAGTTGCACCATGCGCTGCTCCCTTTCGCCCTGCGCTTAATCGGCACGTGCGCCGGAATCCTTGATGACCTTCGCCCATTTCGGAATTTCCGCCTTGATGTGCGCCGCAAACTGCGCTGCGCTACCGCCGCGCACAATGGCCCCCTGGCCGACCAGAAACTTGTTCACCTGCGGATCCTTGAGCACCGCATTGACTTCGCTATTGAGCTTGGCCTGCACGGCAGGCGGCGTGCCGGCCACCGCCACCAGTCCATGCCAGGTCGAAGCCTCGAATCCCGGCACGCCGGATTCGGCAATGGTCGGCAGGCTGGGCATGGTCGCCATGCGCTCCAGTGTCGTCACACCCAGCGGTCGCAGACGGTTGGCGTCAAGGTGTGCCTTCACCGACAGCGCAGTGGCAAAAATCATCTGGCTGCGGCCGGCCAGCACGTCGGTAATTGCCGGCGCCGCACCCTTGAACGGGATATGCACCATGTCGGTTTTGGTCATGCTCTTGAACAACTCGCCCGCCAGGTGTGCCGCGGCACCACTGCCCGAAGACGCATAATTCAACTTGCCCGGCTGCGACTGCAGATAGGCGATCAGTTCCTTCACCGATTTTGCCGGCACTGAGGGATGCACCACCAGGATATTCGGTTGTGAAGCAACCCACACCACCGGCACCAGGTCTTTGGACGGATTGAAAGTCATTTTCCGGTACAGCGACGCATTGGCCGCGAGCACGCTGTTATTGGCGATCATCAGCGTGTAGCCATCCGCCGGGCTGTTGGCGACGATTTCGCCCGCGACGTTGCCGCCGGCGCCCGGCCGGTTGTCGAACACGAAGGGCTGGCCCATGCGTTCGGAGAGTTTGCCCCCGATCAGCCGCGACAGGATGTCGCTGGGGCCGCCCGGTGAAAACGCGATGACCATGCGTACCGTCTTGGTCGGATAGTCCGCCGCGTGAACTACCGGCGCCATGGCCAGCAACATCGTTGCCAGGGCACAAGATATTGAACGTGACATGAAGTTCCCCTCCTGATATCGATTTGACTGCAAAACCGGCCCGCAAGCTTAACAACAGCCCCCTGCGCTGACAATGCAATCTCCGTCGTGTTTGGGCGGCGCGGGACACGATGCTATCCTATATGGACTATCCGGCGCGCCATCACCCCGATCGCGCACGCCCGGATCCACTCAAGCGGTTTTTTCGAAATTCATTTGCGAGGAATCAATTCATGAGCAAGACGCAACGCATCAAGGGCGTGCTCGCCCCGGTGGTCACGCCGTTCGACCAGGACCTCAATCCGGATGCCAAGCGCTTCATTGCGCATTGCAAATGGCTGATCTCGCAGGGCTCGGGCCTCGCCGCGTTCGGCACCAACAGCGAAGCCAATTCGCTGTCGGTGAACGAGCGCATTGCGCTGCTCGACGCGCTGCTCGCCGCCGGCGTCGATCCGCAGCGGATGATGCCCGGTACCGGCTGCTGCGC
>RPOR01000156.1 GCA_003820645.1 Betaproteobacteria bacterium
CCACATGAACACGTCGAACAGGTCAGGATCAATATGACCGTTGAGCTTGAACTTGCCGAGTATCGTCAGCGACTCGGTAAGCGTCTTGCCCTTCTTGTAAGGCCGGTCCTTGGCCGTCAGCGCTTCAAAAATATCGGCAATGCCCATGCATCGCGCCTGTATCGACATCTGCTCACGGGTCAGGCCGCGCGGATAACCCTTGCCGTCCATGCGCTCATGGTGACCGCCGGCATACTCGGGCACGTTCTTCAGATGCCTCGGCCACGGCAGTGATTCCAGCATGTCTATGGTGACTTCAATGTGATGGTTGATGATCTGCCGCTCCGCGGCAGTCAGCGTACCGGAACGTATCGTCAGATTTTCAAACTCTTCGGCACTCAGAAAATCACCGATGGTGCCGTCGGGACGGCGCCATTGATATCTGACGGCGATTGCCTTGACCCGGGCAATGTCCTCGTCGCGCATGGTCTCGCCGCCGATGTTGGTCCGGCGCAGGAATTCCCGGTCCGCATCGATGTCGCGGAGCAGGGTTTCGGTCGCCGCTGCGCTCGCGCCCCCGGTCAGCAGGGCGAGCTGCGCGTCGCGACGGATGATTTCGAATCGCGTGTCGATCAGCTCGATCCGGTCGAAAATCGTCTGCAGCTTGGTAGCCTTGTCGACCACATGCACCGGGGTGGTAACCTTGCCGCAGTCGTGCAGCAGTCCGGCGATCTTCAGTTCGTAGCGGTCACGATCACTCATCGCGAAACCCCTGAGCGGCCCGACCTTGCAGGTGGTCACGGCTTCCGCCAGCAGCATGGTCAGCGTCGGCACACGCTCGCAATGCCCTCCGGTATACGGCGACTTGTCATCGATTGCGGCGTTGATCATCTGGATAAACGATTCGAACAGGCTCTCCAGGTGGTTGATCAGCAGCCGGTTCGTCAGTGCGATCGCCGCCTGCGAGGCCAGTGATTCCGCCAGCTGCTGCTCGTTTTGGGAGAACGGCACGACCTGGCCGGTAACGCGGTTTTTCGCGTTAATCAGCTGCAGCACGCCGATAATCTCGTTCTCGTGGTCCTTCATCGGCACCGTCAGGAACGACGTCGACCGGTAGCCGGTTTTCTTGTCGAAATTCTTGGTACCTGAAAAATCAAATCCCGCTTCCGTGTAGGCATCGGCAATGTTCACCGAACAGTCATGATGCACCGCGTAGGCTGCGACCATGCTGTGGATGGCCTTGCCGTCCTTGTCATACAGGTTGACCGGGTAAAACGGGATTTCCACGCCGCTGGTGCCGCCCATGGCGATGCCGAGCGTTTCGTTGCGCATGATCTCGAAGCGCAGCGCCTGCTGGTTATCCGTCATCCGGTAAAGAGTGCCGCCGTCGGCATTGGTGATGTCCTTGGCCGCGACGAGGATGGCCTCAAGCAGCCGCGTGATGTCGCGCTCGCGCGACAGCGCAACGCCGATGCGCAGCAATTCGCCGAGCCGGTGGGCAAGCTCGGTTGCGACCGGCAAGGTTTGAGCCTGAATCATGAACGTCGGGGAAGCGGCGCAGACGCTATTTGATGCAAACCGCACGCACCTGCTTCATGTCGGTGATGCCCATCAACACTTTTTCAATACCGTCCTGCTTCAGGGTGTGCATCCCTTCTTCGAGTGCGGTCGCCACCATGTCCGAGACCCGTGCATGCTCCTGGATGTTTTTCTTCAGCGGATCGGTACCCACCAGCAGTTCGTGGAGGCCCACCCGTCCTTTGTAACCGCTGCCGCCGCAGACTTCGCAGCCGACGGGTTCATGGATAATCAGCTTGCCGTTCTGATCGCCGTAATTCGTGATCCAGCCTTCGAGCAGTCTGGTTTCCGCGGCCTTGGGATCCTTCTTCCAGGTCTGGGTATTTCTCATCTCCACCGAGAATTCCGCGATCAGCGCGTGAATTTCCTCATCGGTCGCAACATGCGGTTTCTTGCATTTGCCGCACAGGCGCTTGGCCAGGCGCTGCGCCAGGATGCCGAGCAGTGCGTCAGCGAAGTTGAACGGATCCATGCCCATGTCGAGCAGGCGAACGATCGATTCCGGCGCGCTGTTGGTGTGCAGTGTGGCGAACACCAGGTGACCCGTCAGCGAGGCTTCGATGCCGGTGCCGGCGGTTTCCTTGTCACGCATCTCGCCAACCATGATGATGTCGGGGTCCGCACGCAGGAATGCCTTCATCGCCACCGCGAAGGTCATCCCGGCCTTGGGGTTCATCTGCACCTGGCGCAGGCCTTTCTGCGTGATCTCGACCGGATCCTCTGCCGTCCAGATCTTGGTGTCCGGGGTATTCAGGTAACCAAGCACGGAGTGCAGCGTCGTCGTCTTGCCCGAGCCGGTGGGGCCGCAGACGAAAAACAGACCGTATGGCTTGGATACGACCTGCTTCAGCGTTTCCAGGTTGTATTTGGTCAGCCCCAGCTTGTCGAGCGGGATCGGTTCACCCGCGGCCAGGATCCGCATCACGATGTCCTCAACGCCACCTGCTGACGGGATGGTCGCGACCCGCAGTTCGATATCGAGAGGGCCGAACTTCTTGAACTTGATCTTGCCGTCCTGCGGGCGGCGACGCTCCGAGATATCCAGGTCGCACATGATCTTCAGGCGCGCAGCGAGCGCATTGCGGTAACTTGCCGGCACCTGAATGTAGGGCTGCAGCGAACCATCGCGACGGAATCGGATTTCGGTCTTCGCCTTGCCGGGATAGGGCTCGATATGAATGTCGGATGCGCCCTGCTGGTAGGCGTCGATGATGATCTTGTTGACCAGCTTGACCAGCTCGTTGTCGGCAGCCGCTGACACCACGTCATCACCGCCGGCGTTCTCGCCTTCACCCTCGTCATCCAGGCTGCCGAGCATGTCGTCGATGTTGCCGGAATCCTCAAGCCCGCTGCCGGCGCCGAACATCTGGTCGAGCGTGCTGACGAACTCGCGGTTGGTGGTAACGCGGTAGACGATCTTGCTTTTCGGATAAACGTTGCTGACCATCCGCGACGCCTTGACCCGCTCCGGATCGGTGGTCACCACGATGATGCCTTCCTTGCTGTCTTCCAGAGGAACCCACTGGTTGTTCTGGCAAAACTCCCGGTTCATGTTGCGCATCAGGTCCGGCGGCTTGATGCGGTCCTGCTTGAACGGTTCATAGGACACACCGAAATAGCTGCCCAGGGCGTCGCCCAGTGCCGGCAGCTTGACCTGAAATTCATCGATCAGCACGGTTTCGACATCGAGGTTCTTGCGCCGCGCCGAACGCTGGGCGAGCTCGAGCTCTTCCCCTGAAATCACCGCGTTGGTGACCAGGGCGTCGTACTTGCTGCGCACCTGCATCATCGGTCCCTGGCGCTGGCGGAATGCAATCGCCAGTGTCTCGGTCAGGGAGAGGACCCCTTCCTCCATCATCGGTGGAAACGGATGCCCCGCCTTGTTGTTGATGATCTGCACAACACCAATCAACTCTTTGGTCTTTGCCTCCACTACCGGAGCAACCAGCATCTGCTTGGTACGATATCCGGTCTTGGCATCGACAGCCTTCAGGAAATTCAGCTGTGCACTGTGTGACTTCAGCTCGGCATCATCGTAAACGTCACGGATGTTGACTATGCGTTTGCTGGACGCAACGTAGCCGGCAATGGACTGTTCGTTGATCGGCAGCTTGATATCCTTGAATGAATTGAGTCCCGTCTTGACCTTGGAAATGATCGAACCCTTGTCCTCGCTGAGCAGGTAAATCGTCAAGCGGTCGGCGTTGAACAGGTTGCACAACTCCTGCGACAACTCGAGGATGATTTCATCGATGTTGCGGGTCGCATGGATCTTGTTGGTGACGACCTGCAACTTCTGCTGGAAGCTCACCTTCTCAGCGAGGTTGTCTGCGGCTGCCGGTTTGCTCTGGAGTACGGTACTCATGATCACCCCTTTCTGTTGCCGTTACTGCGCTTGCTGACGCGGCCCACGGACGCCACGCCGGACTCAGAATTCAAAAACCTGATTCTGCTCGAGCATGCCGATGCGCCGCTGTGGCAGCCGGGCCTCGATCTGCTGCATGATAATTTCCGCTTCCCGCGGTTTGAAGTGTGTCACATAAATGGCCGGATTCAGCTGCAGTTGCGCCAACTCCTCCGCCAGCAGGCTCGGGCAAAGATGTTTCGAGACTACCGCAAGTTCGCGCTCCGAGTCGGCTAACGCCGACTCGATAATGAGATAGTTTAACTTATTGATTTTATTTACATATTTCCATAACGGGTCATGACGGGTAGTGTCCCCGGTGAAAACCAGCCCGCCAGCGCCGGAATCCAGGTGAAAGCCCACCGCGGGCACCACGTGATTCGCCGGCAGCGGCGTGATGGTGCGCCCGCCGTCGAGCACCACCGGCTCGCCAATGCGCACGGAAGCATAATGCAGCACCGGATTCCGCACGTCCGGAATCTTGCGGAAATCCGGCCATAGTTTCCAGTTGAACAGGTGCTCGCTGAGTATCTCCAGTGTCTCCGGGAGCGCATGCAGCGTGATCGGGCGCGTACGCTGCCAGCCAACCGTATCGAGCAGGAACGGGATGCAAGCCACATGATCCAGGTGTGAATGGGTCAGGAAAATATGGTCGATTTGGGCGAGTTGCTGCAGCGAGAGGTCGCCGACGCCGGTTCCGGCGTCGACCAATACATCGTCGTCGAGCAGCATCGACGTCGTGCGCAGTTCGCCGCCGATGCCGCCGCTGCAGCCAAGAATGCGCAGTCTCATCACTTGGTATCGAACTTGTGCACGCCGACCCAGCCGGAATCCGGCGGATTGCCGCGATATTCGGCGATGCGCTCAAGAAACACGTCGTAGAGCTTGCCGCGCGGTGCGATCTTCTTGAGATTGATGAGCTGCAATTCGGCCTTGTCCCAGTCTTGTGAGCGATAGTAGCGCAGCGCCTGATTCCAGAGTTTGATCTCGTCAAGCCGGCTTTGTTCAACCTCGCCCTCCACACCGATTGGCTCATAGATTGCGACCGGCTCATCCTTGCCTTTGACCTGGACCAGGTCGACTTCGCGCAGCACGATGCCGCTGATACGCTCCTTGGTCGCCTGGCCGATCAGGATATCAACTCCGTACTGCTTGGTAATGCCCTCCAGCCGCGAGCCCAGATTCACCGCATCACCCATTACGGTATAGGCTTTGCGGATCTGCGACCCCATATCGCCGACACGCATGGTCCCGGAGTTGACGCCGATGCCGATCGCAAACGGCGGCCAGCCTTTTTCGCCGAACTTCCGGTTGAGCACCGCCGATTGTTTCATCATGTCCAGCGCCGCGAGCACGGCATTCTGCGCATGGCAGGGATCAGCCATCGGCGCGCCCCAGAAGGCCATCACGGCGTCACCAATGTATTTGTCCAGCGTGCCGCGATGGCCTTCACGGATCACCAGACTCATCGTCGTCAGATAATCATTGATGTACACCGACAGGTCTTCCGGCGAGAGGCTTTCCGAAATGGTAGTAAATCCGCGCACGTCGGAAAACAATACCGTAAGTTCCTCGGCCCGCGGCGCCATGTTGAACCGCTCGGGGTTGCGCGCCATTTCCTCGACCAGTTCCGGGGGCACATACTGCCCGAACAGACCGGTGATCAGGCGCGTACCGCGCGCTTCAACGAAGAAGCCGTAGGCCATGTTGAAGGTAAACAGCACGAGAATCAGCAATATCCCCGATGCCAGCGGCAGCACCAGATTGCCGGTATGAAATACGACGAGATTCGCGCCGACCACCGCGACCAGCGCCAACGCGGTCACCAGCATGGATTTGAACGGCGACAGCACCGGGAGCATCAGCGTCAGCGCCATGCCGGCGAGCAGCAGCAGCACGAACTCCGCGCCGACCACGTACGGCGGGCGTTGCTTGATGTTGCCGTCGAGTATGCCGGCGATCAGGTTGGCGTGGATTTCCACACCGGGGAATACCGGGTCTACCGGCGTCGCCCGCAGGTCGAGCAAACCGGGAGCCGTGGTGCCCACCAATGCAATTTTCCCGCGTAACTCCTCCACCGCCACCCGCTCATTGAGCACGTCGACCAGCGAGTAGTAGCGAAAGCTTGCTTTGGCGCCACGGTAGGGCACCAGCGCGGCCGCCTGGTCGTCCACCGGGATCTCAAATGGACCGGTCTTGACCCACTCCAGGCCGCTGTAACTGGCGGAGCTTCCTTCCGCATTGACCACGGGGACCACCGGCGGCTGGCCGTGGATCGCCCGCACCATCGCCATCGACAGCGGCTCGTAGTAGGCGTGGTCATACTCGATCAGGATCGGCACGCGGCGCGTGATGCCGTCCTGGTCTGGCAGCGGATTGATGTGCCCCGCAGCGGTGGCCGCGCGCTGCAGCCGCTCCAGGTTTGCGGTGTAGCCGGACCACGATGTAACTCCGACACTGCGTCCGCCAAACGTTCCTGCGGGCAGCACCGGTGGCGGCAGCATGCCCTTGCGGCTGGCATTGTCGGGATCATCGCTGAGGAACACATGCCCCAGCACGACGGCGCGGCCCTTCATCTTGCTCGCGAATATGTCGTCGTATTCGAGCTGCGGTCGCACTTGCTCGAGCACGGCCTGGAACTGGGGCACGCCCTTCAGTTCGCGCTGGCCGAGCCGCTCGATTACGCGGATGCCCGATGACTCGTCGCGTTCCGCGAACACCACGTCGAAACCCACGACGGCGATGCCGTATTTGTCAAAAAGCTTGTCCAGCAGCAGCGCCAGGCGGTCCCGCGGCCATGGCCAGCGACCTTCCCCGCCCTGCTCCTTTTCCCGGAGACTTTTCTCGTCAATGTCGAGGATCACGACACGCGGATCAACGGTGCGCGGCATGGTCAACCGCAACCGCGTGTCGTAGACGATGGCCTCGAGATTGTCGAACAGCGGGATGCGGAAGAGGTGTACCGCATGCGCAAGAAACAGGGCGACAATGGCCATGCCAATCGCGATACGCGTCAGATTTTTTCTCACCCTGTCGTCCTAAAGCGCACCGGCCTGCGCGTGGCCGTCACATCATCCGGAGACGCGCGCCGACTCGCCCCGGCCTCATGCCCACCCGTCGCACAATGGACACCGCACGCCGGTCGGCTGCGCTGCTCTGCGCGATCTTGTTATTTCTTTATGAAAAATTCCATCTTCACGCCGGCCAGTTCGACCACATCATGATCATGCAGGGGCTGTGCCTGGGCGTCGATCATCTTGCCGTTTATCACCGGAAACTTTGCGCCTTCGACATGGGTGATGAAATAACCTTGCGGGCGGCGCGTAATCACTGCGACCTGGAGTCCGGGCTTGCCGAGCGTGGTCAGGTTCTTGACGAGGTCAAGTTCCTTGCCGGCGCTGGGGCCGGTCAGGATCTGCACGGCGGCAAGTAACGGCGCCTCGACCGGTTTGGCCGGAGTCGGAGCCGGTGCGGCCGTCGGGGCGGGCGTCGC
>RPOR01000157.1 GCA_003820645.1 Betaproteobacteria bacterium
CCGGCGAACACCAGCTCATCATGCAAAAGGCGGGCTGGTCGCGCGAAGACGTGCAGAACTTCGTGTTCGAACACAGCAAAATGTCCCAGGCCGAAATGCAGCGCGCCAACATCCGCACCGGCCCGATCACCGCCGAAACCGAAGCCACGCTGCAGCCGCTGGTGCACACGCCGCAGGATTTCCTGGTCATCGCCGCCGGCGGCAAGGCGGGCGTGCAGTCCTGCTACATTCCAGGCTGGGGCGGCAAGAACGGCTCGCAGAGCGTTACGCGGGAAATCCGGATTCCATAAAAATATCAATAAAAACAAATACTTATGTAATTGTGATCCACGAGTAAAGGAGAGCGCCATGTCATTGCAGATTTACGATCCCACCACGGAAGTGAAGTCGCGCAGCATCAACTTCGTGCCGCGCCCGAAGTCACTCAAGGGCCTGCGCATCGGCCTGGTCGACAACACCAAGCACAACTCCGACCAGCTGCTGATGCGCATCGCCGGCATTCTTGAAAAGGAACACGGCGCGAAGTCGCACGTGATCCGCAAAAAGAAAAGCGCCGGTTCCGCACCCAGCCCGGAAATGATCGCCGAGTACAAGCAGAACTGCGACATCATCGTCGCAGGCGTCGGCGACTGAGGGTCATGCAGCTCGGGCAGTGTGCTCGACAGCATAGTGTTTGAACAGAATGGGGTTCCGTCGGCGTCCATCGTGACGCATGTGTTCACGGTGACCGGCAAGGCGATGGCGCGCACCTGGGGCGTGCCGGACCTGAAATTCCTGGTGATGCCGCATCCGATCGCCAACCTGACGCCGGAGCAGATGGACCAGCGCGCGGCGGAGATTGCGCCGCAGGTGGTTGATTTGCTGCTCAAGGGGCAGCAGGCGGCTTAGTCTTAGGAAATTGCAGCATAGAAAAAGGGGCCGAGAGGCCCCTTTTTTGCACTGTCGAATTTGAATCTTGCGCTTTACTGGCGTGAAGCCCGCGCGCAAAGTGCGTCTGGGTAAGTGTTCAGTGCAAACAGGGGTTGTGCTCACCGCTTGCGAATACTGCTTGGCGCTACGACTAGCCGGCAGTGCGCAGCAGTTCGGTATTGGAGAATACGAGTTTCCAAGGTTTGATCTCGAATTTCTGGTACACGCCGTTTATGGAAAACGGGTCCCCTGCCACCAGCGCGGACGCAGCCTCGGCGGAGTCGACTTCGTAGATGAACAGACCGCCGCTATCGTCCGTAAAAGGCCCCGCGGCTACCAGCTTTCCCTGGTTGAGCAGCATGGAGAGGTATTCCCGGTGCGCCGGTCGATGCGCGGCAATCTTCGTTTTGTCGGTCGCGTAGGTGGCATAGCTCACGTATTTCATGACTGCTCCTTGGAGTGGGTCACTGAAACGGAAAATTCCTTGGTTTAGCGGTGCCGCCAGCGAGCCGGGTCAGCGGTTGGTGGTCAGATCGCATCTCATCCGCGAGCGCCATAAGGATCAGGCGGTTTCAATGACCTGCTTCAGGTTGTCCACTGAAACAGGGACATTTACATAAAGGATGTCCGGCGGCGCGCCGTATTTTTCAGTGACGGTGGCTTGCCACTCAGGCGTGTAGCAGGACTCCGCATCAGCCTTTGACTTCCAAAGGTAGATGCCGCCTGCCCGGTCACCTGCCTCCGTCACATAGTAGTGCTTCCGAACCAGGCCCGGCTTACCCAGGTATTTCGGCGCTGTCGACCTGAACACACGGCTTGCTTCATCGACGGTCCATCGTTTCGGCAGCTTAAAGGTCACTATCGAGATGATCATCTGCACGTCTCCTTACAGTAGTGCATCGCACCGGAATGGCCCGACAGGGGGGTTATGTTTTGTATACCGCGAGGTTCGGAATACTCGGCACCCCGGCAGATAACACCGCGGTGCTTCTCACGAACTCATTGATGATGTTCCGATGCTTACATCGGTCGAATGGCGATGGCCGCAACAGTTGCGAACTAAATTGCCAGACTGCCCGATCGGCCGCATCAGCGTTTACGCCGATCGGTTCGTTGCCGTCGCGGGCGGATGACGTCAAGCCTTGCACTGTATCCATGGTCTCCTCCGTGGGGTGCAGTCTCCGGCAGATTGATTAGAGCACAAAAACCCGCGCGCGAAGGCGCATGGCACCACATGGTGATCCGCTTGCCAACCCCGCATCGCGCACTTAATCTGCGGCCTTGGCTGCCGGACCGACTGGCGGCGGACGCAAAAAAGCAATTCAGGCGTATCTTCTCGAGGGTTTTGCCAGATGGACGAAGATCATCAGGGAAGCGAACATCCGCGCGGACTGATGCCGGCGGGGCGGCGCACGCGTTGACCGGGAGCGAACGAGATGACCGAAAGCCCGTTGTCCGATAACCCGGCGCAGCGTGAATCCGCACCACCGGATCCTGCGGCACTGCCGTTCGCCGCGCCGTGCCGCACCTTGAGTGCCGGCGCACCGTTCGCCTGGATCCGCAAAGGCTGGGCGGATTTCCGGCGTGCGCCGCGGCAGAGTCTGGGGTACGGCATTTTCATCGCGCTGCTCTCCTGGCTGGTCACCGGCATCGGGCTCAAGCTCGGCAGCTACTGGGCCGCGCTGGTGCTGCTGTCCGGCTTCGTGTTCATCGCACCGGTGCTGGCGCTGGGCCTGTATTCGATCAGCCGCCAGCTCGAGCACGGGCTGACGCCATCACTGGCGCGCTGTTTCGGCACGCAGCGCAAGTCGCTGGGCAATGCGATGGTGTTTGCGCTCGCGCTGCTGGTGCTGTTCCTGGTGTGGGCCCGTGCGGGGTCGATGGTCCATGTATTTTTTCCGGCGGGGGGCGGCGCCGACTGGCGCGAGCTGGCGATGTTTCTCGCCATCGGCTCGGCCGTGGGGTCGATTTTCGCGTTGCTGACCTTCATCTTCAGCGCGTTCTCGCTGCCGATGATGTGCGACCGCGAGGCCGATGCGGTGACGGCCATCGTGACCAGCGTCAATGCCGTGCTGCGCAACAAGCCCGCGATGGCGGTGTGGGCGCTGCTGATCGTCGGCCTTACCGCGATCGGCTTCGCGACCGCGCTGCTCGGGCTTGCGGTGACCATCCCCGTGCTGGGGCATGCCACCTGGCATGCCTACCGCGAAACCATCGACGCGGCGGCCTGGCCGGCCAACGGGCCGGACTGACCGCGTCCGCGGCCTGCCGATCCGAGAGAGGGGCCGGCGGGCCCTTTTTTTGTCGATGGTGCCCATGCCGGCGCGCGGCCCGGCCCCGGCGCGGCAAGAATTCGGGCCTGGTGTTTTCAGGCTGCGCCGCGCTCCCACGGTCGGATGGATGCCCTCGCATTTGATGCAGGTCAATCCTGAATATCAGAAACCGATTATATTTTGCTGCACTGCCTGACTGTGCGGAGACCGTTGTCATGAACGCCAATGCTGCAAAAACCTGGTTGTGCCTGTTCGTATTCATGTTGTTGCCCATTGCCGCTTCGGCTGCCGGGCTGAAGGAGGACATGGTGGCGCTGGATCGCGCCTTCATTCCCGCATTCGGCATTGCCAATCGCACGCCACCGCAGCCGGAGGAAGCCAAACGCGCGATGGACGCGTTCAGTGCGCAGTGGGCCGGTTTCAAGCAGCAGCACATGGCGACCAAGGGCGGCGACCCGCAATGGCAGTCCGACCTGGAGCAGATCGACCGGCTGATCGGCGCAGCCGGCCGCGTCATCGGCAGCGGGAAGGATTTTGCGAAGGCGCGCGAACAACTCAAAGCGGTGCGCGTGGCGTTCCTCGAATTGCGCGAGCGCATGAAAATGCCGTATTTCCTCGATGACGTCGTCCGTTTCCATGATCCGATGGAAGCGATACACCTCATCGCCAGAGGCAAGACCGGCGAGCAGCTGACCGCTGCCGACGTCGCGAAGATCACCAGCACTTTCAGCGAAGCGGACCAGCGCTGGGCGACGGTGCAGGGCGCGAAAATCGACGCCGTCTTTGCGCCCACCGCCGAGCGGCGTGACCGCCTGAACAAGCTGATCGCGAACGAAACCCGTGCCATGGCGGACCTGCAACGGGACCTCGCCGCGGGTGACCGGGAGGCGATTGCCAAATCCGCGCAGGGCCTGCGCGGCCCGTTCTCGGCATTGTATTCGTCATTCGGTGATCGCAGCGCGCTCGACAAGAACTAGCTTGACGCTGTCGCCGCCGGTTTCAGCGTACCCGGGCGCATGACCCGCGCCGTGAAACGCATTGGCGCGGGCTTGCTTCGCCGCAGCGCTGCAGATGATCCCTGTTATGCTTTGCCCTGTGGCGTGATCTTGCACCTGCGTCGGACCGGCGGTGACCCGCGGAAAGCAGCCCCTTGACTGAACACCCCCTGATTCATTTTAACGATGGCACGGCAGAGCGCGCCGTGCGCTGGCGTTCCGAAAGCGGTGCCGCGCCGCCGAAGCGCGTGGTTATCGCCGATGACACAATGACCGCCGACTCCGCTTACCGGCTCGCCGCCGAAGGCACCGCGCTGCTGTGGCGCAGCGATTTCCAGAACGCGCGGCAGTTGCTGCAGGCGCTGATGCGTCGCATCGACCGTCCGCGCAAGGTGCGCCGCAAGCCGGAGGCCGCGGATCCCGCACCCGGCGCCGCTTTCCATCGTCATCGCCAGGCGCAGGCCCAGCGCGCACATACGCTGTCGATGCTGCTGATTCCGGTGGAGGCCGATTACGCGATCCCGTTGCGCCGCGCACCCGACGTCAGGCTTGCCTGCACGGAAGCCTGGGGCGCGGGCACCGAGCCCAGCGTGGTTTCGCTGCGCGAACTGCTGGGCCTGATCGGCGCGCATGAATGGCGCAAAAAGGGCGTGGACGTGCCGGCGCTGGGAGCGCACATACACCCGCATTACGGGGTATTCGCACCGATCCGCAGCGAGTACGTGAAGCTGGTGGCGGCGGCAACACTGCCTGCGCAGACGCTGGCATTCGATATCGGTACCGGTACCGGCGTGCTGGCTGCGGTGCTCGCGCGGCGCGGTGTCGCGAAAGTCATTGCGACCGAGAACGATGCGCGCGCGCTCGCCTGCGCGCGCGACAACATCGCGCGGCTGGGTCTGACGGGACAGGTGGAAGTCGTCGAAGCGGATCTGTTTCCCGAAGGCCGCGCGCCGCTGGTCGTCTGCAATCCGCCGTGGATACCGTCAACCCCCAGTGCACCGATCGAGCGTGCGGTCTACGACCCCGGCGGGAAAATGCTGCGCGGGTTCCTCGCAGGGCTTGCTGCGCACCTGGAACCGGAGGGCGAGGGCTGGCTGATCCTGTCGGACATTGCCGAGCATCTGGGCTTGCGCACGCGCGAGGAACTGCTGGCGCAGATCGACGCGGCAGGGCTGCGGGTGAAAAGCCGCAGCGAGGCACGGCCGCAGCACCCCAAGGCGCAGGACCCCGCGGATCCGCTGCATGCAGCGCGCGCTGCGGAGATCACGTCCCTGTGGCGGCTCGTGGCGCGCTGACCGCGCAACGCCGGAAGTGCGGGCGCGGGCGGGGCATTCTGCGTAGAATGCGCCCCTTCGTTCACTGATCCCCCGCAGAACCCGATGATTCGTTTCACCCAGATTACGCTGCGGCGCGGCGCCAAGGTCCTCCTCGAAGACGCGGACGTATCGCTCAACCCCGGCGACAAGATCGGCCTGATCGGCGCCAACGGCACCGGCAAGTCGAGCGTGTTTGCGCTGCTGCGCGGCGAACTGCATGCCGACAAGGGCAACGTCGATTACCCGGCACGCTGGCGCGTGGCGCATGTCGCCCAGGAAACCCCGGCGCTGGATCGCGCGGCGATCGATTACGCCATCGATGGCGATACCACGCTGCGCCGTCTGGAGACCGAACTCGCCGCAGCCGAAGCCGCCGATGAAGGCGAGCGCATCGGCTCGATCTACGCGGACCTCACCGACGCCGACGCCTGGACGGTGCGCTCACGCGCCGAACGGCTGCTGCATGGCCTGGGTTTCAGCCACGACCAGATGGAGCAGCCGGTATCGAGCTTTTCCGGCGGCTGGCGGATGCGGCTGAACCTGGCGCAGGCGCTGATGTGCCCCTCCGACCTGCTGCTGCTCGACGAACCGACCAACCACCTCGACCTCGACGCCATCCTCTGGGTGGAGGAGTGGCTGAAGCGTTACGCCGGCACGCTGGTGATCGTATCGCACGACCGCGATTTCCTCGACGGCGTCGTCAACGTGATCGTGCACATCGACAACAGGAAGTTGAAGCGCTACGCGGGCCACTATTCCGATTTCGAGCGCCAGCGCGCCGCGGCGGTGGTGCTGGCCGCCGGCATGATCGAGAAGCAGCAGCGCGAACGCGCGCACCTCGAATCCTTCATCAGCCGCTTCAAGGCACAGGCGAGCAAGGCGCGTCAGGCGCAGAGCCGCATGAAAATGCTGGCGAAAATGGAAGACCTCGCGCCGCTGCATGTCACGGCCCCGTTCCAGTTCGAGTTCCGCGAGCCGTTGCGCGCGCCCGATCCCCTGCTGGTGATGGAGGGGGTGGACGCGGGTTACCGCTCCGCGGAAGCTGCCGACAAGGTGGTGCTGCGCGGCATCAATTTCTCATTGCAGAGCGGGCAGCGCTACGGCCTGCTCGGCATCAACGGGGCCGGCAAATCGACACTGATCAAGACCATTGCCGGTGAACTCGCGCCGCTGGCCGGCACCGCCAACTTCAACAAGGGTCTGGTGATCGGCTATTTTGCGCAGCACCAGGTGGAAATGCTGCGCAACGACGAATCGCCGTTGTGGAACCTGTCGCGCATTGCACCGCGCACCCGCGAGCAGGAGCTGCGCGGGTTTCTGGGCGGTTTCAATTTCCCCGGCGAAATGGCGCTCAACCCCATCACCCATTTCTCCGGCGGTGAAAAGGCCCGGCTCGCGCTGGCGATGATCGTCTGGCAGCGGCCCAACCTGCTGCTGCTCGACGAACCGACCAACCACCTCGATCTCGAGACCCGCGAGGCGCTGACCGTGGCGCTGGCGCAGTTCGAAGGTACGCTGGTGCTGGTGTCGCATGACCGTCACCTGCTGCGCGCGACCACCGACCAGTTCCTGATCGTCGCCGACGGGCAGTTGCAGCCCTTCGATGGCGATATGGACGACTATCGCGACTGGCTGTTCAAGACCAAGCTCGCGGCACAGCAGGCGGCGGCCGCAGCCGCCTAGCGCTGCCGGCCGGCTGCGGGGAGGAATTCTCAAGCAGCTTTGATGTGGGTCAAATCCAAATCCCTGCGCGCCCCTAAGATACGTCTCGGGGCGTTATGAGCCAATGGACAGACCCCGGGCGCAGTTCGCACGACCCCGCGGCATGTCGGTTGATCGGACACAACGCGTTCCTGCAAATTACGCAATGGCGGAAAATCATGTTCGGACTGAAAGTC
>RPOR01000158.1 GCA_003820645.1 Betaproteobacteria bacterium
GTCGACGAAATCCGCAACATGGTGATCGCGCAGCACGAGAACACGGCCAAACACGGCATCATGCTGTTCGGCTTCGACGACCCGCGCCAGGGCATCCTGCATATCGTGCCGCCGGAACAGGGCATTACCCAGCCGGGTCTGCTGATCTGCGGCGCGGATTCGCATACTTCCACCCACGGCGCGTTCGGCAGCATCGCGTTCGGCATCGGCGCCTCCGACATGACGCATGTGCTGGCGACGCAGGCGACCTGGCAGCGCAAGCCGAAGACGCTGCGCATCCAGGTCGATGGCCGGCTCGGCTTTGGTGTTGCGCCCAAGGACATCATCCTCGCGGTGATCGCCCGCATCGGTGCCGCGGGCGGCGTGGGCCATGCCATCGAGTATGCCGGATCGACGTTTGCGGCGATGAGCATGGAAGGCCGCATGACGGTATGCAACATGTCGATCGAGGCGGGCGCCCGCTGCGGCATGATCGCGCCGGATGAAACCACGTACGCCTACATGGAAGGCCGGCCCTATGCGCCGAAAAAGGGCGCGGCGTGGAACGATGCGCTGGCGCTGTGGAAGGCGTTACCCAGCGATACCGATGCCAGGTTCGACCGCAACGTCGCGCTCGACGCGGCGCAAATCGAGCCGATGGTGACCTGGGGCGTCAACCCGGAAATGGCGGCGCCGGTGGGCAGCACGGTGCCCGACCCGCGTCATGCGCCGGATGAACGGCGGCGCAGCGACTGGACCATGGCGCTCGATTACATGGGGCTCAAGGCCGGCATGCCGTTGACCGACATCCGGATCGACCGCGTGTTCATCGGTTCCTGCACCAACAGCCGCATCGAGGACATCCGTGCTGCTGCCGAAGTCGCCAGGCGCGGCCATGCCGTGGTGCCGGCGTGGGTGGTGCCCGGCTCGAAAACCGTCAAGGCGCAGGCCGAGAAGGAAGGACTCGACCGCATACTCGTCGACGCCGGATTCGAATGGCGCGATCCCGGCTGCTCGCTGTGCACCGCGATCAACGGCGACCAGTTGCAGCCCGGCGAGCGCTGTGCGTCGACCTCCAACCGCAATTTCCGCAACCGCCAGGGCCCGGGCGGGCGCACCCACCTGGTCAGCCCGGCGATGGCCGCCGCGGCGGCGATCAAGGGGCATTTCACCGATGTGCGCGAGCTGCTGTAGCGGCGCACATTGACCGCAACGCAAGGAATCACGTGTGATGACCGGCAACACCCCGCAATCGATCATCGAGAAACTGTGGAATTCGCACCACATCCTCAGCGACGAGGGCGAGTCGCTGATGTACGTGGACGTCGCGCTGGCCCAGGAAAACACGCTGCACGCGTTCACCGCACTGGAGAAATCCGGACGCAAGGTGATCAGGCCCGGCCAGATTTTCGCGTTTACCGATCACTACGTGCCGACCACCGGCCGCGCCAGGGGTACGGACGCCATTGCGGACACCGGCATCCGCAACATGGTGATCGACATGCAGAACATGGCAAAAAAATACGGTGTCACGCTGTTCGGCATGGCGCACGAGCACCAGGGCATCATGCACATCGTACCGCCGGAGCAGGGCATCATCCAGCCGGGCCTGTTCGTGATCGGCAATGATTCGCATACCTCCACCCACGGCGCATTCGGCTGCCTGGCCTATGGTGTCGGCGCGTCCGAATTCGCGCATGTGATGGCGACGCAGGCGCTGTGGCAGCGCAAACCCAAAGCCATGCGCATCACCATCGATGGCGATCCGGGTTTCGGGGTGACCGCGAAAGACCTGATCCTCGCGCTGATCGCGCAGATCGGCGTCGACGGCGCGACCGGCCACGCCATCGAATACGCCGGCTCGACCATCCAGGCCTTAAGCATGGAAGGACGGATGACCGTGTGCAACATGTCGATCGAGGCCGGTGCTCGTGTCGGCCTGATCGCACCGGACGACAAGACCTACGCCTGGGTCGAAGGCCGGCCTTATGCGCCGACGGGCCGGGCGTGGGAACAGGCGCTCGATGCCTGGCGCGCGCTGGGCACCGATGTGGGCGCGAAATTCGACAGGGAAGTCAAACTCGACGCCACGCAGATCGCGCCGACGGCGACCTGGGGCATCAGTCCCGAACACGCACTGCCGATCACCGGCGTGGTGCCCGATCCTGCGGGCATCAAGGATCCGCAAAAACGTTCCGAGTACGAAACCGCGCTGGAATACATGGCGCTGCGCCCCGGCATGGCACTCACCGACATCAGGCTTGACCGCGTGTTCATCGGGTCCTGCACCAATGCCCGCATCGAAGACCTGCGTGCTGCCGCCGCAGTGGCGCAGCGCGGCAAGGCGCAGGTGACCACCTGGGTGGTGCCCGGATCGATGGCGGTCAAGCGCCAGGCCGAGGCCGAAGGACTGGATCAGGTGTTCATCAAGGCGGGTTTCGAATGGCGCGATCCCGGCTGCTCGATGTGCACTGCGATCAACGGCGATTACCTGCAGCCCGGGGAACGCTGCGCCTCGACCTCGAACCGCAATTTCCGCAACCGCCAGGGCCCCGGCGGCCGCACCCACCTGCTCAGCCCGGCGATGGCCGCCGCGGCGGCGATCACGGGGCATCTGACCGATGTGCGGGACCTGCTGAAATAAACCCATCCGGAGCAATCATCCATGCAACCCTTTACCACCATCACCGCCATCGCGGTACCGATGCACGAAGCCAATATCGACACCAACCAGCTGTGTCCGACGCGCTTCAACAAGGTGCCGCGCGGGCCCCGGTACCGCGAGATCCTGTTCTACGACTCGCGTTTCAAGCCGGACGGCACGCCCACCGAGTTCATGTTGAACGCCGCGCCCTACGACCAGTCCGGCATCATCGTCGCCGACCGCAACTTCGGCTGCGGCTCCTCGCGCGAGACTGCGGTGTATGCGCTGTATGAATTCGGCATCCGCTGCGTGATCGCGCCGAGCTTCGGCGACATCTTCGCCGCGAACTGCGCGAAGAACGGCCTGCTCGCGCTGACGCTGCCTGAGGAAGAGTGCGCCGCGATCCGCCGCCAGTTGCAGGACCGGCCCGGCGCGACAATCAGCGTCGACCTCGCCGCGCAGACGGTCACTGACGTCGAGGGCAAGGCACACCACTTCGAAATCCACGAAGTGCGCAAGCGCTGCCTGCTCGAAGGGCTGGACGACATTGCCCGCACGCAGCAATATGCGGAACGCATCGCCGGATTCGAGAAGAATTACTACAAGGACCGGCCCTGGCTCGGCGCAAGGATATAAGCGGATTCCCGCACGCAAGTCCCGACCAAAGCCGTCATGCCGGCGCAAGCCGGCATCCAGAACGGCGGTGGTTGGACATGCGAGCGGTTGCTGAATTCCGGCGTACGCCGGAATGACCAATCAACAAGGAGGAGTCATGGGTGCAAGGCGCAGGTTTGCAGTCGCGTTGACCGGAGTATCGTTGTTGCTGGTGGGCTTGCCCGCGCAGGCGCAAGGCTGGCAGCCGGACAGGAACGTCGAGATCGTCATCAACACCGCGCCCGGCAGCGGCCAGGATGCTACCGGCCGGCTGATCCAGAAAATCCTGCAGGAGCGCAAGGCGGTGCCGACTTCGCTGACGGTCGTCAACAAGCCTGGCGGCGGCGGCGCGATTGCCTACGGCTACTTGAACCAGCATCCGGGCGACGGCCATTTCGTGTCGATCGCCTCGAAAAGCCTGCTGACTAACCACATCTCCGGCCGCGCGACGGTGACCTATACCCATCTGACGCCGCTGGCCATCCTGTTCGAGGAATACATCACCGTCGCGGTCAAGGCCGATTCGCCGATCAGGAGCGGCCGCGAGCTGCTCGATCGCCTGAAGAAAGACCCGGGCGCAGTGAGCTTCGGCGTGGCCACCAGCCTCGGCAACCCCAACCATCAGGGCGTGGCGATGGCAATGAAGGATGCGGGCATCGACCTGCGCAAGACCAAGACGGCGGTGTTCCAGTCCGGCGGCAACGCGATCACTGCGCTGCTCGGCGGCCACGTCGACGTCGTGCCGGGCTCGGTGGGGTTGATGCGCAAACACCTGCAGGCGGGCAGCGTACGCCTGATTGCCGTCGCGTCGCCGCAGCGGCTGGCCGGCGTCTTTGCGCAGGTGCCGACCTGGAAAGAGCAGGGCGCCAATGCCATCGTCTCCAACTGGCGCGGCATGATCGGCCCTGGCGGCATGACCCCGGCGCAGACGGCCTATTGGGACAACGCGCTGAAACAGCTCACCCAGAGCGAGGCCTGGAAGAAGGAACTCGAAACCAACAACTGGGCTGACGAATACAAGTCGAGCGCCGAGACACGCAAGTACATGGATGGGGAGTATGCGGAGTTGAAGGGGTTCCTGACTGAACTCGAACTGGCCAAAACCAAGTAACGTTTGGTGTGGGGTACGGTGGGCACGCTACGCATTGCCTACCCGCATGCTGGACAAAGCGCCGGACGCGATATGCCAGAGAGTCAACCAGGCATGAACCCTGCACCAGGTGGGCCACCTTGGTGGCGGAACTGGAAAGTGATGGTGCCGATATGGGCGCTGATTGTGTTGCTTGTCTGGCTGGGCGTGCATCTTGATGTGGATTCAAGGGTCATCGCCGGAGGCATATTCGTCCTCGGCCTAGTGTCGAACGCCTTTGTCTGGATGCTTGGCATCATTGCAATGGTCCCGGTGGTCGGGCCAGTAGTCGCCAAAGTCCTGACTGTAGGTTTTTTCTGGCTGCTGAACGCGCTGGGCTACTTCGTGTCGTTCGTTGCGATTCGCCGCGGGTATTCGAAGGACGTGTTGACCTACCGCAGCCTGACGATCGCGCTCCTCGTCGGGGTTGTGATCGGATATGTTCTTGGGAAACTGCTGTAAGCAAGCCCAGGATGGGCGCAGCGCAGCGTGCCCACGTGGATCACCCTCCTGAGATACCTGTGCCGCCCTTGCCGGCGGCATGTATGTTCTAGGCCATCACCGGTGCCGGAATCGGATCGATTTTGTGCGCGGCGCGTGGTCACTAAAAACCGTACAACCGTGCCGGATTGTCCGCCAGTATTTTCTTCCGTAGTCCCGCATCCGGCGTCCACGCATTAAACAGGTCGAGCAGATGCCCGTCCTCGGGCATGTCTTTTTCGAGCCGCGGATGCGGCCAGTCGGTGCCCCAGATCACCTGCTCGGGATTGGCGCGTAGCAGCGCTTCGTGGATGGCCTGCGCATCGGCGTAGTCGGGATACTGCGTCGAGACGCGGTAGGCGCCTGACACCTTGACCCAGATTTTGCCTTCAGCCAGCAGTTTGCACATCTGCTGCACGCCGGGCTGGTTGGCGCCGAGGCTGCCGTCGACATTGCCCATGTGATCCAGAACGATCGGTAATTTCCAGTTCCTGAAAAAGGGCAGCGCGCTGTCGAGCGCGTTGGCATCCATCATGAACTGCGCGTGCAGGCCGAGATCGGCCATCGCAGGTGCAAGTTTCGCGAAGGATTGCATGCCCAGCGGGCTGAAGCCCACGCCGTGCGGCATGTGGTGAAAGCGCAGTGCCCTGATGCCGGCGTCGGCCAGGCGTTGGAGCTCGTCGCGGCCGGTGTCCGGCTTGACGATCGCGGTGCCGCGCAGGCGTTTCGGCTCGCGCTGGAGCGCGTCGAGCACGACGCGGTTGTCCGTGCCGTAGGGGTGGCCCTGCACGACCACGCCGCGCGCCATGCCCAGCGTGTCGAGCATCTTGATCAGCGCCTCGAGCGGCGCATCGTCCGGCGTGTAGGAGCGCTTCTCGGCGAACGGAAATTTGCGGACCGGACCGAAAATGTGGAAATGCGTGTCGCAGGCACCGGCGGGCGAGGGGATTCTCGGCGGGCGGGTCGCGGCGATCGGTGGCAGGCAGGGCAGGTCCATGGGTTTCATCTCCGAAGGTCAGCCGCGATGGTAGTGCAATGCCGGGAAGCGCTCAACGGCGGCGGGGCGTCGTTATAATCGCCGAACCGGCAATTCCGCTTGATGAACCCAAAGACCGTCACCCCGGCGCTAGCCGGGGTCCAGGAATGTGTTGTCTCAACCGTCAGCGCCGTCCTGGATTCCGGCTTTTCCCCAAAGGGGACTTCCTTCGGGGCGCGCCGGAATGACGAGTAGTTGGACCAATGAGTTGGAATGCATGCACCGATTAACTTGAACGATCCGCAGAGGAAACCATGATCCCGTCGAAACGCCTGCCTTATGTACCGATCATCGACCGTCCGCCGCTGAAACTGCCCGCCGGCATCCGCATGGTGGTGTGGCCCGTGGTCAACGTCGAAGTGTGGGATATCGGCCGGCCGATGCCGCGGCAGGTGCTGCCGCCGCCGACGCACATCACCCGGCTGCCGGATTTTGCACACTGGGCCTGGCATGAATACGGCATGCGTGTCGGCTACTGGCGCCTGCAGGCGATGTTCGACGAGCTCGACATCCAGGGATCGCTGTTCACCAACGGCCGGGTCTGTACGGATTACGCCCGGGTCGCCGAGGCGGCGCTGAAGTCCGGCTGGGAGTTCGTCGGCCATTCCTGGGACCAGCAGCCCACCCATGTCGAGAAGGACCAGCGGGCGATGATCCGGCGCACGGTGCGCGAGATCAAGTCATTCACCGGCAAGGCGCCCGTCGGCTGGCTGTCGCCGGGGCTCACCGAGACGCTGTATACGCCGGATTATCTCGCCGAGGCCGGCATCCAGTACATCGCCGACTGGCTGGTCGATGACGAGCCGGTGGCAGTGCAGACGGCGCACGGGCCCGTGCTGGGCATGCCGTATTCGCTGGAACTCAACGACATCGCGATGATGATGGTGCAGCACCACGCCGCGGCGGAGTTCGAATCGCGCTGCGCCGACCAGTTCGAGCGGCTCTACGAAGAAGGCAGGACGCGCGCCAAGATCATGGCGATCGCGCTGCATCCGTATATCTCCGGCGTGCCGCACCGGATCAAGACCGTCGAGCGGGTGTTCCGCAAGCTGCGCAAGCAGAAGGGCGTGGCGTTCTGGACCGGGGAACAGATCATGCAGTGGTATCAACGCGCAACCCGGGCGCCGGCGCAGCGCCGGCGTTAAGCCATCAGCCTCGGTAGCCCGGATAAGCGCAGCGCCATCCGGGGGGATGGCGGTCACCAATCATTGCGGCATCGGTGAAAGCCCGCATGCCCCGGATGGCAGCCTGCGGCCTTATCCGGGCTACGGGTTGGGGGCTCTCCCGCGTGTGCCGGCGCATGGCTGCCCCGCGACCGGATCGCGGACTCGCACAAAAATCACTGCCGCGCGCGCTGCAGATCTACCGCGACGAAATCCACCGCA
>RPOR01000159.1 GCA_003820645.1 Betaproteobacteria bacterium
AAATGCCGCCGGCGCGCCGCCGAGCAACAGCAGCGCCGTCAATGCGGCCGTCATCAATCTGTTCATGTCCGTATCTCCTGAATGCAGCTGCCCTCCCCGCTGCGAGACCTCGCTGCAGGGATGCACACCGTATTCAAAGCCTAGGCGCTGCGGCGCGCCGGGCGTTGATCTGGGTCAACAGCGCACGACGGCGCAGCGCCGCACAGCCCCGGAACCCGGACGCCCGCCCGGTCGGGCGCCACGGGAGGTTAGAATCCCCTGCACCACAGGAGGCCTCATGAGACTCTTCGGCACCCCCCGCAGCCCCTATGTGCGCAAGGTGCGCATCGTACTCGCGGAAAAACAGATCCCGCACGACTACATCGTCGCGCGCGGCTCGGCGCCGGGCTCGCCGGTGCCGGCACTGAACCCGCTCGCCAAAGTGCCGACGCTGGTGCGCGACGACGGCCGCCCCCTCTACGACTCGCCGGTGATCGTCGACTACCTCGACGCGCTGGGCAGCGGCCCGCAGCTGATCCCGGCCGACTTCGAGGGCCGCATCGAGGTCAAGCGCTGGGAAGCGCTCGGCGACGGCATCACCGACGCCACCGTCGCCATCCACCACGAACGCCTGGAACCCGTGGACAAACAGCGTGCCGCCGACTGGTTCGCGAAACGCAGGGACAAGATCGACCAGGGACTCGCGACCATGGAGCGCGACCTCGGCAACAACGATTACTGCTACGGCCAGCGTTTCACCCTCGCCGACATCGCCACCGGCTATGCGCTCGCCTACCTTGATTACGCGCTGCCGGATTACGAATGGCGCAGCAAACATCCGGCGCTGGCACGGCTCGCAGAGCGGCTGGCAGCGCGGCCGTCATTCATCGGCAACGGCCATGCGTAACGGTGCTGATGGCGAGTGCCGCACGAGGGATATACGTAAGTATTTGTTTTAATTGATAGTTTTATGATTGAGCGCGTCATTCCGGCGCAAGCCGGAATCCAGGGGTTCTGCTGTTGCTCGTCATTCCGGCGAAGCAGGGTACGCAGGCAAACCGCAAAGCGGCTGCTCGCAAAACCGGAATCCCGGGATTGTGCCGGTGTTCGTCATTCCGGCGAAAGCCGGAATCCAGGGGTTTGCCACCACCGTCCTGGATTCCGGTTCGCGCGGCGCGCGCCCCGAATGACGACTGCAGCATCTGACACCTGAAGAAAATACCATGAGCGACGCCGGACACACTCTCGACATCGACGCCACCTTCCGCGGCGGTGTCCGCACAGTCGCATTCCCCGACGAGATCAACAAGCCCTTGATCGTGATGCTCGCCGAGTCCGGTATCGTGCCGCGGGACGTCGCCGCCGAGATCAAGATATTTCCAGATAACAACATCGAGCAAGCGACACAACCGGAAATAACACTTGTCGTCGCGACCGGGCCGAATCCGTGTTATCAGTGTGGCTCGCATTTCTCAGGAGTTCAAATGAAACCATCAAATCCGGCGTGCCGTCCGCAAGCCAGCGTCCATGTCGGCAGGCAGCGGGTTATCGCCGTCGGGATGCGGAATCCATCGAGCTGCGGGCACGGAGCATGACCTATTGTGTCGGCGTATTGCTCGAAAAAGGGATGATTTTTGCCTCGGACTCCCGCACCAATGCCGGCCTGGACAATATCGCCAAGTTTTGCAAGATGACGGTGTTCGAGCGCCCCGGTGACCGCGTAATCGTGTTGTTGAGCTCCGGCAACCTTGCCGGGACCCAGGCCGTCATCAGCGTGCTGAACCAGCGCTGCGCTGCCGGCGACGGAACCGACAGCCTCTGGACCGCCCGCACCATGTTCGACGTCGCGATGCTGATATCGGACGCGATGCGCGATGTCGATCATCGCGACGCGCAATATCTCCAGGAAAACCCGGCCGGCTTTCATGCCTCGTTTATCGTCGGTGGCCAGATCAACGGCGAGCCACAACGGCTGTTCCGGATCTATGCCGAGGGCAATTTCATCGAGGCGGGAATCGACACCACCTACTTTCAGACCGGCGAAGCCAAGTACGGCAAACCGATCATCGACCGCGTGATCACGCGCGCCACACCGCTGGCAGATGCGGCAAAGTGTGTGCTGGTGTCATTCGACTCCACCATGCGCAGCAACCTGTCGGTCGGCATGCCGATCGACCTGATCTGCTACAGACGAGACGACCTCGAACTGCGGATGCGGCGGCGGTTCGACGATGGAGACCCCTACTTCCAGGCACTCAGCCGGGAATGGAGTGAGGGCACGCGCCGGGTGTTTCGCGGCCTGCCCGAGCTGGTCTGGTGACCGGGCCCGGCCATCGACACATTCATCATCACCTGTGAACACGGCGGCAACCGCATCCCTGCAGCCTATAGCCGGCTGTTTCGCGGGCGGCGGGCGTTGCTGGAGTCGCACCGCGGCTACGACCCCGGTTCGCTGGTGATGGCCCGCGCGCTGGCCGCCGCCCTGAACGCGCCGCTGGTGAGTTCCACCGTCAGCCGCCTGCTGATCGACCTCAATCGACCGATCGGTCATCCGCAGCTCTACTCGGCAGCGACGCGCAATGCGCCGGCGAAGCTTCGTGCAGAGATCGCCAAGCAACACTACCAGCCGTATTGGTCGCAGGTGGAGCGCCTCGTCCGGCAGTCCGTTTCGTGCGGCCGGCGGGTGATCCACATTTCGTCGCACAGCTTCGCCCCGATGTTGAACGGACAGGTGCGGCACGCCGACGTCGGTCTGCTCTATCACCCCGGCCGCCATGGCGAGGCCGCGCTGTGCGCACGCTGGAAGGCATCACTCAACGAATCCGCGCCGGCGCTGCGGCTACGCCGCAACTACCCCTACCAAGGCAAGGCGGCCGGGCTGACCGCGCAACTGCGCCGGCGTTTTCCGCCGAATGCCTACGTCGGGATCGAACTGGAGATCAACCAGCGCATCGTCTTCGCCGCGGGCCGACGCTGGACAGCGCTGCGCGGCATGCTGATCAAATCATTGCGCGCGGCATGCGCGTCCTGACGGAAACCGGAGATTCATGATGCAACTTCGTGTCGGCTTCGAAATGACCTACGACTGCCCGCAACCCACCCCGATGTTAATGGCCGTCAACATCCACTACACGCGCGTGTCCGACCTCGTCGGCCATGATGATCTGGTGATCGACCCGCCGGTACCGGTGAAGGAGTATCGCGACAGCTTCGGCAACCGGTGCACCCGCATCGTGGCACCCAGGGGCCGCACCCGCATCACCGCCGACGCGCTGCTCAACGACAGCGGGCTCCCCGACCCGGTCGCCCTCGGCGCGCAACAGCTCGCCGTGCCCGACCTGCCCGACGACACGTTGATGTTCCTGATCGGCAGCCGCTATTGCGAAACCGATCGCCTGTCGGACACGGCGTGGCAGCTGTTCGGCAATACGCCCACGGGCTGGGGCCGCGTGCAGGCCATTTGCGACTATGTGCATCGTCATATTGCCTTCGACTACCAGAACGCCAGCGCGACACGCTCGGCGCTGGAAACATTCACCGGAAAGATCGGTGTCTGCCGTGATTATGCGCACCTCGCCGTCGCCTTCTGCCGCTGCATGAACATCCCCGCCCGCTATTGCACCGGCCACCTGGCCGACATCGGCGTGCCGGTCGGCCTCGGGGATTTTGCCGCCTGGTTCGAGGCCTACCTCGACGGCGACTGGCATATCTTTGATCCACGCAACAACATGCGCCGCATCGGCCGGGTGTTGATCGCCCGTGGCCGTGACGCGGCCGATGTGCCGATCAGCAACAGCTTCGGCCCCTGCACACTGACCGGTTTCAAAGTGTGGGCCGAAGAGGTCGGCACCGGCTGAACCCCAGCGGCGCGTCCGCCATGCAGTACCCCGCTTTCAGTGTCCCCATACCAACGCAGGCTGTGTAATATCAGCCAGTGGGTACTCACCAACCCCAGAGAAAATTATAACTACTTGATTTAATCGATATTTTTGTTTACGGGGAAGCAACGCCTTGACCGACTCCACCCTCGACATCAACGCCACCTTCCGCGGCGGCGGCCGCTCGATCGAATGGCTCGACGAAATCAACAAGGCCTCGATCGTCATGCTCGCCGAGACCGGCATCGTGCCGAAGCACGTCGCGGCGCGCATCGCGAAAGGCATCGCGCAACTGATCGAGAACGAACGCGCCCTGAAAGAAGTCCCCTTGGGGGGCACTGGCGCGAACGGCACGACGCCGCGCAGTTCTGCTGATTATCTCGACTACGAACCGCGGCTGATCGCCATCGCCGGGCCGGAAGCCTCGCGTCTCCACACCGGCCGCAGCCGGCAGGACCTGGCCTCGACCATCGCGCGCATGAACCTGCGCGACGGCCTCCTCAACACCATGGCAGCGCTGATCGCCGCCCGCGAGAAACTGCTCAAGCGCGCCGAAGAACACGTCGAGACCATCATCCCCGCCTACACCCACGGCGTGCAGGCGCAGCCGACCACCTTCGCGCATTACCTGCTCGCCTTCGAAGCCGCGCTCGCGCGCGCGTCCGAGCGGCTGCAGCAGGCGTATGTGAGAGTGAACAAATGCCCGCTCGGCGCCGCGGCGCTGGCGACCTCCAGTTTTCCGCTCGACCGGAATCGCCTCGCGGAGCTGCTGGGCTTCGACGGCCTCGTTGAAAACGCCTACGACGCCAACCACCTCGCCCCCATCGACAGCGCGCTCGACGTCGCCGGCGCGTATGCGATCGCCGCGGTGGAAATGGGCCTGTTCGCGCAGGACCTGCATGCCCAATACGCCGAGCCCGTGCCGTGGTTCATGTTGGGTGCCGGCGAACTCACCGGCACCAGCAGCATCATGCCGCAGAAGCGCAACCCCGCAGCACTCGAACAGCTGCGCGCGCAGTCGAGCATCCTGCTCTCCGAAATGCAGACCATGACCTGGGTGGCGCACAACAACCGCAGCGGCATGTTCGATTACCGAATGTACGACCCGGTGCCCTGTGCCCGCGCAGTGACGGTGTTCAGACTCTTCGGCAGCGTGGTCGACGCGGTGGTGGTCAACAAGGCGCGCGCGCTGGAGGAAGTCAACGCCGACTACTCCACCACCACCGAAATCGCCGACGCCTTGTTGCAAAAAGCCGAAGTGCCCTTCCGCACCGGCCACCACTTCGCCAGCAAGCTGACGGACTACGGCCGCGGCAAGTGCCTGAAGATCCACGAAATCCCCTACAGCGAAGCGCAGCGGATTTACGAGGAGCAGGCGAAGGACAAGCTGCCGCTGTCGGAGCAGGAGTTCCGCGAGGTGATCAGTGCCGAATATATGGTGTTCGGGAGGAAAGGGCTGGGGGGGCCGCAGTTGACGGAGGTGCAGCGGATGCTCGCCAATTCCCGCATCGGGGTGGCTGCAGAGTCAGCGCGGCTGAGCAACCATGTTGGCGCGCTCGCAGAAACGGATGCGCGACTTGGGCAGGCGTTTGCACCAATGGCCGCGTAGTGGCCAGCCGTGGCGTGCACTCACCCGGTTGTAGCAGCAGTTCCCCTTCGTTATCCTTGCCATCCCAAATCCATCCACAGAGAGGCCGCATCATGAAATTACTCGAAGGCAAAACCGTCGCAATGACCGGCGGCGGGGGCGGGCTGGGACGCTGTTACGGCGTCGCCATGGCCAAGGCTGGTGCGGCCATTGCCGTATCGGACATCAACCTCGCTGCTGCGCAGGCCACCGTGGACGCCATCACCAGTGCCGGCGGCCGGGCCATCGCGGTGCAGGGTGACGTGACCAGGGCGGCCGCCTTCGAAGCACTGTTCGATCGCGCCGAAGCGGAATACGGCCCGCTGGATGTGCTGCTCAACATCGCCGGCATGTTCCCGCGCCGCGCGCTGGTCGAAATGTCCGAGGAGGAATGGGATGCCGTGATCGCGCTCAACCTGAAGAGCGTGTTCCTCGGCGCCCGTGCCGCGATCCGGCGCATGCTGCCGCGCAAGCGCGGTGTGGTCCTCAGCACCGCCTCCGGCACCGGCATCCGCGGCCAGCCCAAGGGCTCCGCCTATTCAGCGTCGAAGGCCGGGATCATCGGCTTCACGCGTGCAGTCTCGCTGGAACTCAAGGACACGGGTGTGCGCATCAACTGTTTCGGGCCCGGCGCAACCGACACGCCGCTGTGGCGAATCGGCAAGAGCGAGGAAGACATCAAGCGCCTGCTTGCCGCCGGCTACGTTTACCAGCCCGACGAGTTTTCCAACGTGGTCGTCTATCTCGCCAGCGACCTGTCGGCGCCACTGAACGGTGAATTCATCAGCCGCGACCTGCACCGCTAGACATCACGTGCCCGAGGGGCGGCGGCCCCTCGTGGCTAATGGACGATGTAGCCGCCGTCCATCACCAGTGCGTGGCCGATCACGTAATCGGCGTCCTTGGACACCAGGAACGCCACCACGCCAGCCACTTCTTCCACCGTGCCGAAACGACCGATCGGCACATCGCGGGCGCGCTGTTCGAGTTCGCCGGGATTGCGTCCCGCGATGAAACCCTCGGTGGAAATGGGCCCCGGGCACACCGCGTTCACCGCGATGCCCTCGGCTGACAACTCCAGCGCCATCGAGCGCGTGAGCTGGATCAGGCCCGCCTTGGTGAGGTTGTAGACCGCGCCGTAACGGGAGGCGACGATGCCGAGCTGGCTGGCAATATGAATGACATGGCCGCCGCCCTGCGCGCGCATGATGGGCACCACCGCCTGGCTCGCGAAGAACGGTGCGCGCAGGTTGATGGCCACCAGCCGGTCGAAGTCGTCGTGGGTGAAACTGCCGAAGGCCTTGCGCGCGCGGATGCCGGCATTGTTGACCAGGATGTCGATGCGGCCCATGCGCTGATGGGCCGCGGCGACCATGGCCTCGGCCGCGTCAGGGCGTGACAGATCGTGCAAACCCCACAGCGCATCCGGTGCACCGGCGCTGCGGCAGGCGCCGGCAGTTTCCTCCAGTTCGGCCGCCGTGCCGTCGGCCGCCAGATAGATTGCCGCGCCCTCCGCGGCGAGCCGCAGTGCAATCGCACGGCCGATGCCGCGTGATGCGCCGGTCACCAGCGCCACCTTTCCGTTCAAACCCGCCACCGGCCAGCCCCCTGTCGCCGAAAATCCAAGTAACTCAACTGCACCGCAGCGCCGTCATCCGGCGCCGCTGCTCGATTACCGCC
>RPOR01000160.1 GCA_003820645.1 Betaproteobacteria bacterium
TATATGACCTCTGTGGCTTTCTCCATTGCCGAACTCGGCGAACTCGACAGCAGCAGCTTTGTGCCGTTGTATTTCCAGTTGTCGGAACGGATGGCGACGCTCATCCGCGAGAAAGGCGATGCTGCGGTAGGGCGTCTGTTGCCGTCGGAGGCGGATTGCGTACAGCGGTTCGGCGTGAGCCGTCCGACAGTCCGCCAGGCCATGGCTCAACTGCTGGCCCAGGGTCTCATCAAGCGGGAGAAGGGACGGGGGACCTTTGTCGCTCCGACCCCGTTTGAGCACGATATCTCGCACGGTTTTGAAGACGATATGAAAGCGGCGCACCGCAGTGTGCAATACCTGCTGCTGTGCTGGGAAAAGCGTCTGCCGCCTCCAGAGGTTGCAGCTGTTTTCGGCCTTAAGGGGCAGGCACAACTTCATTTTCTGCGGCGCCTGCGAAGTGTCGACGGGGAAGTAGTTGGTGTGGAAGAGAGATACTTGCCGGAGGCAATTGGTGACCACCTGACGCGCGCTGACGTAGAGTTCAAGCCCGTACTTAATCTGATCTATGAAATTTCCAACAAGAAACCTGGGCGCTTGGATATCGAGGTGAGTAGTTCAAGCGCGGGCCGGGATTTGGCCCGATTGCTGGAAGTAAAAACCGGCACGCCGTTGCTGGTGCGGCGTTCGATATTTTTACAGGATCCGGACGTGCCATTGATGTATGGTGTTGTCACGTTTCTTGCACAGCATTACAAACTTCGCTTCAAGATTAACTACGCTCCATAAATGGTGACCCCTCCGGTCGCCGGACTACCGCGTCGAACTGCAATTTTTTACCCAGGAGGATCGATATGACTCAGAAAGTGAAGCTGGTGAAACCCAACGAGGCGACAGGGGAGACGGCGAAGATTTTCGACGACATAAGGAAAACCAAGGGTGCCAATTTCCTTACGCCAACCTGGGGATTTTTCGCGTTGGACATTGAGTTGCTGCGTCACTGGTGGGGGCTGACCAAGCGACTGCAGATGACCGAGGGTTCATTGCCGAAGCCGTTGCTGAATTCCATTTCCCTGGTGTGCGCGGCCGAAGTCGACTGTCCGCGTTGTATCAACAATCACCAGACACATCTCATCGAGCATTTCGGCATGACGGCCGATGACGTCATGGAAATCCTCGATTTTGAAAACTCGACAAAGGTAGATGACAAAACTAAAGCTGTTTTGCGCTTTGCGCGCAAGACCGCTTTCAATGAGCCGATGGGGCCCGAAGACTTCGCTGAGCTTCGCAAGCACGGGGTGTCCGACGTCGGCGTCGCAGAAATTGTGTCGATGGCGATGATGGAATCTGGAATGGCGCGACATGCGGTTGGTGTGGCACAGTTCGAGGACGGCGACCAATGGCCACGCGACAATCTGCCATCCAAGGTCTACGCGGAGAACGTGAATAGCTAGGAGGCTGACATGGCCATTGCTGCAATCACCGGGACGGCAGCCACCTTCGGCGACCACGTTTCCGCGGATGTTATCCTTCCGGCCCGCCATTCGTTCCTCGATGCCGAGGGCATGGCGGCTAACGTGCTGATGGATCTTAGCGCGGAAGCTAACGCCAAGGTGCGCAAGCACGCAATTATCGTTGCCGGAGAAGCGTTCGGTTACGGCACCGGGCGGGAATCGCCTTCACGTGCGCTCCGGGCAGCCGGCGTCCGTGCCGTTGTTGCGAAGAGCTTCTCGCGCCTGTTTTTCAGAAACGCGATGAACAACGGCATTTTAGTCGTCCAATGTCCAGAGTTGGTCAACTGCGGAGTACAGGATGGTGATGGGATCGTTCTCGATCTGCAAGTGGGCAGCATTGTCTGGAAGGAAAAGACGTTCCAGTTTCCTCCAGTAACCGACGTGGTGGCGAAGATCATGGCGGCCGGAAATCTGATTAATTACGGACGCCAGTTGTTGGCCAGCCGGTAAGAGGAGGTCCGCATGAATGGTACAACGCTTGCCCAGAAAGTGATCGCGCGAACTGGCGGTCGGGACCACGTAAGCATCGGAGAAATCGTCGAAGTCACGCCGGATTTCAGCTACTCGCACGATTACGCCGCTTGGGCCATCGACGCCTTTGAGAAAATGGGTGCCACTCGGGTGCACAATCCGGATCGCATCGCCGTGTGTTTCGATCATGGCATCCCACCAAATTCGTCCAAGGACGCCAACAGCCTTAAGCGTGTACGCGATTTCGTGCGCAAGCATAATTTTGCCCGGTTCTATGAGGGGGGAACTGGTGTTGCACACGAGGTCATGGTCGAGCAGGGTTGGGTGGTACCGGGTTCGCTCTCTACCGCGAACGATTCCCACGCCACATCTGGCGGTGCCGTTGGTGCACTCGCGCTGGCGGTGGGCGAAACGGAAATAGGTTTTCTATGGGCGACAGGGAAGCTTTGGTTCCGAGTGCCGGAAACGCGCCGAATTACGCTCACTGGCGCATTCCGAAAGGGCGTGTATGCCAAGGATCTCATGCTGCAGATTGCACGAGAGCTTGGGGTGCTGGGGGCGCTCTACGAGATCATGGAGTACCGGGGTGACGGTGTGAAACAGTTGTCGGTATCGGAACGATTTACACTGTGTAATATGGCGACCGAGGTGGGCGCCAAAGGCGGCGTATTTCCTTTCGACGACGTGACTCGCAGCTTCATGCAGGGGCGCGCCAAATATCCATATGAGCCGGTGCACTCCGACCCGGACGCGCCTTATTGCGCGGAAATGGCATTCGACCTTAGTCAAATCCAGCCCATGGTGGCTTTACCTGGGCGTGAAGACTCTGGGGTGCCGATCAGCGAGATCGAGGGCAAGGACATCCAGCAGGTTTTCATCGGTTCCTGCACCAATGCGCGCGCCGACGACCTGAAGATCGCCGCCAGTATCCTGCGCGGTAAGAAGGTTCACCCGAACATCCGGCTCTTGGTCACGCCGGCGTCTCGGCAAGCCGAGCTTCAGGCATTAAAAGATGGCGACCTCGAAGCTCTGGTGGAGGCGGGTGCCACATTGATGCCGGCAGGGTGCGGTGTGTGTGCCGGAACGCATCAGGGTGTGCTGGCCGATGGCGAGCGCTGTCTGTCCACCGGTAATCGCAACATGCCGGGGCGGATGGGCAATAAGAACGCGGAGATTTACTTGTGCAGTCCGGCTACGGCCGCGGCGAGTGCGATTACCGGACAAATCACCGATCCGCGTCGGGCGCTGCAGGGGACCTTGTAGTGGCCCGGCGAACCCAAGCCCCGATTCTGAAGGGGTATCGGCAGACGTTCTCTGTGATCGTTGATCCGGGCGGGTCCTGGTCGGCAACGCTGGCGAAGGGTGAAATCGTTCGTTTCGTTGATCTGGAAGGGCAGCAGGCAGTCGATTTTCTCTGTTACAACAGCGCGAACCTCACGGACCGCTATAACGCAGCCAACACCATGAAAATGGCCGCGAATGTCTACCTTAACAAGGGCACCATACTTTATGGTGAGTTGGCCACGCCGTTGATGGTGCTACGCGATACTAGCTGTCCCAATCACGACACAATTGGGGGCTGCTGCAGCGTGGAAATGAATTTCATTCGTTATGGCCGCCGTACGCACAGTTGCCGTGCCAATTTCCTGCACGAGCTGACGAAGCGCAACATGGATGCGGCGGATATCGTGGCCAACGTCAACTTTTTCATGAGCGTTCCGGTGCTGCCCGACGGTGGTATGGCAATTTCCGAAAGTCCGTCGCGTGCGGGCGACTATGTAGATGTAGAGGCATGTACCGACGTTCTGATTGCCATATCAAACTGTCCGCAGAAATATAACCCAGCCTGTGGATACAATCCCACACCAATCAGGGCGGAAATCTATCGCAAAGCCGTTAGACCCGGAAGAAAGTAACTTTTGTGAAGGGCGCATAAGAATGCCGATAACCCGTGGTAACCCGCCAGGAATGAAGAACGTTCGTCGGACGGTCTACAACCATTACGTGAGGATAGACAACCCGAGAAGCCTGATTTTCGTTTCGGGCCAACTGTCACGTGATGATGAGGGAAACATCGTAGGTCGAGGTAGCATGTTGGAGCAGACGCGCCAGTGCCTCAGAAATATCGAGAAATCTTTGGTGGCCGCGGGGGCGTCCTTGAAGGACATCGTATCGACAACGGTTTTCACGGTCGACATGCGTGAGTTCAAGGAAATTGTGACGGCACGCGAGGAGTTCTTCAAAGATAATCTGCCCACTAGCACCATGGTAGAGGTTAATCATCTTAGTGAGCCAGGCTTGTTGGTCGAAATCCAGGTGACGGCTGCAATCTAATCTGCATACCGCATGGCAATCTGAAGTGTCGCTCGAGAGATAAATTGTCTTGACGGGTGCACAAGGGCGCCGGAGCACCGGGCGGTGTAGAGACATGCTCTTTGTTGTATTTTCGATATCAAGGAGGAGTGGCAACTATGACCGCCATCAATAGTGCAGCTAAGCAAGTCACAAATAAACTCGCAACGAGAATCAACTTGGTGAAGCCTGCGGAAGCGCCCCCGGCTGTCGCGGCCATATTCGAAGACATAAGAAAGACAAAAGGACCAAAGTTTCTTACTCCGACCTGGGGATTTTTTGCCCACGATCCTGAACTGCTTACGCATTGGTGGGGACTGCAAAAACGGCTGCAGAAACTGGCCGGTGAAGTACCTAAAAAAATTATGTTTGGCATTACGTTCGTGTGTGCCACTGAGGTGGGTTGTCCGCGTTGCATCAACAATGCGCAAGTGCATCTTCAAGATCAGTTCGGATTGAGCGATGGAGAAATTCTCGAATTAAGTGACTTTGAGAATTCTAAAATAATTCCGGAGAGTGAAAAGGCGGTGTACAGGTTTTGTCGAAAAATGGCCTTTGATCAACCAACAAGTGAAGAAGATTTTGGTGCACTTCGCGCAGCAGGTTACAGCGATCGTGCGATTGTCGAGATGATTTCTCTTACCATTCTTGAATCGGGATTTATTCGTCGTGCGCGGGCGGTTGCGCCTTTTGAAGATGGAGCACTATGGCCGAAGGAAAACTTGCCAAGTGCCACCTATGCTAACAACGTTGATTCGAAGAAAAATCTCTGATATTCGTTTTCGTGAGGTATCTAAGGTAAGCCAACCTTACATCTGAGAAAGCTTATTGTCTCGAAAGTTGGAATTTCGCATTGGTAGTTAGTATCACGCACACATCAAATTCGGCTGCCCACGAACGGCCTAGCGGCGCTGATCAAACAGCTTCGCTTGAAGCTGTTCGCGCTTTAAGGTTGGCGAAAACAACTCAATGAAGTCATAAGTATATGAGCGCTGATAAGTGCCCTTGCGCAGGGCAACTTTAATCAGATCTGGTTTGAATAAGTGGCTGGCGCTAATCGCTACTAGCCCTGTGTCTTCCTCTGCGTTATGTGCGAGCGACGCAACGATGGCCAAGCCCAGACCAGCTTTGACATAGGTCTTCATCACATCGACGTCTGTCGCGGTAAGTACAAAGGTCGGGGATAGCCCTATGTTTTCGAAGGCTTCTACGATACGGCGGTGTACCGTAAAAGGCGCTTCATAGGTAATGAGGGGGTAGCGGGAAAGTTGGGTCAGCGTAGGCTTCTTGATCGCTGCCAGAGGATGGCCCTGTGGCGCCAGAATGATCCGGTGGTGCTTGTGGCAAGGGAAAAACTTGATGCCTTTCGGTCGCTCAAGCGGTTCGGCGCAGATGCCGATATCGGCGTTACCTGAAGCGACCCATTCTGCAATCTGATGCGGATCGCCTTGGCGAAGCACTAGCCTCACATTGGGATATTGCGCGATGAACGCACGCACCACGTTGGGTAGTGAGTAGCGCGCATGAGTGTGTGACGCCGCCACGACGAGGTTGCCGCGCTTTTCCCTGCCATGAACAGTTCCGGCTTGGTTGATATTCTCGAGTTCGAAAAGAACCCGTCGAGCGCTTTCCAATACAGCCTCACCTGGGCCGGTTAAACCCAGTAGCCGCTTCTTTGAGCGCACGAACAGTGCGACCCCGAGTTCGCTCTCTAATGACAGCAGATGGCGGCTCACGCTGGGTTGAGAAGTATGCAGTGCCTTGGCGGCAGCGGAGATGTTCAGGTTGGCGTTAACGACTTCGCAGAACAGCTGGAGGTGGCGTAGGTTCATCGGTTTAAATATACAGTAAGTGCATATTAACCATTCAATTATAGTCTTTGAATGTATGAATGCACGCTCGTATACTTTTCCCCTTGCATGATTTCGCTATTAGCGTTCCTGGGCGGGCGACAGCCCGTCTGTGTCAACTGAAGGAGGGGATATGAGTGCGACCGGTGTTGCCGCGACTATGCGGTTGGTGAACCCGTTGGGCTTTCCGGACAAAGTGCAAAATGCGCTCGCAGCGCGGCTGAAGTCCTTGGAGGGTAAGACCATTGGCATGATCGATAACATCAAGCCCAATGCGGGGTTGTTTTTGAGCTATATCGAAGAGATGCTCAAGACCGATCACCCGACGGTTCAGTTCTATAAAGTCCGCAAGAATTTCACTTCCAGCCGCCTGATTGCGGATCAACTGGTTGGCAAGGTTCAGGGCGTCGTTAACGCCTGGGGTGATTGAGGGGGCTGCACGTCGTGGTGTATCCACGACTCGGCTTACCTGGAAAAAAACGGCGTTCCTACTTCCACGATCGTCTCCACGGCGTTCGTGACGCCGGGCCGTTTGGCAGCAAAGAACCTCCAGATCGACAACCTGCCGCTTTTGATATTGCCGCATCCGCTGAATGATCTGAATCCTGAAGAAGTCCGCGACATGGCGCGGCTCGCCTATCCCGTCGTAATTCAGCAACTCTGCAGCCAGGAGCCTCCGGAGGTCTCGACGCGGATTGACTATGTTCATCCCGCTGCGCGCAAAAAACAGGCCAATGCCGCTTCTGGCAAGCAGGAGGGCGCTAAATGAGCAGTCCGCAACTTGAAAAACCCATACTGGAGATCGAAAACTCTTGGGAAGCGGTCAATGCGTGGTTTCTTGAAAACGACATGACCGATGGGCTGCCCATCGTACCGCCCACTGAGGAGCGGGTGCGTGCAATGACTGATTATGTCGAGTCTGCGCTGGGCTGGA
>RPOR01000161.1 GCA_003820645.1 Betaproteobacteria bacterium
CTTGTTGGCCGCGATGAACCACTGGGCCTGGCGCGGCGGGTACCGTTCCTCGTCGAGGCCCATGCCTTTCATCATCCGCTTGATCAGCGCCAGCTGGTCCTGGCTATCAAGAATCTGGAACAGCTGCGGCAGTCCGGCTTCGCGGTAATGCGCGCGCAGCATGCGGTTGCACAGGCCGTGGAAAGTGCCCACCCACATGCCACGGGTGTTGATCGGCAGCATCGCCGACAGCCGGGTCATCATCTCCTTCGCGGCCTTGTTGGTGAAAGTCACCGCCAGCAGGTTCAGCGGACTGACCTGCCCGGTCTGGATCAGCCAGGCCATGCGTGTGGTCAGCACGCGCGTCTTGCCGCTGCCGGCGCCGGCAAGTATCAGCGCCGACTGGTGTGGCAGCGTTACGGCTTCGAGTTGCTCGTCGTTGAGGCCGCGGAGAAAGGCCGGGGTAACGGGAGTTGCGGGCGGGGCGGGAATCATCGGCTGATGCGGGTTGATCGTCCTGCATTATACGGGAGCAGCGCGCCGGCACCGCGCGCCATCAGCGCTCCGGCGTGTAACCGGCGGCGCGCAGCGCACGGGCCAATTGCGCGGCATCCTCCGCGCTGCCCAGTCCGGGGACATCCACCGCATAACGCAGGCCGGCAGCGGCACGATACGCGCGTACGCGCGCCGGATAACCGCCGGTGCGCAGCCGCCCGACCAGTGTCGTCGCCGTCGCCTTGTCCGTCGCAGCAGCCAGCACCACGCGATGTTTGCCGCCACGAAGGCTGGCCCCGCTCGCCGGCGCGATCTCGGTCTCGGTCGCCCATTCCTGCAGTTGCGCCTCCGGCACCAGCGCCACCGGCTGCCGTTTGCCGTCACGCCCGGCGATGAAGAACGACAACGGATCCTGCATCGTGAACGCCTGTTCACGATGCTGCACAAAAATGCGCCCCTCGATCAGACACACCACATCGCGGTCGGCCGACGATTTTCCCCAGACGTCGGTGCCACGAATGCCGGCGGTCACCGTGGCAATGCGGATGGTGAGATCGCGGCTGGCGCGCGGCGAACCGAAAATGCGCGTGGTAAACCGGAATGCCCCCTGCACCACGTCGAGCGTAGCGCTGACCACGCGATCAGCCGCGCCGCCCTTGTCGGCCAGCCGGGCCACGACCAGGCTGGCGTTTTCGCCAAGCTTGATCGCGCTGCCTTCGGCCATGCGCAGCAACGCCCGCGCACCCGTCCCCGTCAACACGCGGTCGCCATCACGCAACACCGCCCCGGGCACCAGCGGTTCGCGAGCACCGCCGGCGTGTTCGATCCAGGCCGGGCTGACCATCGCCTCGACGCTCAGCGTGCGAGCGCCGGCAACTGCGGTGACGAACATCAGCAGCAACGACCACAGGCAGCGCATCATCGGTCTCTTCATTTACCCACCCTCCCGCAGGCCGGTTTAGACGCGGAACCGTTTATAATTCCAGTTTGCCGCCGCGCCGCGCCACAATCGCAATTTCCCTCGAAATCAGCATCATGCAACAAAAATACAATCCGCAGATCATCGAGCGCGCCGCGCAGAAATTCTGGGATGACCAGCAGGCCTTCCGCGCCGTCGAAGGCGGCAGCAAACCGAAATACTACTGCCTGTCGATGTTTCCGTATCCGTCCGGCAAGCTGCACATGGGGCATGTGCGCAACTACACCATTGGCGATGTGCTGACGCGTTACCACCGGATGAAGGGTTACAACGTACTGCAGCCGATGGGCTGGGATGCGTTCGGCCTGCCGGCGGAGAACGCAGCGATGGCCAACGGCGTGCCGCCGGCGAAGTGGACTTACGACAACATCGCCTACATGCGCCAGCAGCTGAAGTCGCTGGGTTTTGCCATCGACTGGAGCCGCGAATTGGCGACCTGCAAACCCGATTACTACCGCTGGAACCAGTGGCTGTTCCTGCGCCTGCTGGAAGAAGGGATCGCCTACAAGAAGACGCAGGTCGTCAACTGGGACCCGGTGGACCAGACCGTGCTCGCCAATGAACAGGTCATCGACGGCAAGGGCTGGCGCACCGGCGCCGCGGTCGAAAAACGCGAAATTCCCGGCTACTACCTGGCGATCACCCGATACGCCGACGAACTGCTATCAGCGCTCGACACCCTGCCGGGCTGGCCCGAGCGGGTCAAGGCGATGCAGGCCAACTGGATCGGCAAAAGCTACGGTGTGCGCTTTGCGTTTCCGTACATGCTGGACGGCAAGGCCGAACAACTGTGGGTGTTCACCACCCGCGCCGACACCATCATGGGCGTCACCTTCGTTGCCGTCGCCGCCGAACATCCGCTGGCGACGCGCGCGGCGCAGGGCAACGCCAAGCTCGCGGCGTTCATCGATGAATGCAGACACGGCTCGGTGATGGAAGCCGACATCGCCACGATGGAGAAAAAGGGCATGCCGACGGGGATCTTCGTCGAGCATCCGCTGACCGGTGAAAAAATCGAAGTCTGGGTCGGCAACTACGTGCTGATGGGCTACGGCGAAGGCGCGGTAATGGCAGTACCGGCGCATGACGAGCGCGATTTCCATTTTGCGAAACAATACGGCCTGCCCATCACCCAGGTCATCGACGTTGCGGGACAGTCGTTCTCGACGGATGCGTGGCAGGACTGGTACGCGGACAAGGAGCGCGGTGTCTGCACGCACTCCGGCAACTACGACGGCCTGAACTATTCTGCTGCAGTCGACGCCATCGCCGCCGACCTGCAGGCCAAAGGCCTTGGCGAAAAACAGGTGCTGTACCGGTTGCGCGACTGGGGCATCTCGCGCCAGCGTTACTGGGGCTGCCCGATCCCGATCATCCACTGCGCCGCCTGCGGCGACGTGCCGGTGCCGGACCGGGATTTGCCGGTGGTGCTGCCGGAGGACTGCGTCCCGGACGGCAGCGGCAATCCATTGAACAAGCGCGCCGATTTCGTTGATTGTTCATGCCCGCAGTGCGGCCGGCCGGCCCGGCGCGAAACCGACACCATGGACACGTTCGTCGATTCGTCCTGGTACTACCTGCGTTATGCCTGCGCCGACAACGGCCGCGCGATGGTCGATGAACGCGTCAACTACTGGCTGCCCGCAGACCAGTACATCGGTGGCATCGAGCACGCGATACTGCACCTGCTGTATTCGCGCTTCTGGAGCAAGGCGATGCGCGATCTCGATCTCGTCAGGATCGACGAGCCGTTCAGCAACCTGCTGACGCAGGGCATGGTGCTGAACGAAATTTTTTTCCGCAAGCCGGAGACCGGCCGCATCACCTATTACAACCCGGCCGATGTCGACGTTATCGTCGATGACAAGGGCAACCGCAGCGGCGCGGTGCTGCGCACCGACGGCCAGCCGGTGGAATCCGGCGGCATCGGCACCATGTCGAAGTCCAAGAACAACGGCGTCGATCCGCAGGCGCTGATCGAGGATTACGGCGCCGACATCGCCCGTTTCTACATGATGTTCACGGCCCCGCCGGAACAGACGCTGGAATGGTCCGATGCCAGCGTCGAGGGTGCCTCGCGCTTCCTGCGCCGGGTCTGGACGCTGGGCTACGAGGTCCGCCAGCGCGACATCACCGCTGCCGCCGGCAGCGCACTGCCCGCGCCGCTCGCCGCGGCGCGGCGCGAGATTCACGCCGTGCTGAAACAGGCCAACTACGATCTCGGCCGCCATCAGTTCAACACCGTCGCCTCCGCCACCATGAAAATGCTCAATGCGCTGGAGGGCGTGCTCAAGAGCGGTGCCGACGCGGCGGCCGGCAGCGTACTGCGCGAAGGTCTGTCCATCATGCTGCGCGTACTGTCGCCGATCACGCCGCACATTGCGCACCAGTTGTGGCTCGACCTGGGTTACGGCGACGACATCCTCGCCGCACCCTGGCCCGAGCCCGACGCGGCGGCGCTGGTCGAGAACGAAATCGAACTGGTGGTCCAGGTCAATGGCAAGAAGCGTGGTGATGTGCGCGTGCCGCGCGACGCGGCCAAACCGTCGATCGAGGCTGCGGTGCTGGCGCATGCCGAGGTGCAGAAGTTCATCGCCGGCCAGCCGGTCAAGAAAATCATCATCGTGCCGGGCCGGCTGGTCAACGTGGTAATCTGATCGGTGATGAAAACGCTGACCGCCCTGCTCTGTACATTGCTGTTGACCGGCTGCGGCTTCCAGCTGCGCGGCGCCGCCACCCTGCCGTTCGATACACTGTACGTGCAGGCACCGGCGAGCTCGCAGTTTGCGGTACAGCTCAGGCGCGTGGTCACAGCCGGAGGCGGCACCCGCATTGTCGACAACCCGAAGGACGCGGCGGCGACACTGGTGCTGGTCACCGAGTTGCGCGAGAAAAGCATCTTGTCGCTGTCCGGCGGCGGCCGGGTCAGCGAGTTCCAGTTGCGCTACCGGATGTCGTACCGGCTGATCGACAAAGGCGCCGTGGAAATCGTACCGGTTACCGAGGTCGTGCTGACCCGCGACTTCTCGTTCAATGACACGGCAACGCTGTCGAAAGAGGCAGAGGAAGCATTGTTGTTCCGCGACATGCAGAGCGATGCCGTTCAGCAACTGGTGCGGCGGCTGCAGGTTGTGCGGCCAACGCCGGCATCGTAAGCCGCTCACCGCAAGCCATCAGGTGTAAGCCACCGCGTTCTGCGGTAGCATACGCGCACCAACAATGCGCCTGCCCTCCGAACAACTCGCCAGCCACCTCGCGCGGGACCTCAAGCCGCTGTACACGGTGTTCGGCAACGAACCATTGCTCGCCCTCGAAGCCAGCGACCGCATTCGCGCCCGGGCACGCGCCGACGGCTACACCGAGCGTGAAGTGCTGACCGCTGACTCCGGATTCAAGTGGAACCAGTTGGCGCTCGCCGGCAGCTCACAATCGCTGTTCTCCACGCGCAAGCTGCTGGAGTTGCGCATTCCCACCGGCAAGCCCGGCAAGGAAGGCGGCGAAGCGCTGCAACTCTATTGCCGGGCATTGCCCCCCGACACCGTAACACTGGTCTACGTGTCCGACCTCGACTGGCGCGGCCAGAAGGCGGCCTGGTTCGAAGCGCTGGAGCGCAGCGGCGTTGCCGTCGAAGCCAGGGCCGTGCCGCGCAAGGCGCTGCCGCAATGGGTCGCCGGGCGGCTCAGGGATCAGCAGCAGGAGGCCGACGCCGCGACACTCGAATTCATCGCCGACCGGGTCGAAGGCAATCTGATGGCCGCTCACCAGGAAGTGCAGAAACTCGCGCTGCTGTTCCCCGCCGGGGCGATCAGCTTCGACCAGGTGCGCGGGTCCGTGCTGGATGTCGCCCGCTACGACGTATTCAACCTCGGCGAAATCATGCTCGAAGGCGATCCGTTGCGGCTCGCGCGCGTGCTCGACGGCCTGCAGGGCGAAGGCACCGCAGCGCCCCTGGTGCTATGGGCGTTTGCCGAGGAAATCCGTGCCATCGGCAAGATCCTTACCGGCATCAACGCCGGCAAGCCGGCTTCGATGATGCTGCGTGAAGCCCGCATCTGGGGCCCGTCGCACCAGAGCGCAATGCAGAACAACCTCAACCGCTTCACGCTGACCCAGGCCACCGAAGCCCTGCGCCATGCCGCG
Source organism: Betaproteobacteria bacterium (assembly GCA_003820645.1). Classification (GTDB taxonomy): domain Bacteria; phylum Pseudomonadota; class Gammaproteobacteria; order Burkholderiales; family SG8-41. The sequence goes on from RPOR01000161.1 coordinate 5,594, forward strand.
GTCATCGACCGCATGGTCAAGGGTCTGGTGCGCGGCGACACCTGGAATGAACTGCTGCAACTCGCATTGCGGTTTGCGCGGAATAATCCCGGGGTGGTGAAGGCGCAGCCGGGGCGGCGGGCGATGCCTGCAGCGTTCGCTGCCCACCCCGCATTGTTCTAGCTCGCTTTAACCACAATCCAGAACCAGGCAAATTCGCCAGGGATAGCCCTCGGCGAAGTTGCTTTTGAATTTGGCCCTAAAGGCATCATCAAGGCCGTCATAAAGCAGCATCCCGCCTGCTAGAATCCCAAATATGGATGTCCCGACCTACATGCTCGGCATCGGCAAGGCCGCCCGCACCGCATCGCGTGCGATGGCGGTCGCCGACACCAACGCCAAGAACACCGCGCTGACCGCGATGGCGCTGGCCATCGAACACGCGGCAAAGGTGCTGCTGCACGAGAACGCGCGGGATCTCGCCGCTGCCCAAGCCAGGAACCTTGACGCGGCGGCGATCGACCGGCTGACGCTGACCCCGGCACGCATCGCCGCAATGGCCGACGGCCTGCGCCAGATCGCCGCGCTGCCGGATCCGATCGGCGAAATCAGCGGCCTGAAGTACCGGCCTTCCGGCATCCAGGTCGGCCAGATGCGCGTGCCGCTGGGCGTTATCGGCATCATTTACGAATCGCGGCCCAACGTCACCGCCGATGCGGCAGGGCTGTGCCTGAAATCCGGCAACGCGGCGATCCTGCGCGGCGGCTCGGAAGCGCTGCATTCCAACCAGGCGATTGCCGCCTGCGTGCACGAGGGATTGAAAGCTGCAGGCCTGCCGGAAACGGCCGTGCAGGTCATTGAAACCACGGACCGCGCTGCGGTCGGCGAACTGATCACCATGCAGGATTACGTCGATGTGATCGTGCCGCGCGGCGGCAAGGGACTGATCGAACGGCTGATGCGCGAATCGCGCATTCCGATGATCAAGCATCTGCACGGCATCTGCCATGTCTACATCGACGACAAGGCCGATTTTGACAAGGCGCTGCGCGTCGCCGACAACGCCAAGACCCAGCGCCTGGGCACCTGCAACACGATGGAGACGCTGCTGGTCGCGCGCGGCATCGCGAAGCAGGTGCTGCCGCCCCTGTGCAAGATCTACCTGGAGAAGGGCATCGAGCTGCGCGGCGACGAGGAAGCGCGCAGGATCGTGCCGGAGATGAAGAAGGCGACCGAGGAGGACTGGTACACCGAGTACCTCGGCGCGATACTCTCGGTGCGCGTGGTGAAGGACATGGACCAGGCGATGGAGCACATCGCCA
>RPOR01000162.1 GCA_003820645.1 Betaproteobacteria bacterium
ATGTTCACGCCGGCCAGGCGCTGGAAGAATTCGCCGGCCAGGTGATCCAGCTGCCCGGGGCCGGAACTGCCGAAGCGCACTTTGCCCTGCTGTTTTTTCGCCCAGGCGATGAACTGGGGGATGCCGGCTGCACCGCCGATCGATGGATTGACCACCATGACGTTGATCAGCTCGGCGGCCATCGTGATCGCGGCAAAATCGCGCGCGACATCGTAGGGCAGTTTTTTATAGATCGCGGGACTGATCGCCAGCGGCCCCACGCCGCCGACCAGCAGCGTGTAGCCATCCGGCTCCGCGCGCGCCAGCATTTCGGTCGCCAGCCGTCCGGCGGCCCCGGGTCGGTTGTCGATGACCACGGGTTGTCCGAGTTGCGCCGCCAGCTGATCGCCCAGCGAACGGCCGATGGTATCGGAGGCACCGGCCGCCGGGAACGGAATCAGTACCCGGATCGGCTTCGACGGATAGTGCGGTTGCGCCTGGGCCGCGGTCGTCCAGGCCAGCAATGCGCAGATGACGCCTGCGGCGATAGCGGTGATCACGGACGGTCGGTTTTGCATGGTACTCCTCCTCTGTTGTGTGTTTCCGGCTAGGGTTCGTGCCGGCGAGTGCGGACGGACTCCGGGTATCAGTGAATGGCCCGCTGCCGGCCTATGCCGGTTCCTGCGGATGCAGCACGATCTTGTGGGCTTCGACGTCGCGCGCTTCGAGCAGCCGCAAGGCCTCCTCGGCGCGGTTCAGCGGGAAGCGGTGGCTGATGTATCGATCGGGATCGATCTTGCCGCTGCCGACGAGTTCCAGGCAGGGTTTGAACGCCTGGAAATTGCCGCGCGAAAAATTGAGGTCGATTTCGCGGTCCTTGATGTACGCGATCGGAATCGTCGCCCTGTTCTCGGGAAACGTGCCGATCACCGTGATCTGCCCGCCGCGCTTGACCATGGTCACGGCATCGGTGACCGTACGCTCCTGCAGGCCGCCGACACACTCAACGACTTTGTCGAAGCCGTGGCCAGCGGTCAGTGCCAGCGCCTGCGCCCGCAGGTCCGCATTGCGCGCGTTGATCGACGATGCAACGCCGAGCTCGCGCGCTTTCGCCAGGCGGTAGTCCAGAATATCCGTAATGGTCACTTCGGCGCCCAGCAACTGGGCGATCAGTGCGGCGCCCAGGCCGATCGGCCCGGCGCCGATGACGGCGATTTTCTCGCCGGGCTTCGGCACTACCCGGTGCGCCACGGCGTGATAGCTGATTCCCAGCACCTGCACGGCGGAAGCCTGGTCGTAACTGACGTTATCCGGGAGCGGATGCAGGTTGAAGTCCGGCACCAGCGCGTATTCCGCATAGGCGCCGTCGCGGTCGAAGCCCATGGTGCGCAGTTTTTCGCAGATGTTGCCGCGGCCGGCGCGGCAGGGCTCGCATTCACCGCAGGCGAAATCGATGTCGCAGCAGACCCGCTGGCCGACATGGAAGCCGCGCAGGTCCCCGCCCAGCGCGACAATCTCGCCGGCGAACTCATGGCCCAGGATGCGCGGAAACGTCAGGCGCGGATGCTTGCCATGGAAGGCGTGCAGGTCGGAGCCGCAGATCGAACAGGCATGCACCTTGACCACCGCATCGCGCGGACCCGGTGTCGGATCGGGGACGGTTTCGTAGCGCAGGTCGCTGCCGCCGTGCAGTATCGTGGCTTTCATGGATGCGGTGCAGTCAAAGGGGTTGAAAAATGGCCGTGACGATCAGCCGTTGCCGTGCAGACAGGCACGTGGATGGGGCGGGCGGCTCGCGGCATCCGCTGCCGCGAAGGGCTTGTGGCCCTTGACCTGGGTGGCATGCATGATGCGCCGCGCCGCAGGGTTGAATGCGCCGCGCCGGTGGATGGTGCAGCGGTTGTCCCACAGCACGACGTCACCCTGACGCCAGGCATGGGCGAATCCGAAACGCGGCTGCGTGGCGTGCGCCCACAGCGCGTCGAGCAGCGCCTCCGACTCGTCCAGCGTGCAGCCGTTGACGTAATGCCGTGGCCGGCGGCCGAGGAACAGGCTGTTGCAGCCGGTGTCGGGGTGCGTGGAGACGATCGGATGATCGGGCCCGTCGCCGAGCCGCGGATCAGCGACGGGCAGTGCGCCGCGGCGCAGTCTGCGATTGGTGTCGTAGGCGGTGTCGTGCTTGATCGTGGCACCGTGGATGCGGCGCTTCAGCACATCCGGCAGCGCGTCGTAGGTTGCATACATGTTGCGGAACTCGGTATTGGCGCCTTCGCCTGCCGGCGGCACTTCCAGCGCATGCAGCATGCGCATGCCGGCGATGATTTCGCGGAACGAATAGTCGCTGTGCCAGATGACCTCACCGTCGCCGAGCTCGCCAATCGGTGCGTCATTGACGCGGACGTTGGAGACCACGGTGATTTCCGGATGGGTGCCGCGGTGCGCGACCTGTTCCGCGGTGACCGGGGGCAGTTCGAACTCGCCGAAGCGCCGCGCGACAGCCACCATGTCGCCGTCCCTCAATTGTTGCCCGCGCAGCAGCACCAGCAGGTGATCGAGATACGCCCGGTGCAGGATCCGGAAGCTGTGGTCATCGAGCCGCCGCAGGTCGAGCCCGCGGATTTCCGCACCCATGACGCCTGGCAGCGGGATGACTTCAATATTGCCGACGCGTCCGCTGATGACCGGGCGCATTGCATGCGGCAGTGGTGAAACGACAGTCATTGCGCGGGCTCCTCCGACTAACGTCGTCTGCATCATTAATAACACCGGAGAATGACCGGCGGCAAGCCTGCGGACATGACTCGCCGTCGGTCGCTCAATGTGGGAACCAGGGCAGCATCGGTTCCTGGCCCGCCGGCAGCGCAATTCGCGCGACATTGAGGATCATTGCCAGCATCGCGTAATAGCCGGCGATGGCCAGCAGTTCGATCACGCCCTGTTCGCCGAAAATTGCAATGGCCCGGGCGTATGTGGCATCGCACACACTCCTGTTGTGCAGCGCTTCGGTCAGCATGTCGTAGAGCGCCTCTTCGTCCACCGCCATGCCGGTCGGACGGCGGCCTTCGGCGATGGCCTGGGCAAGCGCGGGGCTGAGGCCGGCTTTCAACGCATGCTTGTGGTGCGATTGCCATTCGTACTGTTGTGTCCAGTGGCGCGCCGCCATCAGCGTGGCCATTTCGGCGATGCGGCGCTCGAGCGGGCTGCGGAACCGCAGGTATTCGCCGACCTGCTGAATCGGACCGGCAAGGCCGGGGCTGCGCAGCAGCGCAATGAACGGTCCGCGCACTTCGCCGCGGGGTCCGGCGACGATGGCGGCGGCGACTTTCTTCTGCTCGTCGTTCCAGAGTTCCTGCGGAATGCGCGGCAGGCGTTCGGGGCGCAGCTGGGTCATGGGACTTGCTCCGTCAGTAATATTAATAAGTAATTGTTTTAATGGATAAAATTGTGGTTCTCTTCAGAACATCCACTGACCACCGTTGACGTGGATGATCTGGCCGGTGATGAATCCACCGCCGGCACCGCAGAGGAAACGCACCGTAGCGGCGATTTCTGCCGCTGCGCCGAGGCGGCCGAGTGGGATGTTGCCGTGTGCCGCCGGGCGCGCCGCGCGGTAGGCCGGTCGCGTGGTGTCGAAGTGGCCGGGCGAGACGCAGTTCACCCGAATGCCCTGGGGTCCCAGTTCGCGCGCCAGCGCGCGGGTCATGCCGGCGAGTCCGCTTTTCGCCGAAGAACTGTGCACCTTGCCGACCGCACCGGTCAACGCGGTATCGCCGGCCAGCGTGATGATGTTGCCGCCGCCGGCAGCGATCATGCCGGGCAGCACGGCCTTCACGCAATGAAACGAACCGTCGAGCGAAATCGCCATCACCTGCCGCCATTCGTCAAAGGTCATTTCGGTGAACGGAATTTCCCGGCGCACCGAAGCGTTCAGCACGAGCATGTTCACGGTGCCGAGTTCGGCGGCTACTGCGGCGCACATGCGCTGCACTGCTGTCGCGTCGGCGATGTCCGCGATGTAGACCGCTGCGGTGCCGCCGGCCGCGCGGATTTCCTCCGCCACGGCATCCGCTGCAGCCCGCGAGGCACGGGTATTGATGGCCACTTTCGCGCCGGCGGCGGCGAGTTCGAGCGCAATTGCACGGCCGATGTTCTTCGCGGCGCCGGTGACGAGGGCGACCTGGCCGGCCAGTTCGGCGGATGCGGTCATGCGAAAATCCTGATGCTTGGGGAGAGCTGCAAGCATAACGGGGAACGCGCGCGGTTGCGACGGTCCACATGCTGTGGCAACGCTGCCGCGGCTGGTATAGTGCTCGCCGCACCGTGCACGGCCAATCAACGGAGAAACCATGAAGATTTCGACACTGCTCGCCGGGTGTGTCATCACCGCAGCGCTGCTGCCTGCGCATGCCGCGCAGAAGGGTGGCGCCCCCGAACGCGAATATCCGACCAAGCCGATACGCATTCTCGTCGGGTTTACCCCGGGTGGCGGTCCCGACATCACTGCCCGCTATATCGCGCAGAAACTGACCGAGGAATTCCAGCAGACGGTCGTCGTCGACAATCGTCCCGGCGCCGGCGGCACGATCGCCGCCAACCTCACGGCAACCGCAAACCCGGACGGCTACACGCTGTTGTCGGTGTCCTCGGCCCATGCGGTGGCGCCGGCGATCTACGACAAACTGCCTTACGATGCGCAACGCGATCTCGCCGGCATATCACTGTCGGCGGTATCCAAGTACGTGCTGGTGGCGGCGCCTTCGACCGGCTACAGGAACCTCAATGACCTGCTCGCGGCGGCGCGCACGAAGCCGGGGCAGCTCAATTTTTCGTCGGCAGGCACCGGCAGCGGCACCCACTTCGCCGGCGAACTGCTGAAAAGCATGGCGAAGATCGACGTGGTGCACATTCCGTTCAAGGGCATACCGGAGGCGCTGACCGAGTCACTGACCGGACGTGTGCAGTTCTTCATGTCGCCGATCGCCAATGCGGTGGGCCTGGTCCGCGAGGGCAAACTGCTGGGCCTCGGCGTGTCGTCGCTGAAGCGCGATGCGCTGCTGCCGAACGTGCCGACGATCGCGGAGGCCGGCGTGCCCGGCTACGACTCGATCCTGTGGTTCGGCATGCTGACTTCAAGCAGGACGCCGCGGCCGCTGATCAACGTGCTGAACCGCGAAGTCACGCGCATACTCGGTGATGCCGAGGTGCGCAAGCGCTGGGCGCCGATCGGACTCGAACCCAGTCCGACCACGCCGGCGCAATTCGACAAAATCATCGCCGAGGACATCGCCACATTCACCCGGCTCGCCAAAGCCGGCAATATCAAGGCGCGATGAACCGGGAGCCAGCGATGAAAATCAAGACCAATGGCATCGAGATCAACTGTGTCGTCGAGGGCGAAGGGCCGTGGGTGACGATGTCGCACTCCCTGGCCTGCAACCTGTCGATGTGGGACGAGCAGGCCAAGCTGCTGGCACGGGATTACAAAGTGCTGCGCTTCGATACGCGTGGCCATGGTGCGAGCAGTGCGCCCGAGGGGGCGTACACGCTGGAGCAGATGGCTGATGATCTGCACGGCCTGTTTGCCGCGCTGGGCATCCGGCGCAGCCATTTTGTCGGGCTGTCGATGGGCGGCATGATCGGCGAGACTTATGCACTGAAATATCCCGGCGTGTTCCAGAGCATGGTGCTGGCGGACACCACCAGCCGCCGGCCGCCGAACGCCGAACAGATGTGGGGCGAACGCGTGCGCATGGCGCGCGAGCAGGGCATGGCGGCGCTGGTGGAGGGCACGCTCGGCCGCTGGTTTACCGCACCCTATCGCCAGGCGCATCCCGAGGTAATGGCGCGCATCGGCAACGACATCCGCAATACGCCGGTCGCCGGATTTGCCGGCTGCTGTGAGGCGATCGCCAGGATCGATGTGCTGGATCGTCTCCGGGAGATCGACTGCCCGGTACTGGTGATCGTCGGCGACCAGGACCACGGCACGCCGCCGGAAATGGCGCAGCAGATCCACGCCAACCTGCGCGGCTCGGAACTGCTGATCATTCCATCGGCTGCGCACCTGTCGAACGTCGAACAGCCGGAGGTGTTCAACAGCGCACTGACCGGGTTTCTCGGCAGGGCAGCGACCCGCTGACGTCCGCTGCCGCCGCGCCTCAACGCGGGGCGGCGAGTTGCCGGGCGGCGTGGACTTCGCCGGCCAATGCCGTTGCCGCCGCCTGCACGGCTTCCCGCATCGCAGTGATCTCCGCCGCGCCGATGAGCCGGTCTTCCGGCACCAGCTTCTCCAGCGCCTTGCGCTCCACCGGCAGCGAGTCGGCGATCTTCGTATGGGCGTCGACCGTGCGCTGGAATTCGCGGTAGTCCTGTTCCATGCTGTTTTTCAGCCGCACGGCCTCGCTGGTCCAATCAGCCGCGGCGCGATTGCCGACCGTAAAGTGTGCACGGAAAGCGACGACGCCCTCGCTGACCTGTGCGCGCAGCTGCAGTATTGCGGCCTGCCGGCGCAGCAGTTCGCGCGCGGTATGCAGATAGCTGTCGGCTCCGGCAGCGAGCAGCAGAATCCGGCCGGTCTCGGTATCGCGCAATGCCGTCAGCGTGCGGTCGATGTGTGCCGCGCTGGCGGCGACCGCCCGCGCATGGTCTGCGGCGTCCACGTCCGGCGCCGGGGCGACGGCTGCACGCAGCGCGCGGGTCGCATCGCCGATGCGCGCCAGCGTGGCGTCCTGCAGCTGCTGCGTCTGGTACCGGTTCCAGGCGATACCGGCAGCGATGGCGGCAAGCACCAGCAGTGCCAGACCCAACAGCACATTGCGTTTGCTCATGACATCGATCTCCTCTTTGCGGCGCGGCGCG
>RPOR01000163.1 GCA_003820645.1 Betaproteobacteria bacterium
GGTTAACCAAATTTTCCTGCGAAAAACCTGATGCTGGCCAGCGATAAATCCCCCGCCGCCAAACCCGCGCGTAATCCGTTGCCGCCGAAACTCGCGGCATTGTTGCGCGAATCCTGGTGGCTGGCATTCGTTGCCGTGGCCTTGTACCTGTTGCTGGTGCTTTTCAGCTTCCACAAGGGTGATCCGGGGTGGTCGCACAGCGTAGCCGCCGAGGGCATCGGCAATGCCGGCGGGCTGGTCGGCGCGTATGTCGCCGACCTGATGCTGTTCATGTTCGGCATTTCGGCCTACTGGTGGGCCGTGTTGTGCGGGGCACTTGTGTTGTGGGGGTTTCATCGGATCGAAACGGTATCCGAGAGTGACCGCCGCTCGCATGCGGTGATGCTGATTGGTTTTTTTCTGCTGCTGACCGCCAGTTGCGGTGTCGAGTCGCTGCGGCTGTATACCCTCAAGGCGGCACTCCCTGGCGCGCCCGGCGGGGTGCTCGGTGCCCTGGTCGGGAATGGCCTCGCCTCAGTCGCCGGGTTTACCGGCGCGACCCTGCTGCTGCTGTTGATGATGGCCGCGGGGCTGAGTTTGTTTACCGGCGTGTCATGGCTCTCCGTGATCGAGCGCCTCGGTGAATGGTCCGAGCGGTGCTACGGGTATGTGGTGGCCAAGCTGCAGGAGCGGGCCGACCGCAAGGCGGGCGCGGAGGCGACCGTAGCGCGTGAGGATGCGGTGGAGGACAGCAAGAAGAAGATCGAGGCGCATGAGCCGGTACGCATTGAACCGCCACCCCTGGAAATTCCGAAGTCCGCACGCGTCGAGCGCGAGAAACAGGTGCCGTTGTTCGAGGAATTGCCCGATTCGCTGTTGCCGCCGCTCAACCTGCTCGATGTGGCGGATCGTAACGTCGAGACCGTATCCGCGGACACGCTGGAATTCACCTCGCGCCTGATCGAAAAGAAGCTGCTGGATTTCGGTGTCGAAGTGAAAGTGCTCGCGGCATATCCCGGACCGGTAGTGACGCGTTTCGAGATCGAGCCGGCGGTGGGTGTCAAGGGCAGCCAGATCATCAACCTGGTACGCGACCTGGCGCGCGCGCTGTCGGTGATGAGCATCCGCGTGGTCGAAACCATACCGGGCAAGAGCTGCATGGGTCTGGAGATTCCCAACCCGAAGCGGCAAATGGTGCGGTTGTCGGAGATCCTCAGCTCGCAGGTTTATGCCGACATGGCTTCGCCGTTGACGATGGCGCTCGGCAAGGACATCGCCGGCAATCCGGTGGTGGCCGACCTCGCGCGCATGCCGCATCTGCTGGTTGCCGGCACCACGGGCTCCGGCAAATCGGTGGCCATCAACGCGATGATCCTGTCGCTGCTCTACAAGGCGCCGCCATCGCAGGTGCGGCTGATCCTGGTAGACCCGAAAATGCTCGAGCTGTCAGTCTATGAGGGCATCCCGCACCTGCTGGCGCCGGTGGTGACCGACATGCGGCAGGCCGCCAATGCGCTGAACTGGTGCGTGGGCGAGATGGAGCGGCGCTACAAGTTGATGTCGGCGCTGGGTGTGCGCAACATGGCGGGATTCAACCAGAAGGTACGTGATGCCGAGAAAAAGAAGACGCCGCTGATCAATCCGCTGACGTCGACGCCGGACAATCCGGTGCCGTTGCACGAAATGTCGCTGATTGTCGTGGTCATCGACGAGCTGGCCGACCTGATGATGGTCGTCGGCAAGAAAGTCGAGGAACTGATTGCGCGGCTGGCGCAGAAGGCGCGCGCCGCCGGCGTACACCTGATCCTGGCTACGCAGCGGCCCTCGGTCGACGTCATCACCGGTCTGATCAAGGCCAATATCCCGACGCGGATCGCGTTCCAGGTATCGGCCAAAGTGGATTCTCGGACGATCCTTGACCAGATGGGGGCCGAGGCGCTGCTCGGCCAGGGCGACATGTTGTACCTGCCGCCGGGCCACGGCTATCCGCAGCGGGTGCACGGGGCGTTTGTCGACGATCAGGAAGTGCACAAGGTGGTCAATCACCTGAAGAGTCTGGCGCAGCCGCAGTATGTCGATGAGATCCTCGAAAGCCCCGAGGCGTCGGCCGAGGGCGGTGGCGAAGGGGCCGAGGGCGGCAATACTGAGTCCGATCCGCTGTACGACCAGGCAGTGGCCATCGTGCTGAAAACGCGGCGGCCGTCGATTTCACTGGTGCAGCGCCACCTGCGCATCGGTTACAACCGCGCAGCGCGGCTGATCGAGCAGATGGAGCGCTCCGGGCTGGTCTCCCCGATGCAGTCCAACGGCAATCGCGAAGTGCTGGCGCCGGCATCAGCCGCGGACCATGATTGATTGCTGTTCTGCCAAACTTTTCCGCTTGCCGACAGTCTCAGCTGTGATGCCGAAACGGGTTTTGATCCTGATGCTCGTGTTATGGTGCGGCGTTGCCGGTGCTGCAGACGAGTCGCCGCGCGGCATGGCGTTCGACGTCTATATTCGCCTGGAATACGGCATGACTGAAGGCGAACTGGTGTTGCGTGCCGGCAAGCCCGACCAGAAGGCGATTGACAATCATTTCGAGGGCCTCAAGTCCTATTACTATTTCCCGACGCCGGCCAATCCGTTTTTGACTACGGTATCGCTGCGTTCGGGCCGCATCATCAACATCGAGCGTGTGCGCAAAAGCCCATAATGCATAAACTTGTTTTCCTGCTGTGCCTGTTGCCTGGACTTGCTTCGGCGGCGGCTACCGATGCGCTGAAAGTGTTCCTTGATCAGACGCAGACGCTGAAGGCGCGTTTTGCGCAGACGGTGCTCGACAAGAATCTGAAAACATTGCAGCAGGCGCAGGGCGTCATGCAATTTTCCCGCCCCGGAAAATTCCGCTGGGATTACGTCAAACCCTATGAGCAAACCATAGTCGGCGACGGCAGCCGCCTGTGGATCCATGACAAGGACCTCAATCAGGTCACCGTGCGCAAGCTCGACCGTGCGCTGGGGGCGAGTCCCGCGGCGCTGCTCGCCGGCAGCAATGACCTCGAGCGTGATTTCACATTGTCCAATGCCGGCATCAAGGACGGGCTCGACTGGCTGGATGCGGTGCCGAAGAGCCGGGATACCGTGTTCGAGCGCGTGCGCATGGGGTTCGGCAAGTCCGGTCTAGAGGCGATGGAGTTGCGCGACCAGTTCGGCCAGGTAACGGTCATCACCTTTACCGATGTCGAACGCAATCCGCGCATCCCGGCCGAAGTTTTTCGCTTTACGCCGCCGCAAGGTGCTGACGTGATCAGCGAATAATCGGTGAGAGAAGCCCGTGAACGACCTGTTCGCGAAGCGTGAACCCGACGCACCGCTCGCCGAGCGGATGCGGCCACGAACGCTCGATGAGGTCGTCGGGCAGCCGCATCTGCTCGGGCCCGGCAAACCGTTGCGGCTGGCCTTTGAGTCCGGCAAGCCGCATTCGATGATTCTGTGGGGGCCGCCGGGCGTGGGCAAGACCACGCTGGCGCGGCTGATGGCGCAGTCCTTCGATGCCGAGTTCATTGCGATCTCGGCGGTGCTCTCCGGCGTCAAGGACATCCGTGACGCTGTGGCGCGCGCCGAGGCTGTGCTGCAGCAGAGCGGGCGACGCACCATCCTGTTCGTTGACGAAGTGCACCGCTTCAACAAATCGCAGCAGGATGCGTTCCTGCCGTTCGTCGAGCAGGGCCTGATCACTTTCATCGGTGCCACCACCGAGAATCCGTCGTTCGAGGTCAACAGCGCACTGTTGTCGCGCGCCGCAGTGTATGTGCTGCAGCCGCTGACCGATGCGGAGCTTGCCGGGCTGGTGGCGCGGGCGATCAATAAGTCATTGTTTTTATTTAATTTATCTGCTGCTGCCCGCGACAGCCTGGTGGCCTACGCCGATGGCGATGCGCGGCGGCTGCTGAATCTGGTGGACCAGGTGGCGACGGCTGCGACGCAAAGCGGGCAGACGGAAATCGACGAGGCATTCGTGCAGCAGACGCTGACACAAAGCCTGCGCCGCTTCGACAAGGGCGGCGATGCGTTTTACGACCAGATCTCGGCGCTGCACAAGTCGGTGCGCGGTTCGGCGCCGGACGCCGCGCTGTACTGGCTGGTGCGCATGCTGGATGGCGGTACCGATCCCTTGTACCTCGGGCGGCGCCTGATCCGCATGGCAGTGGAAGACATCGGGCTGGCCGATGCGCGCGCGCTGCGCATGACGCTTGACGCCTGCGAGACTTACGAGCGCCTCGGTTCGCCCGAAGGCGAACTGGCACTGGCCGAGGCCGCGCTCTATCTGGCCGTGGCGCCGAAGAGCAACTCCGGATATGTTGCCTACAACCGGGCGCGCGAACTGGTGCGCAACGACAAGTCGCGGCCGGTGCCCGAACATCTGCGCAATGCGCCGACGAAGCTGATGAAGGCGCTCGGCTACGGCAGCGAATACCGCTACGCGCATGACGAACCGGAGGGCTACGCGGCAGGGGAAAATTATTTTCCCGACGGCCTGCCGCCGTCGTCCCTCTACGAGCCTACTGCGCGTGGCCTCGAGGGCAGGATCAGGGAGCGTCTTGAGGCGTTGCGGGAACTCGACCGGCAAGCGGTGAAGCCGGCGCGCGACGACCGGGGTCAGTAGCCGGGAAAAGCGGGTGGAGTGATCGCTGTTTGATGATCGTTGCCTGCGCTGCGCGATTGCATGCTCAATTCCCATACGCCCGCCGGCGGTGCATTGCGCCATACCGTCACGCAGCGCCGCCACACCAGCCCGGAGGGCGCGTTGAACGGTGCCCTGGGTTGGTAGGTGAACTGGATCAACCGCCGCTGCGGTGCGTCAGCGAGCAGGCGGTGCAGCGACGCGATGGTGGGGACTGCAATCTGCCGGGGCAGCGAGCGGAACGGCAGGGACGATACGAAAACCGCATCGTCGGGCATATCGGCCAGCAGCTCGGTGCGGGCATGAAAGCATTCAGCGACGATCGCCGCATGCGGAAACCGGCTGAGCAGCCGGCCTGCCAGCGTCCTGTTCTGCTCGAACAGGACCAGCGGTACTGATGGATGCTGGCGCACGAGTTCCGCGGTAATGGTGCCGGTACCCGCCCCGAGTTCCACCAGCATGCCGGCACCGCCGGCATAGCGTGCCATGACCATCGCAAGATGTCGCGAGGACGGCATGATCGCCCCGACCAGCGCCGGGGTTTTCAGCCATTGCTTCAGCAGTGGTGCGCCCATCGGGAGTCAGAAGCCGTAGAGTCGCTGCGGATTGTCGACCAGCACCCTGCGCCGCTGCGCCTCGTCGGGCACCCATTCCACCAGCAGATCGGCCAGCACGTGGTCCTGCGGCATCAGCGCACGTGCGCCGGGATGCGGCCAGTCGGTGCCCCAGACGATGCGATCGGGGGCGGCGGCGACCAGTGCACGGGCGAGCGGCGTCACTTCCGGATACCGCGGTGCGTTCGTGGAAATGAAATAAGGCCCCATGATCTTTGCCCAGCAGTTGTCCCGCTGTACCAGTCGGCGCAGCGCCTGGAATGGCGGTGCATCCACACCGTCCTGCGCGGGGCAGCGCGCGAAATGATCGATCACTATGTTGATCGCCAGCTGCGAGAGTCTTGCTTCGGCCTCGGGCATTTTCGGCAGGTCCAGATAAAACTGGAGGTGCCAGCCCAGTTCCTTCAGCCGCGGCGCCAGTCGCTCACCATCGGCCAGGGTCAGGCCTTCGGTTTCCGAGGCCAGGTTGATGCGCACACCGCGCACGCCGGCAGCATGCAGGTCTTCGAGTTCACGGTCGGAAATGCCGGCTTCGACGACTGCGATGCCGCGCAGCGCATGCAACCCCGAGCGCAGCGCATCCACCATGCAGCTGTTGTCGGTGCCGTACACGCTCGGTTGCACCAGTACGCCGCGGCCGCAGCCGTTGTTTTTCAGCATGCCGACATAATCCGCGGTGACTGCGTCGGGCGGGATGTATGCAGCGTTGGCGACGTACGGAAAACGATCCTGCGGCCCGAACACGTGGGCGTGGCAATCGGTTGCGCCTGCCGGAAAACGCGTCCCGGGCGCCCCGGTCGCGGGAATGAAGCCGGGGATATTGGGTGTGCGTATCGGGGACATGGCATGAGACAGTATAGGGGAGGGGCGAATGTAGAAGGGCGCTGGCGGCCGTGTCAAGGACTGGTTCGAGAGAGTGAACTCGCCGATAATGGCGAATGTTTTTCGGGTTTGGATGGATCCAATGACTGACTCTGCGGTGGACCCGCACGCGCACGTGCTTGATTCCGCGCGTTTTGGGTTCAACGGCACCGGTGCGACCCATGTACCTCATCCGACGGCAATCGGCACGCGACAGCAGCTCCTGCCGGTGATCGACGTGCCCAGGCAGTCCGGCTTCCGGGCGCTGCCCGATCGCTGGCTGCCGGATGCGGCCGGCCGGTGCAATGTATTGTCGGAGACACCGCAGTGCGGGTTCGGTTTCCCGCAGCTGTAAGAATTTGAATTGAGGCCAACATGCTCGACATAAATGCATTACGGACGGATGTGCAGGCGGTAGCCGCGCGCCTTGCCGATCGCGGCTACACGCTGGACGTGGCGCAGTTCGCCGCGCTCGAGAACGAGCGCAAGACGATCCAGACCGAAACCCAGGAACTGCAGGCGCGGCGCAATGCGCTCTCCAGGCAGATCGGTCAGGCCAAGGGCAAGGGCAAGGGGGACGATGCCGCGCCGCTGATGGCGCAGGTCAATGCCCAGGCCGAGCAGCTGAAAGCGTTGGAGACAAAACTCGACGATGTGCAGCAGCGGCTCAATGATTTCCTGATGAA
>RPOR01000164.1 GCA_003820645.1 Betaproteobacteria bacterium
AAAATTGCAGCATTGCCAGCCGAGGGGACGCAGGAGGATGTGGTCAAATCTTAATCTAGATCAAGCGGCCGGGCGGCCCTATCGCTTAGCCTCGAACCGGATTGTGCACGCCGGGAGTATTTCCGGTGTGACGGACAAAATCGCAACGCATACTCAACGCACCTGAGGTCATCGTCAAATTGGAAACCATACGTACGGATGTGGCCATACTGGGGGCAGGCGGCGCCGGGCTGCGTGCGGCGATTGCACTGGCGGAAGCGAACCCCGGCCTGCGCATCGCGCTCATTTCCAAGGTATATCCGATGCGCAGTCATACCTGCGCGGCCGAGGGCGGTGCCGCCGGCGTCATCAAGTCCGACGACAGCCTGGAGCACCACTTCAACGATACGGTCGGCGGTGGTGACTGGCTGTGTGATCAGGATGCCGTCGATTATCTGGTCCAGGAGGCGCCCAAGGAGCTGATCCAGCTCGAGCATTGGGGCTGCCCGTGGAGCCGTGAGTTGGATGGATCGGTTGCAGTGCGCCCGTTCGGCGGCATGAAAAAGCAGCGCACCTGGTTTGCCGCCGACAAGTCGGGGTTCCACATTCTGCATACGCTGTTCCAGACCTCGCTGCAATTTCCATCAATCCAGCGCTACGACGAGTATTACGCCACGGATCTGATTGTCGATGACGGACGCTGCCAGGGGTTCACGGCGATCGAGATGCGCAGCGGACAGATGAAGTTTTTCCAGGCCGGTGCGGTGATCGTCGCGAGCGGCGGCGCCGGCCGCATGTTTCCGTTCACCACCAACGGCGCAATCAAGACCGGCGACGGCATGGCGCTCGCGTATCGCGCCGGTGTGCCGCTGAAAGACATGGAGTTCGTGCAATACCATCCCACCGGCCTACCCAATACGGGTACGCTGTTGACCGAGGCCTGCCGTGGCGAAGGCGGGATCCTGCTCAACAAGAGCGGCCGTCGTTTCCTGCAGGACTACGGCATGGGGCCGGAGACGCCGGTCGGCAAGCCAGTACTGAAAACCATGGAGCTCGGGCCGCGCGATCGCGTCAGCCAGGCATTCTGGCATGAGCAGAAAAAGGGCAACATGGTTTCCACCCGCTGGGGCGACTGCATGTTGCTCGACATGCGGCATCTGGGCGAGAAGAAGATCAACGAGCGGTTGCCCCTGGTGCGGGACATGGCGGTGAGCTATCTGGGTGTGGACCCGGTCACTGATCCGGTGCCGGTGCGCCCGGTCGTGCACTACATGATGGGCGGCATCGATACCGACATCAGTGCGGCGACCCCGCTGCCCGGCCTGTTTGCCGCCGGTGAGTGTGCCTGCGTGAGCATCAATGGCGCCAATCGCCTGGGGTCGAACTCGCTGACCGAGTTGCTGGTGTTCGGGCGCCGCGCGGCGCTCAGTGCGGCGGCGTACCTCGGCGCGGGTGTCGGTGCTGCCAATGATGCGGCGCTGGCGGCGCGTGCGACAGAAGCGCAGGCACGCTTGCGTGAGTTGTTCGAGAGGACCGGTGGCACGGAAACCATCGCCGGGTTGCGCAAGGAAATGATGGCAACCATGGAGGAGCACGCCGGAATCTATCGTAGCGGGGAGGGCCTGAAACAGGCATGTGCCACGCTGGCCGACCTGCGCCGGCGCTATGCCGCCATCGAGCTGCATGACAAGACCAATGTCTACAACACCGATCTGCTGCAGGCGCTCGAACTGGGGGCGATGCTCGACTGCGCCGAAGCGGTGACCGTCAGTGCGCTGGCGCGCACAGAGTCGCGCGGCGCGCATCAGCGGCTCGATTTCACCGCGCGGGATGACGCCAAATTCCTGCGCCATACGCTGGCGCTGTACCGGCCGGAAGGCGCTCCCGCCATCGATTACCGTGACGTGGTGATCACCCGCTCGCCACCCGGCGTGCGGGACTATTCGGGAGAGCAGAAATGAGCCAGCGCCAGATCGAACTGGAGGTGTTGCGCTACAACCCCGAGACGGATACCGAGCCGCATTTTCAGCGCTACTCGGTGTTGTGCGAGGACGAGTGGGTCGTGCTCGATGCGCTGAACCACGTCAAGGCGACCATCGATCCGACGCTGAGTTACCGCTGGTCATGCCACATGGCCGTGTGCGGCAGCTGCGGCATGATGATCAACGGCGAGCCCAAGCTGTCGTGCAAGGCTTTTCTGCGTGATTACGAAGGGGTTATTCGCGTCGAGCCGCTGGCACATTTCCCGATCCAGCGTGATCTGGTGACCGTCATCGACGACTTCGTGACCAAGCTCAGGCGCGTGAAGCCGTACCTGATTCCGAAAGAGGAAAAATCGATTGAAGCCGGTGAGTACCTGCAGACACCTGCTGAACTGAAAAAGTACAAGCAGTACACGCTGTGCATCAACTGCATGCTTTGTTATGCCGCCTGTCCCGAATACGGATTGGTGCCGAAGTTCATCGGCCCGGCGGCGATTTCGCTGGCACACCGTTACAACCAGGATTCGCGCGACGGTGGTCGCGAGGCCCGCCAGCAGGAGATCGCGGCGACCGAGGGTGTGTGGGAGTGCTCGTTCGTCGGTGCCTGCTCGGAGGTCTGTCCGGAGCACGTCGATCCGGCCGGTGCGCTGCAGCAGGTCAAGATCAAGAGCACGATAGACTGGTACCAGGAACACCTGATGCCGTGGAGGAACAAATGACCGGCAAACCCTATATCCGCGATGTGCCGCGATTCGGCTGGTTCCTGCGTCAGCCGCGTTACATGCGCTACATGGCGCGTGAGGTCACCTGTCTTTTCATCGGCGCCTATGCGGTGGTCCTGCTCGTCGCCCTGCAGCGCCTGGCGGAAGGGCGGCAGGCCTATGAAGCCTTTCTGCAGGCGCTGGCCAGCCCGGTGAGCATGGTTTTCCACCTGGTCGTGCTGGTGTTTGCGCTGTATCACACGACGTCATGGTTCAACGTCACGCCGAAGGCGATGCCGATCCAGGCCGGCGAGGATTTCCTGCCGGGCGCGATCATTGTCGGTGCACACTATGCGGCGTGGCTGATCGTCTCGGTGGCGCTGCTGTTTCTGGCGGGAGTGTTCTGATCATGGCCAAGTCGAACAAGCCGATCGTGTGGGGATTGTTTGCCGCGGGGGGCACCGTCACCGCGTTTGTGATCCCGGCCCTGGTGCTGTTGACGTTGTTGCCCGCGCTCGGCGTGGTGCCGGAGTTGCTGGCTTACGACAACCTGCGGGCCTTTGCCGGCCACTGGCTGGGCAAGCTCGTGTTATTTGCCATAATTTTTCTGTCGCTGTGGCACGCCGCGCATCGCCTGCGCGTCACGCTGCATGATTTCGGCGTGCGCGCCGACCTCTTGGTTGCCATTGCCGTTTATCTGGCGGCGGCGACGGGCAGCCTTGCTGCCGCCTACTATCTGCTGAGACTCTGACATGGTGAAGACGGGTGTTGCCACTCGCCGTATCGACGGTGCTGAGGCTGCTGTGCGTGCTCCGGCGATGAAGGCGCCCGTAGTGATTCCCAAGTACCTGGAGCAGACCTACTGGTGGGCGTACATTCATCCCAAGGCGGTGCACTTTTTTGAACGGCAGTGGCTGGTCAACCTGATTCTGTGGGGCAACTACGCCAAGCTGCGCGATGCTGCGTTCCGGGAAATGCCGGCGCCGATCTCGGGCAAGGTGCTGCAGGTCGCCTGCGTCTATGGCGATTTCACGGGCATGCTGGCGCAGCAGCTCGGTCCGCAGGGCAGCGTCGACGTGGCGGATGTCGCACCGGTGCAACTCGATAATCTGACCAGAAAAATTAACGCCCATCCGCGCGTAGCCCTGCATCATCACGATTCTCGCGATCTCGGTTTTGCCGATGCCAGCTATGATTACGTGCTGTTGTTTTTCCTGCTGCACGAGCAGCCGGAAAGCGTGCGGGCCGGCACCATCGCCGAGGCCCTGCGCGTGGTCAAACCCGGCGGCAAGGTCATCTTCGTCGACTACCACGGACCGCGGCGCATCAATCCGTTTCGCTATGTGATGATGCCGATATTGGCCTGGCTGGAGCCGTTTGCGATGGACCTGTGGCGGCGCGAGATCACGGACTGGCTGCCACCGGGCGCGCTGCCTTCCCATGTGGACAAGCGCACCTACTTTGGCGGCCTCTACCAGAAAGTGGTGATTACGCGCTGAGGGGTCGCGGCTCGCGGGGCGACTGTCATCATCGCGATGAAGCCCGTAAGCCTTCGTGTCCTGTCAGTGGAATCGCGCCATGCGGGATGGACCCACTTGGCGCGCCCTCCCGGCGTTTACTACCTTGCTGTTCGCCCGCCCCAGCGCAGCGATCTTCGTGCCTACGACAAGTTGCGGCAGACTGTCGCCCGATGGCGGATCGATGTGCCTGAGCATGCCAAACTGCTTTAGGTGGGTACCGTGCGCCTCGCTGGTGAGGCCGATCCTTTGCTTTCCAGGGGCATCAGAATGAGGTCCATCCGCAGCCAGGACGCGGCCGTCGAGAATGATCGAGAGCATGGACGCAAGCTGCCGGGGGAACATTTTCCGGCGCAGGCGAGATGAAGGCCGGCCTTATGCAACGATGGCGACGAGACGATACGGTCATTGTCCGGTCGCCGGTGCCTGGCTCAACCAGACAGGGTTTTCGGGTCGTGGTGACGTCGGTGGCCGCCGGCGCTGACATCCCCGCGATCCGTGGGGGGGGTGGATTCGCCGCCTGGATCGGGCGATGCAGCAGCCGTCACCGGCCGGCGCAACGGGTGCAGTTCAGCGGATGACCAGGCTTGCCGGGTATGCGCGCACGCCTGACAACAGCGTGCTGGGCGGTGCGCGGCGCAGTCGACTGCGTCCCGCGACGCTTGCAGCTGCCCGCGCATGTTTCTCGTTCTTTTTCATTTCCTCGATGTACGGATTCGGTCCGCCAAAGTGCGCCTCGGCGTAGCGGTATGCCCGGTGCAGTTTCTCGTCAAGACGTTTCATGGCGTTCATGTAGAACGCCGGGGTCTTGCGCACCAGATCCCTGCCGGACTTGTACATCACAACAATCCGGCCATCAGGGAGTTTGCGGCGGGCGATCCCGCCCAGCAGGAACTCGGGGTAGAGCCGGTCGTGACACTTTTCAAGATAGCAGCGGTCGGACATCTGCGCGATGATGTCAGCGGTACCCAGAATCTCGCCGACCCGACGCAGCAGCGGATCTTCGACACGGATTTTGTCGGCATCGCGCTCATAGCCGGTGAAATGCACCAGGATTGATGCGCCGACGGCATGCCGTTTCAATCCGATACGCGGAAAATAATCCCGCAGGAAATGCGATCCTCGCGCGACATGCGTCAGCGTGTATTCCGCGCCGAAGCGGTGTTTGCGATCGTTACGTCGGCGCAGATAGCCGATATCGTGGAATAGCGCGGAGACTATGCCAATATTGAAATATTCCGGCGGCAGAGGTGTGCGGCTTTCGCCGCTGCGCTGATAGCCGTTCAGCAGCCGCGCCATCGCCAGAGTCACATCCAGCACGTGCTGAATATCATGATATTCGGTATCGCAGGGATGATAGTCGGGGTGCTTGCCGTGATACAGCCGCGACATGTCTTCGAATGCGCGCTTCATCGGACGCGCATTGCCGTGCGGGTATAGACCCAGGAACAGACGCAAGACCTCATCTTGAACCTCGATCGGATCGGTAGTGCGGATCTTGTCGGTGATGTCGAAATCGCTGCGCCGCATGTTCCTTCGTCCTGCGTAATTGAGGTCGTCTGACGGCGGTCAGATTACCATATCGCGTGCATTTATTTTTCCGTTCGCTGTTTGCCGGTACAGGCAAAACGGATGGTATCGGCCGGCGACGCGGCGTCGGGCTACACTTCCCCGAGGGCCTCCAGTTCCGCATGCAATTCCAGCCAGCGCTGTTCTGCGGCATCGATGTCCTGCACCAGCTGCAGCTGCCTTGACGTCAACAGGCGCAGGTTCCCGGGATCAGGGCGGGTGTAAGACGCCGGGTCGGCGAGCTGGGTGTCGATCTGCTGTTTCTCCCGCTGCCAGCGGGCCAGATCCTGTTCTAGTCTTTCCGCCTGTTTGATCAGCGGCCGGCGGGCAGCGAGTTTCTGTTGACGGTCAGCGGCAGCGGACGCGCGCGCTTCCCTGCGCGCAGTCTTGTCCGGCTTCAGTGCACCGTTGGCGCTGGCCGTCCGCCGCGCCGCCAGCCAGCAGATGTAATCCTCGACCGTGCCATCGAACGGCTCGACCTTGCCGTCGCACACCAGCAGAAAGTCGTCACATACCGTGCGCAGCAATGCGCGATCGTGCGACACCAGTACCAGACTGCCTTCGTATTCGGCAAGTGCGGCGGTCAACGCCTGCCGCATTTCGAGGTCGAGATGATTGGTCGGCTCGTCGAGCAGCAGCAAATTGGGCTTGCGGCGCACCAGTAGCGCCAGTGCCAGGCGCGACTTCTCGCCACCCGAGAATGGTCCGACCGGACAGTCGGCCATTTTGCCGCGGAAATCGAAACCGCCAAGGTAATCGCGGAGTACCTGTTCGCGGGTCGGCGGCTCCAGGCGCAGCAGATGCTGCAACGGTGACTCGTCGGGTCGCAGTTGTTCAAGCTGGTGCTGAGCGAAATAACCGATGACCAGGCCACGGCCTTCCGTGCGCCGGCCGGATACCGGAGGCGTTTCTCCAGCGAGCAGTCGGATCAGTGTCGATTTGCCGGCGCCGTTGAGGCCGAGCAGGCCGATGCGCGCCCCCGGAGTCAGTGCCAGCTCGATGCTGTCGAGCACCCGGT
>RPOR01000165.1 GCA_003820645.1 Betaproteobacteria bacterium
ACGTTTGCAGTGGCAACCCGACGACTTGTACTTACGAGAAAACGGGTGATCTCCTGTCGTTGAATCTGGCTCCGGTGCCCGAGCCTGAAATCTACGCGATGATGGCCGCGGGCCTCGGCCTGATGGGTTTTGTGGCGCGACGCCGTCAACGGCAGGTCGCTGCATAATTCCCGCAGCGGCCGTTTGCAGGAATCCCGCCCCTGGCGGGATTTTTTTTGCGGGTTGCCGGGCGCCGCCGCACCTGCGGCATACTCTCCGCCATGAGCGACACTGGAATGACATGGCTGGGTGCCGTCCTGTGGCTGATCCTGGCTGCCGCTGCCGTGTTGCCCCGGGCCGCGCTGGCGCTGGATCGCACCGAGCTGGGCGTGATCATCAATACCCGCGATCCGCTGAGCGTCGCGATCGGCGACTACTACGTCGAGCGACGGCAGATACCGGCCGAGAACGTGATCCGGGTGAGCTTCACGCCCATCGAGAACACGCTGACGCGGGCCCGCTTCGATCTGCTGAAGGTGCAGATCGATGAGCAGACGCTGCCGCATATTCAGGCGTACGCGATTACCTGGACGGCGCCGTACCAGGTGGAGTGCCTGTCGATTACCACGGCGCTGGCCTTCGGGTTTGATCCGGCTTTCTGTGCCGAGGGGTGCAAGCCCACGCGGCCGAATCGCTACTACAACACCGCCACGCGGTTGCCGTTTGCGGATCTGCACCTGCGGCCGGCCATGGTGATCGCCGCGGCGAGTTTCGAGGAGGCTCGGGCGCTGATTGACCGCGGTGTCGCGTCCGACGCTACGTTTCCGGGCGGCACCGCATATCTGCTGGCGACGTCTGACGGCTCGCGCAATGTGCGCAGCATCTGGTATCCGCTGATCGAGCGGGGGTTCGAGGGCAGGCTGCGGGTGCGCAGCCTGCGGCAGGATGAGCTGCGGGACGCCAGCGATGTGCTGTTTTATTTCACCGGCAAGAGCGAGGTGGCGGGGCTGGAAACCCTGCAGTTTGTGCCCGGCGCGGTGGCCGACCACGTGACCTCGTTCGGCGGCGCACTGACCAGCCAAGGCGGCCAGATGAGTGCGCTGCGCTGGCTGGAGGCCGGGGCGACAGGCAGCTATGGCGCGGTCGTCGAGCCGTGCAACCTGACGCAGAAGTTTCCGAACCCGTTGGTGCTCATCGATCATTATCTGCGTGGCGACACGCTGATCGAGGCCTACTGGAAGAGCGTGCAGATGCCGGGGCAGGGTGTTTTCATCGGCGAGCCGCTGGCGGCGCCGTTCCGGCGTGCCGTCAAAACCCGCTGATCAGGCGATCAACGGCCGGCGCCTTACAAAATGGTTCTTTTGAGTTTCCTGCGGTCCAGGCACCAGACCCGTCATTCCGGCCAAGCGCCCCCCGGAGGAAGTCCCCTTTGGGGGATAGCGCGAGCGGCATCCATGTGGCGCGGTGCTGGTTCCGGCGTGCGTCGGGGCAGCAAGGTCACTTCGTGAGTGGTTGCCCTGAGCCGCAAAGCGGCGGCAGCTGATTGCGGCGTTCGTGAAGCGGTGTTACTCCACCTTCGCCTTGGCGCGCAGGTCCGACACGGCTTTCTGCGCATTCTCGCGCTGCACGACCTGCTGCAGCTGCGGTTTGATCGCGTCGTAACCGAGCGGGCGCTGATCGTCGAGGCGGATCACATGCCAGCCGAACTGTGTCTGCACCGGGGCCTCGGTCATGCCGCCCTTTTTGAGCCTGGCCAGCGCTTCGGCAAAGGGCCGGACATAAGTGTTGGGCGCGGCCCACTGCAGTTCGCCGCCCTGTGCCTTGGAGCCCTGGTCACGCGATTTTTCGGTGGCGAGTTTCGCGAAATCGGCGCCGCCGTTGATCTGGGTGATGATTTCCTTGGCCTCGGCTTCGGAGGCGACGAGGATATGCCGGGCCTTGTACTCCTTGGCGCCGGGGCTGTCCTTGAAGCGCTCATAGGCGTTTTTCAGCGCGTCTTCGCTCACCGGATTGCGGCGTGACACGTCGGTGAAATAGGCGCCGATCAGCACCTGCTGCCGTGCCAGTTCAAGCTGGGCGGCGACTTCCGGCTTCTTGGCGAGACCCAGCCGTGCCGCTTCCTGTGCGATCACTTCGCTCTCGATCAGGCGGTTTTTGATGGCGTCCCGCAGCTCCGGGGTATCGGTCCGACCTTGCGCGGTGATCTCGCGCAGCAGCGCATCGGCGCGTGCCTGCGGGATCGTCACGCCGTTGACCTTGGCGACCTGCGCCATCGCCGCGGGCGCCGCAGACAGCGCAATCGCGAGGGAAATCAGGGGAAAAATGCGGACCTTGTTCATGAAAACTCCTGTGTGGTGATCAGATTTCATCCGGCGCGTAGGCCTTGATGGCCAGCGCGTGGATTTCCTTGTTCATCAGTGTGCCCAGCGCCGCATAAACCATGCGGTGCCGCGCCTGCAGCGACTGCCTGGCAAAGGCAGCCGACACAATGATCAGTTGGTAATGTCCGCCGCCCTCTTTGGCGCCGTCATGGCCGACATGCAGGCCCGATTCATCCAGCACTTCGATCGACTCGGGGTGCAGCGGGGCGAGTTTTTCCTCGATGGTGGCGGTGATCGTCATGAACCTGGACAGCGAATCCGCGGGTTCATTCGATTTTGTTTTCTTTGATGTGCGGCGCCAGCACGACGGCCTGCGCGATCACGAACACCAGCATCAGACCGATGCCGCCGAAGAGCTTGAAATTGACCCAGGTGTCGGTCGAATAGCCGTAGGCGACATACAGGTTGAGCGCGCCCATGAACGCGAAAAATCCGATCCAGCCTGCCAGCAGTTTTTTCCAGACGCTGTCCGGCGCGCTGATCTGCGAGCCCATCATCGACTTGATCAGGTTCTTGCGGAATACCAGCAACGCCACCAGCAGTACCGTGCTGAACAGCCAGTAGAGCACGGTGGGCTTCCATTTGATGAAGGCTTCGTTGTGCAGCAGCAAGGTCGCGCCGCCGAACACGACGATCAGCCCGAGGCTGATCCATTGCAGCTTGTCGACCTTGCGGTGTTTGTACCAGACCCAGCCGATCTGCAGCACGGTGGTGGCGATGGCCACCACGGTTGCCGCGTAGATGTCGTACATCTTGAACGCGACAAAAAACAGGATGACCGGGAAAATGTCGAACAGGAATTTCATGGGTCAGTATTATCCATGCTTAGTGCCGGGTCGTCCATTTGGCGAGCCGCTGGCGCAGCAATTCGCCGACGTGTTCGCCATAGACGGGTTTGGCCGATTCACGGACACCCTCTTCGTAGAATGCCGCGCAATGCCGGGGCAGGTGCGTTTCCAGCAGGTCGTAGGCGGCATTCATCAGCTCGGGCTGCTGGGTGCGGGTGGCGATGATCGCGCAGTTGAAATGCAGCGTCAGCCAGGGCTGCAGGCTGGCCGCGTCGGTGCCCGCGGTCAGGCCCGGTGCGGCGTAGGCGATGATGCCGCAGGCGCGGTCGAACAACGCCGCGAGCTGCGCCGGATCCTGCGTCGCATTGGCCTGGCGGGCGAGCGCATTGACCACCGGTTCGAGCACGGCGATGTGGCCGCCGTGGCCCACGATCCAGTGCGCCATGTCCAGCGCCAGGTCTTCGATCACCGTGCGCGCCGCATCGGCTTGCAGCTGGTAGGCCCACAGGCCGAGATCGGACAGGCACTCCAGCACATGCGTACCCAGTTCATCGACGTCCTCGAGCGGCAACGCGCTGCCGTCGGCATCCACGCGCTGGCAGACGTCGAGACATTGCCTGATCGCGTCGGCCAGCAGCGGCGGTGTGACCTCCTGACCCGGAAACGGCCCGGACTGCTCGAATGCGGCATTCAGGGTGCCGGCCGCCTGGTCGAAGGTGCGGCGCGCGGTGCGATTCACTCGTGCTCGAACCGGAGTGCGGCGGAATTGATGCAGTAGCGCAGGCCGGTCGGCGGCGGGCCATCTGCGAAGACATGCCCGAGATGCGCATCGCAGCGGCTGCACAGTACTTCGGTGCGTTGCATGAACAAACCGTGGTCTGCCTCGGTGGCCACATTTTCGGTGACGGCCGGTTTCCAGAAACTCGGCCAGCCGGTGCCGGAATCGAATTTTTCACCGGAGTGGAACAGCTCGGCGCCGCAGCATACGCAGCGGTAGACGCCTTTTTCGTGGTGATCCCAGTACTGGCCGGTAAATGCGCGTTCAGTGCCCTTCTGGCGGGCGACGTGAAACTGTTCGGGCGTCAGCGCGGCCTTCCACTCGGCGTCCGGCTTGATGATTTTTTCGCTCATAATAGCTCCTCGCTTAGGGCGGGTTCCCCGCTGATAAGTTCCCGCTGATCAGTTCCTTGCCCCAGCCGTATTCATTTTTCACCGGAGCAGCCCATGACCACCGCCTACTGGATGATCCTCGTTGCCGGGCTGCTGCCGTACTGGCCCACGGTGGTCTCGAAATGGCGCCGCGACTATGACAACGCGACGCCCCGGGCCGGCATCGACCGGTTGCCGCCCGCGAACCAGCGCGCATATTGGGCGCAACTCAATGCCTTCGAGGCTTTTCCGCTGTTTGCGGCGGCGGTGATCATCGCACATCTGGCGCAGGCCGCGCAGGTCCGGGTCGATGCGCTGGCGGTGGCGTTCGTCGGTTGCCGGATCGTTTATACGCTGGCCTACATTTACGACAGGCCGACGTTGCGTTCGCTGGTCTGGTCGGGCGCGCTGCTGTGCGTGATCGGCCTGTTTGTGGTTGCGGCCTGAACACCATCCGGCCTACAGCACTTTTCCCGGGTTCAGCAGTCCCTGCGGATCGAGCGCGCGCTTGACGGTGCGCATCAGGTCGAGTTCCACCGGGCTCTTGTAGTGGGCGAGTTCCGCCACCTTGGACAGACCGATGCCGTGCTCGGCGCTGAAGCTGCCGCCGTACTGCTGCACGATGTCATAGACGGTGGCGGTGACATCATGCGCGTCGCGCGCCGCGGCATCGCTGCGCAGGCGCTCGGGCAGGTAGGCGTTGTAGTGCAGGTTGCCGTCGCCGAGGTGGCCGAAGCAAATCAGCTGCACGGTCGGAAAACGGGCTTCGAGCGCGGCCTGCGCTTCGCGGATGAATTCGGGGATGCGGCCGACGGCCACGGCAATGTCATGCCGGTAGACCATCACCGGTTCCTGGCGCGCGCCTTCCGGAATCGATTCGCGCATGTGCCACAACGCCTGCGCCTGGGTGCGGCTCCCGGCGATCACGGCATCGACCACCAGCTCCTCCTGCAGCGCGTCCTCGAGCGCCTGTTCCAGATCGCGGCGCAGCGCCGGCTCGTCGCCGGCATCGGCGAGTTCGGTCAGTACATACCACGGACTGGGTTCGGCCAGCGGGTCGCGCGTGCCCGGCACGTGCTTCCACACCAGTTCGAGGCTGTGCCGTGAAATCAGTTCGAACGCGGTGATGCGGTCGTTGCAATGACGGCGCATCAGCGCCAGCAGTTGCAGTGCCGCTTCCGGGTCGCGCACGGCCATCCACGCCGTCGCGTTGGCGGCAGGGCGGGGAAACAGTTTCAGCGTCGCCGCGGTGATGATGCCCAGCGTGCCTTCGGCACCGATGAACAGATGTTTCAGGTCATAACCGGTGTTGTCCTTGCGCAGGCCGCGCAGGCCGTTCCAGATGCGCCCGTCGGGCAGCACCACTTCCAGCCCCAGCACCAGGTCGCGGGTGTTGCCGTAGCGCAGCACGTTGACGCCACCGGCGTTGGTCGACAGGTTGCCGCCGATCTGGCAGCTGCCTTCGGCACCGAGGCTCAGCGGAAACAGCCGGTCCACCGCTGCTGCCGCCTGCTGGATCGCGGCGAGGACGCAGCCGGCTTCCGCGGTCAGCGTGTTGTTCAGCGGATCGACTTCAAGGATGCGGTTCATCCGTGCCAGCGACAGCACGATTTCATTGCCGGCCGCATTGGGTACCGAAGCGCCGCACATGCCGGTATTGCCGCCCTGCGGCACCAGCGGTGTGCGGGTCTCGGCGCAGAGTTTCATCACTGCGGCAACCTGCGCAGTATTGGCGGGCCGTACCACCGCGGCTGCAGCGCCGCGATAGACGCCGCGCCAGTCGACGACGTAGGGCTCCAGATCCGCCGCGGCGGTGAGCACGCCCTGCGGTCCGAGCAGGGTGTTGAGTGCGCTGATGAGTTGTTGGGCCATTTTATAAATTAATTAATTAAAACAATGGGATATAAAGATTCTGCCGCTCCGGCGTGCCGGGACTGCATTGTTAAGCGCGGCGCAGCGGTGGTCAACAAGAAAATGGCGCAACGCATCGTGCCGGTGATGAACTGCGGGTCGCTGCCGGCACAACAGACGCTGCATGGCCGGAAACTTATTTTGCTGCCAGACGCAATGCGTGCCGAGTCTGATGCGCTTGGTGTCGTCTTGCACAAGCCGTGCGCGGGACAATGGTGCCACGATCATCACCAGTCGAAGCTGGGTGTGCCCAGATAGTGAAATGCGTGGTATTTGCCGGGTTGCAACTCAACACGTGCACGCGCCGTTGCCATGGCCTGCGCTGAAGCGCGGAAACAAGCCATCATGCGGTGCCACAAGCCCGAATGCGGCAACACGGCGCTGACGATCTCGGTTAAGATTTCGGCCTGCGGGACCGGAGGTCAGATGCAAATAATGCGCACACATGTGCGCAGGTCATGGTGGCGCAGGCA
>RPOR01000166.1 GCA_003820645.1 Betaproteobacteria bacterium
TGGCCGTTGGACAGTGCGGTCAGCATGGTGGCGATCGCGACCGACAGCAGCACGAAACCCGTGCCGTCGAAGCGCACGCGCTCGCCGCTGCCCTCGCGGCCCGGCAGGAACAGGCTGCCGATCAGGATGGCCAGCACGCTCACCACCATCGGCACGAAGAAAATGAAGCGCCAGTTGAACAGGTCGATCAGCACGCCACCCAGCGTGGGGCCGATCGCGGGACCGAGTATCACGCTCATGCCGAAGAAGCCCATCGCCGCCCCGCGCTGCTCGGGCGGAAATACCCGGAACAGGGTGTACATCGCCAGCGGTTGCAGGATGCCGGCGACCGCACCCTGCACGATGCGCGAGAAGATCAGCACGTTTTCGTTGGGTGCGAACCCGGCGAGCAGCAGCGCCCCGATGAACACGGCGAGCGAGCCGACGAAGACGTTGCGCTGGCCGAAGCTCTGCATCAGCCAGGCGTTGAGCAGCATGCCGACGGTCATCGCGGCGAGCGTGCCGGTGGACAGCCATTGCGCGCGGTCCTGCCCGATGCCGAACGCACCCATGATGTCGGGAATGGCGACGTTGACGCTGGTGGTGGTGAGCACTGCCGAGATGGTGCCCAGCATTACGGTCGCCGTCGCGAACCAGCGGTAGGCCGGCCCGTAACGCGCAAACAGCTCTTCAGTCGTCGCGGCGCGTTGCAATGGTCACCTCGACCATCATTCCCGGGCGGAGCACCGGATCTTTTTCCGCGAGCTGGATGCGCACGGGCAGGCGCTGGGTGATCTTGGTGAAGTTGCCGCTGGGGTTGGGGTCGGGCAGCAGCGCGAACTTGCTGGTCGCGGCGCGCCCGATGCGGAAGACCTCGCCCGCAAACGTCCGCCCCGGGTAGGCATCGACCTTGATGTCCGCCTTCATGCCCGGCCGCAGCCGCGCGACATCGGTTTCCTTGACGTTGGCCTCGACCCAGATCGCCTGCGGATCATGGAACATCAGGACGCGCTGGCCGGTCGCCACGTGTTCGCCCTTGCGCACGAAGGTCTTGACGACGCGGCCGTCGCCGGGACTGGTGATGATGCGGTCGTCGATGTCGATCTCGCGCCGGCGGATCTCGGCGCGGATTTCGTCGGCCTGGCGTGCGAGCACCGTGAGCTGACGGCCCATCACCTGCAGTTCGCGCCGGCTGCCGTGCGCGGCGGCCAGCGTGCCGCGCGCCGATGCGATCTCGGCGAGGGCCTTGCGGTGGTTCTCCTGTGCCTGCTGGTACGCGGTGCGCGCCCGTTCCATCGCCTGGGGCGAAAGCCACTTGGAGGCGGCGAGTTCGCGTGCCCGCTCGTAGTCTTCGCGCGCCTGTCTCAGCTGCGCATCGAGTGCCGCGGCCTCGGCCTCGGTGGCCTTGAGGCGATGGGTCTCGCTCTGGAATTTGCCCTGGGTTTCCTGGTCCACCTGACCGGTGCGGGCGCGCACCACCGCCATCTGGTTCTCGATGGCCTCGAGCCGGGCCACCAGCACCTCGCGCTGCAACCGGGAATCGCGATCGTCGATCCTGAACAGCAGATCGCCCTTGCCGACCACTTCACCCTCGATGACCGGCAGTTCGGTGACCCAGCCGGCGACGCGGCTGGAGAGGGTGATGATCTCCCCGTCGATACGCGCATCGTCGATGGAGATGTGGGTCCAGCGGAAGTACGCCCAGTGCACCATCCAGGCGAGCACCGCGAGCCCGGCGATGGTGAGCAGCCATGCTTTACCGCGGCCGCGCGCGGTGATCCGCGCCGGCCTCGGCTCGTCTCCGGCGCGCTGCGGGGCACTGCGTGGTTCGTCATTGGCCATCGTGTTTTGTCTGCCTGGCGCTGGGGCGGCATGCCGTCATGCACGGTGCATGCGGCATCACCAAGTCCGCTTTGTGGTTCAACTGCCGCTCCTATGATTTCACCTGCGCGGGCAGACAGGGACAAAAAGTCCGTTATGTGGCAGGCATGCGCAATGACCGGTCGCGGCGCAATCGCGATGGCGGGTGACGCGCCCGCTAGCGCCGGAGCGCAGCTGCGTTGCGGCCAATGCGGCACAGCGCGCGTGCGGCTCGCCGGGCAGGGTGTCGATGTCCGCATCGGTATGCCCGAAGCACGCGCATGCCGGCGGCGGACATGGCGTACTGGGCGAAGGTGCTGCAGGCGGGCATCAGGGTCGACTGGCCGGGGCGCGCTTTACATTCATATGGGCAGCGGCCAGAATCGCAACGCAAAAACAAAAACCGGATGTCGCGATATGGTTGCATTCTCGGAGGAATGCATGGCAACAACAAATCGGCACGATTTTTCCCGCGGCATGGTCTGCGCCTGCCTGCTGGGCATGGTGTTCGGCGTTTCTGCGCAACAGAACTATCCGGTGCGGCCGGTGAAAATCATCGTGCCGTCGGTACCCGGCGGCGGCACCGATTCTTCGACCCGCTTTGTCACCGCCAAGCTCGATGAATTCCTGGGACAGCGGGTTATTGTCGAGAATCGCGCGGGTGCGGCCTCGATTATCGGCAGCGAAATGGTCGCGCGTTCGGCGCCGGACGGCTATACCCTGCTGGCGGCCATCAGCACGATCACCATACAGCCGTCGATACAGAAAAAGCTGTCATTCGACGTGCTGAAGGATTTTGCGCCGATCAGCCAGTTCGTGGTTTTGCCCAACATGCTGGTCGGACACCCGTCGCTGGCGCCGAAGACCATCAAGGAGCTGATTGCGTTCGTCAAGGCGCGACCGGGGCAGCTCGAGTTTGCGTCGGCCGGTACCGGCAGCAACCTGCACCTGTGCATGGAACTGTTTCTGACGATGACCGGATTGAAGATGGTGCATGTGCCCTACAAGGGGGCGGGGCAGGCCATTGCGGATCTCACCGCGGGCTATGTGCCGTTCATGGTCACCAACATGATTACCGGTACCCGACAGGTCAACGCGGGTCGCTTGCATGCCTATGGCGTGACCAGCGCGAAGCGCTCCGATGCCGCGCCGAACCTGCCGACCATCGCCGAGCAGGGCGTGCCGGGCTACGACGCGGTGCAGTGGTACGGTCTGATGGCGCCGGCCGGCACGCCGCGCGACATCGTGGCCAAACTGCATAAAGGCGTGGTGTTCGCGTTGCAGGATGCGACGGTACGCGAGCGCTTTCGCAACGGTGGTGCCGAGCCCATCGGCAATACGCCGGAGGAATTCGCCGCCGTGGTGCGCACCGACCTCGCCAAGTGGGCCAAAGTCGTCAGGGCTGCGGGACTCGCGCCGAAGTAACGGCACCGCGGGACAATTTTCCTAGAACCCATCTCAAAAACGCCTGCGCTTGTCAGGACTGCGTTGTCCGCTACGTTTCTCCTCGCCTTACCATCCAAGTAATGTCTCGTCGAAGCCTCGCGGGCGCCGCGCCTTGTCCCGCCTGCGCTCGGCAGGTTTTTGAGATGGGTTCTAGTAGGGGGTCGTGACGACTCGTCCGCTGGACTCGACATACCAGCGTTCGCTGACGAACGGCTTGCCGGCAAGGCGCGCTTGCATCCAGTCCGCCGCCAGCCCCGGCGGCGTCGGCCCGAGGTGGGTCGCCGGCACGTTGCCTACCGAGTGCCGGCAGTCCTGGTACACCACCAGCCGCTTCGGGCACTGCAGCAGCGACAGCATGCGCTCGGTATGTACCGGCGGTGACAGTTCGTCGGCTTCGCCGGCGAGGCACAGGTAGGGGACGCGGATTTTTTCGGCATGGCCTTCCCAGGTCAGCGTCCTGCGGAATGCGTCGAACTTTGCTTCGTCGGTGTAGCCGGACATGTACATGAAGCGCTGCTTGAAGGTGGGTGAGGCTTCCTCGAATATCGTGTGGAAGCCCGGTTCGAGGCAGGTCGCGGCCACGGCGCAGGCGCGGAAGCGCGGTTCGTTGGCCGTGCAGATCGTCGCGAAGAACGAGCCGAAGCTCTGGCCGGCGATGCCGATGCGCTGCGGATCGATCTCGGGGCGCGCGGCGATCCAGTCCATCAGCGCGGGGCCGGCGGCGATCCAGTTGGGCATGCTGACGTGGATGCCGAGCACCGCGCTTTCATACTGGCCCGGACCGTCGACGCTCAGCACCGCGATGCCGCGCGACAGCCAGCGGTCGCCGTACATCGCCACACCCGCTTCCTTGAAGCTGTCCATGCCCGGGAACAGCACTACGGCCGGAATGCGGCCGCCGCTGTAGCCTGGTGGCAGGTGGAACCACGCCGGCAGCGTTTTGCCCTGGAACGGGATCCACGCCGCCTCGACTTTGTGGGCCGCGTATGTCGTGTACGCGGTGTAGCACTCGCGCTTGCGCTGGTTGAGCGCGAGGTTTTTTTCGCTGTTTTCGTCATGCGGCCATTGCGCGGCCGCATATTCGACCGCAGCGATGAAATAGTTGTGGCGCGCGGTGACCCATTCCTCGGCGGCTGCGGCGGCCCGGGCCTTGGCTTCGCGGCGTTTCGCGGCGGTTTCGAACGCGGGTGAAATGTCGGCGTATTTCTTGACGCGCTCGCGGATGCCGGCGAAGTCGGGATTGGCTTCCGGTCCGCAGGGGGCGTTGTAGTTGATGCTGCGCGGCTGGTCCCAGTCGATGCCGACCGAGCGGATGACGTTGTCGATCAGCCAGCGTTGTTCGGTCCAGCGGCGGGTCACGGGTGCGTTCATGATGTGGGATTGCTCGCGGTGGTGGACGAGCGGGCATTCTACTCATGCTGTTGCGCGTCGTGTATCGTTCGACCTGCACAATTCGTCCCTGCCAACTGCCGTCTTCTCCGAAAGTGCTGCCCGCGATGCCGAACGCTGCGCAATCCCCTCTGCAGGCCGTCAACATGATC
The DNA here is from genome assembly GCA_003820645.1 of Betaproteobacteria bacterium. GTDB lineage: Bacteria > Pseudomonadota > Gammaproteobacteria > Burkholderiales > SG8-41. The sequence continues at coordinate 4,827 of RPOR01000166.1, forward strand.
ACCTTCGGCGGCGGCTATTCGCTGCCGGCGTGGGTGGCCCGGCGCCAGGGCTTCTTTGCCCGGCACGGCATCGCAGTCACCATCACCCACACGCCGAACTCGGTCTACTTGATGAAGAACCTGATCGAGGGCAAGTTCGACCTCGCTGTCACCGCCATGGACAATCTGGTGGCTTACCAGGAAGGCCAGGGCGAGGCGCAGTACGAAGGCACCTGCGACCTGGTGGCCTTCATGGGCGTGGACGACAGTTTCCAGAGCTTGATGGCGGCGCCCGACATCAAGTCCGTGGCGGACCTGCGCGGCAAGAAGATCGCGGTCGATGCGCTGACCACCGGATATGCCTTCATCCTGCGCGAGATGATTGCGCGCGCCGGCATGACCGACGCCGACGTCACCTACGAGCGTACCGGGGGCGGGCCGACGCGGATGCGCGCGATGCTGGACGGCAGATACGCCGCCGGCCTGCTCGCCACGCCACTGGACAAAATTGCCGCCGACCAGGGTTTTACCCGGCTGGGCACGGCGCGTGAACTGCTCGGCCGTTACCAGGGCCGCACCGGTTTTGCGCAGCGGTCATGGATACGCAACAACGAAGCGGCCGTGATCGGCTTCATGCGCGCCTATCGCGATGCGATGGACTGGCTCTATGACACGAAAAACCGGGAGATTGCCGCGGCACTGCTCATCGCCAACGATGCCGCGATGACACCGGAGCTCGCGCGCCAGTCGCTGGACATTCTGCTCGACGAAAAAAGCGGTTTTTCCCGCGACCTGGCACTGGACCTCGAAGGCATACGCACCGTGTTGGCGTTACGCAGCCGCTTCGGCGTGCCGCAGAAAACCCTGACCGATCCATTGCCCTATGTCGATCTGACGCTGCACCAGAAAGCGTTTGCCGCCGCGCCGGCGCGCTGATCCCGGATCCGGGCGGTCTCGCCAAACCGCCGCCGGCGGTTTTTTGCACGGGAGTGACGGGTGTTCGGCGCCGATGCACGCGTGGTGCCGGCACGTCCTGGTCGATCATCGCATCGACCGTTAACGCTTTGCCGCGGACGATGGCGCGCTGCAGGGCGCCCTCGCGGCGATGCGGTAATGCCAGTGCGGCGGCTCAGAAGCTGTGGTCCGCCAGCGCGGTGGTGCCCGGCACCTGGAGAAACTCGAACAAGAACTCGGAGGTGCGCTGAACCGGGCTGCGTTCGGCAGCGCCGCGGTATGCGGTCTGGCGCAGCACTTCCGACAGGTTCAGCGAAACGCCGAAATAAGCATGGCGGCTGCGCTCCTGTCCGGGCGCGCTTTCATAGCCGTGCGTGCCGTAGCCCACGGCCAGTTCGAAATAGCGCAGCACCGGGTGTTCGCGCAACGCCGGGACGCCGCTCGCCTTGGCCACCAGCAGATAGGTCTGCCCCGAATAGTCGCCGGCGATGTCGTACTGGCCGGCCTGTTTGAGCTCCGGCGAAGGTTTGTAGAGCAGGCGAAAGTCGAGCAGCCGGTCGAGCGCCGGGTTGCGCTCGAGCACGTAGCCCGCCGCCGCCCCGACGACATTCATGATCGCGTCTTCGCTGCTGAACTTGTATTGCCGGGAGTAGCCGTCCAGCACCTCGACGGCGGTCATGATGCCCAGCGTGGACCACGCGCCGAGGCTGACCGCGCCGGCGGACTCGTTGCCGACAGCCTCGAAGGCGCGGGTCATCAGCCGCGTGCCCACATAGGAGAAAAAGGCGTGGCCGAGCTTGTCCTGGCCGCCGTAAGGCGTGTTCGGGCCGAACCAGCCCTCGCTCACGCTGCGAAATTCCCCGGTAAACCCGTCGTCCCACCA
>RPOR01000167.1 GCA_003820645.1 Betaproteobacteria bacterium
AGCCACCGCCATGCGCACCACTTCGTCCTCGCTGACCGCGCCCTCCAGCGTGCAGCCGAACACCGTCGACAGGCCGGACTCGATGCGCGGCCGCTGATCCGCCGGCAGGCTGTCGCGGAATTCACAGATTTTTTTGGCGCTGGCGATGGCTTCATCCGGCGTCATGCGCACATTGGCCAGGCTGTGCGCCTTGGACACTGAAATCGTCAGCGTCAGCTTGTGCACGCCGGCTTCCATCGCGCCCTGTGCGCCCCTGAAATTAGGAGCGAGTGCCGCGACATTCAGCCCCGGTATGGTCAACGCATGGGCCACGACTTCGGCGGCATCCGCCATCTGCGGAATCAGTTTCGGCGGCACGAAGGAGCACACCTCGATCTCGCGGATGCCGGCCGCGGCGGCGGCGCTGATCCACTTTTTCTTGTACTCCGTCGGCATGAACACCTTGGTGTTCTGCAGGCCGTCGCGCGGTCCGACTTCGCTGATCAGGATATCGATGTCACTGCTGCTCATGGCTGCTCCAGAATAATCCTGCCTGCGCAGGATTATCATAAGTATTTGATTTAATTGATATTTATTTCGTGTAGCGTCTGAAGCCAAAATCCGGATCGGTCGCCACCGCATCGAGCAGCTCGACCTCCCATTTCAGATAGTCGCGCATCGCCTGTTCGACATTGTCCTTGCGGTCGAGCGCGCGGTAGTTCAGGTCATCGGCGGCGCCGGTCATGCGCTCGTCGCCGGTTTCCAGCGCAAAACCGGCGGCGCGCCAGGCCGCAGTGCCGCCAGCCAGCACTTTCACCGGTGACGCCACGAGTTTCAGCGCTTCGGTCGCCGCCAGCCGGGCCAGGGCTTCCTCGGCAGCGGTAAAAACCAGCAGCGGCGCCACCGGCACTTTCTTCAGGTTGTCGGGTAACCGCGACCGCACTGCATGCCACGACCCGGGAATATGGCCCTCACGAAACTGCAAGCTGGTGGCGAAATCGACCACCTGCACCGGCCCGGTGTCGAGCAGTGTTTTCAGTTCAGCCGGGGTCACCGAATCCGCATGCAAGACGGCGCCGTGCAGCAGCTCCGGTATAACAGTGCCGCGCACCGACGCAGCCTGCGCATCCGCGGCATGCACATACACCTCGTCATGCCCCATCTGCACCAGCCAGGCCGCCGTCATTGTCGCACGCACGCCGTCGTTGTCGGTGAGCACAATCACCGACGGATGCACGGCAAGGAAGGTATCCGTCGCCTGCACCAGTTGCCCGCCGGGCGCCGAAACCGCACCGGGAAGATGACCACACTCGAATTCCTCCGGGTTGCGCACGTCCAGCAGGTACAGCGTGCGCGCAGTGTCGGCACTGAGTCGCGCAAGTTCCGCTGCATCGATGCGGTGGATACCGAAGCGCCGCGCCACCCGCGCGACGGCCTGCAGGCTCCAGGCCTTGCCGTGCACCGTAGGCTGCGGCACCTCTTCAGTGCGACCGTGATTGAGCTGGAATCCGGCGAGCTTCCAGCCCTGCGTACCGTCCTTCAAGGCATAGACCGGATTCGGAAACCCGGCGTTGATCAGCACCTGCGCGCCGATGATGCTGCGCGTGCGCCCGCCGCAGTTGACGATCACCGCGGTATCGGGCGAACGCACGAACTCCGGCATCCGGTACGGCAGTTCCGCGCTCGGACAGTCGTATGCGCCGGGAATGCTGTTGCGACTGAATTCCGCCAGCGGCCGGCTGTCGACGACGACCATATCCTTGCCCGACTTCATCCATTCGTCGAGTTCGGCCGCAGTCACCTCCGGCGGCGCATCCTCGTGCTGGATGTATTCACCGAAGGCTTTGCTCGGTACATAGACCCCGGTATAAAGCCGGAATCCGGCGGCCTTCCATGCCGGTGTGCCGCCGTCGAGCACAGCGACATCGGTGTAACCACCCGCAGCAAGCTTTTCTGCAGCGCGCAGCGTCAGACCCTCGCCGCCGTCGCAGACCACGATGCGCGTCGCCAGCCGCGGCACCAGTGTGCGCACCCGCAGTTCGAGCACGCTCAGCGGTGCGTTGGACACCATCAGCAAGTGGCCATCACGTGAATACACACCTTCCTCGCGCACATCGAGCACGGCGATTTCACTACCATCATTGAGCATTTGCCGCAGTTGCTGCGAACTAATCTGGCGCGTCGTCATTACTAACCAATCCTTCCTGAATAATATTAAGTCCCCAACCGCTGCCTTTAAGCCCAGCTGAAGCAACAGAAAGCACGCCGCTGGACCCGAACATCAGAGGCGGCTTGGCCACATCGTGCCGCAACAGATGTGTGCCAAAAGCCCCTTCCTGGGCCAGCAAATGCTCTCCGGCAGCAGCGGCTACTGTCAGTGCAGCCCTGGTTAATACGCTGCTCTCGCCAACATGCGCACCGACAATTACGGGAATTTCTCGTTCGCGCAATGCTTGCAACAGTTCCAGAGAACGTAGCACGCCCCCCATCTTGGAAACCCGCAGATTAACGACACACGCCACGCCTAAACCACCGAGATCATCCAACTGGGATGAACGCAGCAGGCTTTCGTCAAGAATGATATGTGTGTCCAGCGCCTGAGCGATACGCAACATGCCTGCATAGTCGCCCGACCTCAGGGGCTCCTCAAATGCGAAGCAGGGATACTCCAGCGCCGACAGCGCATCAATCGCGGCATCCGCGTCCGGCCACAAGTTGTTGGCATCAACCCGTACCATCGCCGGCGCAATACCGGCGGCGACAAGTGCGGCAACCTTCAAACTGTCACGCACGGCATCACCGGAAATCTTGATCTTGAAACGATTAAATCCGGCCTTGCGGTATTGCGCGAGTTGGGTCACAAAGGCTTCTGGCTCCGCATCGCCGATGACCGCGGTGTATTGGAAATCACCGCAAAGCTCGGGCAGTCCGAGGAGCTGCTCTACACTGCAACCGGCAACATGGCCGAGCAAATCGAGAATCGCGCACTCGGCAGCCGTCCAAGCAGCCGGGTGGCGATCGATAATCGCCGCATGACCAGCTACCCAGTCGCGCAAACTGCCGACGTCGGCAACCGACCGGCGCAATTCCTCGTCCCAGGCTTCGAGAAACGCTCGTGCACCAGCGAGATCCTCGCCCGTTACATATTCACGAGGACACCCCTCGCCATACCCCGGCAAGCCATCGCCGGATCGGGCTTCGACCCAGATCGCCTGTGTCGTGTCGCGCACCGCAGAAGCATGGCGGAAAGTAGTGCGGAAAGGGATCCGGAGCGCGGAAGCCGTGAGGCTGGCAATCATCAAGTCGGATTCCGTCAACGGATAACCCGCGCCTCGAAGTCAAATTCGGTTTCGCGCAAATAAGCCAGCACTGCCGGCTTGAACTGGCCTTCCCGCTGGCCGTGTTCGATCCGGAACTGCTTGTAGGCTTCGGCACAGCCCGGGACCACCCATGCGGCGCGCAGCGGAGCAAGCCGCCCACTCTCGCGCTTTGCCGCATATTCGACATTGAGCGCCTGCAGGCGCTCATCCACGGCATCGCCAAAAGCTGTGGTATCTGGCCGCATGGTTGTGTCGGTCTCGAGATAGAGCCGGTACATCTGTAACGGCTCATCTGCGAGCATTTTGATGAAATGCACCGCCAGGCCGTGTGCCGTTGCCACAGCCTGAACCGCGCCCAGCACCTGGCCCTCGTAGAGTTTTTCGCCGGTGATGCTGGTCACGCCCCGCCCCTTCTGCACGAACTTCAGCAAGGGCGTGCGGTGCAGGTGACCGGTGACACGTACGACGTCGTTTATGAAATAGCGGTAGAGTCCGGACGGCGTGGACACGACAACGTAGTAGTCAACGCCCTTGCGCAGCGAATCAAGCGTCAGAAACTCGGGAGCGCCGCCATCCCAGCTCGCGCGCTCAACGAATTCGAAAAAGTGGGCGAACAGCGTCGGCAGGCCGCTTTCTGGTCGACGACCCAGAGTCACCGTGCCGCGAAATTCACTGGCGACGTAGCCGAGTTCGAGTATGCGCGTCCCCGGATCAAGCTGACGCCTCACGGCCTCCGCCGCGACTCCCGCACCGCCGCAAGTCCACATCATCACACCGCGCAATGCCGGCCACAGGTCCGCCAGTCGCGGCGGCGTGCCAGCATCGCGCAACCGGGCAAGCTCGGCGGCTCGGGCAGGTGCGGCCCACAGTCTCGCAAGCACCGCGTCCCTGACTTCCGCAGGCAGCCGCTGCGCCAGAAAAAATCCGCCATTGTGCAGATCGTCGATCAAGGCATCCCGATGCTCCGAATACAGCCGCAGTATCGCGAGGAGCGTGGTGGGATTCGCCGAGCCGATGTAGCTGAGGTCGCGCTGAGCCAGCGCAAGCCTCAGGATGGTCAGGTATTTGAGTCGACTGTCCGTGATGGCAAGCACTGCGTGCGGCAGAATGAATTTCTCGCGCACCAGTTTCGGAGTATTGCCGGACACGATGCCCGATGCGGAACCATAGGGCTTGCCATTGGCAAGTCGCCCCTCCTCCCTCGGACTGACGATGGCGAGGATACTGCCCTCGAAGGCTTGCGGGCAGGCGCGATGCTGGGAGGCCAGCGCCAGCCGATGAATCCGCTGCAGCAGGCGCAGATGCGTACGGGTCAACGGCACATCCTTGGGTTCGCCGGTACTGCCGCTGGTACGTAGGTAGCGCAATGGTGCCTCCCGGGTCAGTGCAGCCTCGCCGTTCGCAATTTCGGCGCTGATGTAAGGACGCAACGCCTCGAAATCCGACACTGGCACGCGCGCCCGGAATTCTTCAATGGTCTTGATCTCCGAAAAGCCATGCTGGCGTCCGAATGTGGTGTCCGCATTCTCCCGCAGCAAACGCATCAGCAGGCGTCGCTGCTCCCGCATGGGATCGCGCAGCATTGCGGCCAGCCGGCATCCTTCCACTACGCGGGCCAGCCTCAGGCTCATGGCCACGACCAGGTCGACCAGCCGTCGGCGCATGCCGCGCTTGGCCATCACACCGTTCCCGGCGCGGAAGGGCGTAAACATCTGCTCGAGGAATCCGCGCGGATAGGCACGGTCAGTAATGCCGATGTCGAGCTCGCGGCCATCGCGCGGCAGGAACCAGGTGCCGAACAGCAAATCCCAGACAATGGTGGTGTTGCCAAAATTGCACTGTGCGACGTTTGGATCCCGCGCATGGTGCCAGCGGTGCGTTTCCGCACTGCCCACCACGTAATTGAGTAACCCGTAACGCAGCCTGATGTTGCTGTGCTGAAAAAAACCGTTCACGGAATACGCCAGAAAGTACCCGGCGAGTACCTCCGGCCCGACGCCCAGCAACAGGAACGGAATCGTGTCGAGACTGAAATGCAGTGTTTTTTCGAGCGGGTGGAACCGGCCGACATTCAGTGTGTACAGGATGTCCGGCGAGTGATGCACTTCGTGCAGTTTCCACAGCGGATCGACGGTGTGGCAGGCGCGATGCAGCCAATAGCGCAGAAAATCCACGGCCAGCACCATCGCCAGCACCTGCGCGGCCAGCGGCCAATGATGCGGCCAGGCGCCGGCCTGCGGGTCGTGCTGCCGGCCGGCAACAACGATCAGCGCAGCAGCAGCCAGCGCGCGCGGCACGGCAATCTGCACCACCGCCATGAACGCGGCATCCGCCCTGACGTCCGCCCACTGCGGCCGCCAGTCCAGCCGCTCGGGAAATTTCCATTCGAGCAACAGGATCGCCAGCCCGGTGAGGACGATCGGCGGATAGGCGGCGCCGGCGGGAGAAAAACCCGCGGCGAGCAGCGCGCCGAACCCGGCGATGGCTGCCGCAAAAAACAGCGGATACCAGAGATACGGCAGGAGCCGATTCACTTTGAACCCATCTGATTGCCGGCTGAAGGCGACGCGCGCAAATGATAGCAGGCGACCAGCAGCACGAACCCCGCCAGCACCAGATGGAACACCGCAGGAATCCATGCCCGGAACCAGGGATGCGCACCGGGCATCGCGAGGCCTGCGGCAAGGCGCGCCACGGAACCGGCAAGATAAACCCATCCCGTCCACCACAGCAGCCGGCCGGTGCCGCTGCGGGGCGTCAGCCGGCGGAACTGGATACGCCATGTGGTGCGGGCCATCAATCCAAGGATCAACAGTTGCGTTACCAGCAGGATGCCGTACGGCAGTCTGCTGCCCTGGAACTCGTCAAACGCCGGCAGGAACGGCAACGGCACCCAATGTTGCAGCGCCTGCCCCGAAACGCGCGCTGCAAACAGGACGGTCAGCGTCCACAGCCACGGTACGGAATTGTTGCGCACCCCGGTGTTTTCGGCGTCAGATCCGGCACTCGTCCGACCCGCAGCCCAGGTCGCGGTCTGAAGCGGCGAGCAGGCGGTCGAATGCTTCCGGCGTGCGGATTACGCGCCCCACCACCGCCGGCGAATGCGCCTGCAGCCACTGGCTGTGCGTCGGATGATCGCCACCGGCGACCACCAGGATGATGTTGTCGGGTTTCATCGCGATCGGCCACGGATCGAGC
>RPOR01000168.1 GCA_003820645.1 Betaproteobacteria bacterium
GTCGATTGCCGGCGCCAGCGTCTGCGTCAACGGCAGCGTCGCGCAGCGTTTCGTCAGATGAGCGAGGCCCGCCGGTAGCCCGGGAATCGCGGCAGCGGTACCGCCCCTGGTCGACGCCCCCTTGATCAATCCGTCATCGGCATCAAAAAAGTGGTGGTAGCGGATGCCCGACGGCGCAGTCTCGCGCGCGTCGATCATCACCTGCTCGCGGTCGGCTGCGCGATGCAGCAGAAAAAATCCACCGCCACCCAGCCCCGATGAATAGGGTTCCACGACTGCCAGCGCCGCAGCCACCGCTACCGCCGCATCGCAGGCGTTTCCCCCTCGCGCCAGCATCGCCTCGCCTGCCGCAGTTGCCAGCGGATGGGCCGAAGCAATCGCTGCCTGCCGTGCAACAGCCGCCGGCGCACCGGCGGCACCAAGCAACCCCGCACAGAGCCAACAGCAGACAATCGCGCGCCGCATCATGGCCTCAGGGACGCAGATGCTTCGCAAAAAAAGCCTCTGCGCGTATCAACGTGTCCCGCAAGGCGAGCCGGTTGGGCGCGTGACTCTGCTTGGTCTTGCCCGGATCGTCGTAGGAATGGTGCGCGCCGTCGTACCAGATGAATTCGACGCCTCCGCCACGTGACCGCAGCAGCTCCGCAAAGCTGCGGCATACTGTCGGCGACACCTCATTGTCATCCTCCGCCACCGCAATCAGCAGCGGCGCGTACGGCAGGTAATCGGCTTGCGCTGCCTGCACGCGGCAACTCGGATACTGCGCGATGGCCGCGCGAAAACCGCTGACCGGCGTCGGATTGCGCAGCCCCGGCGGCTGCGGTCCCAGCGCCGCCAGCACGGTCATACCGCCATTGGACCAGCCCTGCACGCCGATCCGCTCCGGCACCACATCGCTGCGGCCACGCAAATAGGCGAGTGCGCCATAGGCATCCAGCGGTCGCACTGCCTGCTCACTGACTTCCAGCGGCCGGCTGCTGTAAGAATGCCGGCCAAAACCATCGCCAAAGCCGCGCGGCCCGAAACTGTCGACATGAATGGCCACGTAACCCCGCTCCGCCCAGAAACTGCCCCACATTTTATGGCGCATGGTCAACGCATCGGCAGTATGCCGGCCGCGCTTCAACGATGAATACGGCCCGGCACGACCATGCAGCATCACCACGGCCGGATGCGGCCCCGGTATCGACGGCAAAAACAAATAGCCGGTAAGCCGCGTCTCGCCATCGGCACTCATGAAGTGCACGGTTTCCGGTATGGCCGCGACGGTGCCGCCGCTCAGCACCGTAAACCAAAGGGCCGCAGCGGCATTAAACAGCCATTTCATGACCTTGCGCATCGGCTGAATGGCCCCGGCAGGTCGTCGCAGGATCCCGGCCGATGGCCCCTTAGCGCCCGCAGTATGAGCGGAAAACACGCTGCCAGGACAGATCATAACCTATTGATTATATTTAAATATTAGACATTTTACGATGCGGCATCTGCCGCGCCCGCGCTGCAGCTTCGTTACACCGGATGTTTTCTGACCGCTGCTGCGTCCTTGCCCATCAGTGCCGCGGCAATCGCCAGCAGCACGGCGTCCAGCCAGAACACCGGCACCATGCCGAACGCCGTGCTCAGCGTACCAAACACGAACGGCACGAGCACCTCGGTGCCCTTGTTGACCATCTGCCGCAGCCCCATCGCCTCCCCCGAGCGCCCCGCCGGCGCCCGGTTGTAGGCCAGCATCATCGACAGCGGGCTGCCGCAACCCAGCCCCATGCCGAGCACGAACGAAATCGCCAGCAGCGCGACGAAGCTCTTCACGAACGGGAACACCACGCAGACCGCAGTGGCCAGCAGCAGCGACGCGGCGAGCACACGCTCCTCGCTGGAACGCTTGACGAGATGCGGCATCACCGCGCGCACCACGAGCAGCGCCAGGCCGAATGCGCCGAGGATCATGCCGATCGCGGACGCGCTCAACCCGATGCTATGCCCGTAGATCGGCAACAACAGATTGTAGAGTTCGAGTCCGGTTTCAATGATACCCGCGGTAATCAGCGCGCGTCGCAATGGCCGGTTGCGCACCAGGTCACCGACGCGCTGTCCCGCTTTTGCCGCGTTGCCCGACGGCAGGTGCGAGGTTTTCGGCAGCCAGCCGGTCCACAGTCCAAGCAGCAGCAGCGGCACCACCGGCATTGCCGCCATCACCGCAAAGGTTGCGCGGTGACCGACGGCGTCGATCAGGAACCCGGCGGAAGTCGGTCCGAGCAACGCAGTGATGCCGATGCCGAGGCTGAACCAGCTGTAGTTCCTGGTGCGGTCCAGGCCTCCGGCCATCGCACCGATCAGGTGCTGCACCGCAACAGTATAGAAAATATAACAAAAGCCGATCAGACCGGCTGCGACATACAGAGTCTCCAGACGCGGCACCAGAAACGGCAATGCCAGACCGGCAAGCAGGCCGACCGTGCCGAACAGCATCGGCTTGCGAAAACCGACGCGGTCGGAAATCTTCCCCGCGTACACCGACAGCAGCAGCGGAAACAGCGCATAGGTGGAGAACAGCATGCCGACGAAAAATTCGTTGGCACCCATTTCCAGCGCCGTCAGCGACATCAGGACCTTGCTGCCCTTGTAGGCCGTGTGCGTCAGCACGCTGAGCAACACGATGCGGAATATCGGCAGCACGACCATGTCAGCAGCCGCGCTGCGGGCGCAGCGCGCGGCCATCGCGGCCAGTTTGCGGAATCCGCATCACGGAATAAAAATCTTCTTGTTGGGGGAAAGCGGTGGCGTGTATTTTAGCGCATCGCTCCGTCCAACCAATGACTGGAAACATCATGAAACTGCAAAACATCGGCATCATCAGCCCCGGCGACATGGGACAGGGCGTTGCCCAAAGCATCAAGGGCATCGGCCTTGCGGTCCACACCGCGCTCGACGGACGCAGCGAACGCACCAGAACCCTCGCCCGTGAAGCGGGACTCAACGACTGCGGCTCGATGCGGAACGTCGTCGAAACCTGCGATATGCTGCTGTCGATCCTCAACCCCGCGGCCGCAGTGGACAATGCGCGCGCCGCCGCCGCCGCGATGCAGGCCACCGGGCGGCACCCGGTGTTCGTGGACTGCAATGCCGTTGCACCGCAGACCGCGCAGGAAATCGCCGCCATCATCCGCGCCGCCGGCGGCGAGTTCATCGACGCCGGCATCATCGGCCCGCCCCCGCGCGGCAAGGCTCGCATGCGGATCTACGTATCCGGGCCGCAGGCCCCGCTGATGCAGCAGCTGTCCAGCGCAAATGTCGAAGTCCGCGTGATGAGCGAACGCATCGGCGACGCCTCGGCCATCAAGATGTGCTACGCCTCCTATACCAAAGGTGCCGTTGCGCTGGGCATCGAAATGCTGATGGCGGCACGCAGACTGGGTGTCGATGCCGCACTCGACCGCGAATTGCAGGAGAGTGCTGCCGACAACCGGCAGTGGCTGCTCAACCGCATCACGGTGATGCCGCCCAAAGCCTACCGCTGGGTGCCGGAGATGCTCGAAATCGCCAAAACCTTCGCAGGCACCAGGCTGACGCCACGCATCCTGCTCGGCGCCGCCGACATGTACGAGATGATTGCGCAAACGCCGCTGGGCAGGGAATCCCCCGAAGCAGCACGCAAGCAGGGCCGCGACGGCCAGCGCATCGTCAACGGGCTGGCCGATTAGGGATTAAACGCGGTAGATCGAGCGCCGGTCGCGGTGGAATTCGATGAACGCTCCGCCCTCGTTGGTGCGGCTGTAGCCGGGGCGGATTTCCCCGCGCACCTCGAGCATGATCTCCCGGCGCACGACATGGATCTCTTCGCCACTGGCGCGGGTAACGAAGGTGCCGTTGATGCTGTGATCGACCAGATAGAACTGGGTACGCTCGATGCGGATGGTCGCATGATGTCTCGACACCAGTGAGTCGGCCAGCAACAGGTCGCAATCCGCCGCCCGTCCGATGCTCAGTGTTTCATGCCAGTAGTCGACGCGGCGCTCCTGATCGCCCAGCACCAGCAGCAAACTGCCGACGTCCTGCGGAATCGTCCTGGAAATATGCAGGTTGATCTGCGTGCGGTCAGTCAAATCATCGTGCCACGGCACCTCGCACACCGCAGTTTTCGCCAGCGACGTTTTCAGGATCGCGTCAAATATCGGCCACACGGCTTCACGCTGGGTCTCGCCCAGTTCGTCGGTGGTCGCTTCGGCGATCAGGATCTGCCCCGGTGTGGCGGCATCCGCGAGATAGGCGGCCACATTGACGGTATCGCCGTAGACATCGTTTCCGTCCACCACCACCGGCCCGGTATGCAAGCCGATGCGGAGTTGCACCTCCACACCGCCGGGCTGCAGTCTGGCAATGGTGCGCTGCATGTCGACTGCCGCGTCCACCGCACTGTCGGCATCCGGGAACAGGCACATCACAGCGTCGCCCAGCAATTTGATCAACCGCCCCCGGTGGCGCGGCAGCAGTTCGGTCAGCGCACTGAGACAGGTACTGACCACCTTGAAGGCCTCGACATCACCGAGTTTGCGGTAGAGCGCGGTGCTCTCGACGATATCGGCGAACAACACGGCAAGGTTATCGGTATTTTTCAGCATGGAATTTCGACATTGTATGGCAATCCGCAACCATTACTTTACGGCAGAATCGCGTTCCGCGCGCGTCGACAAACCCTGTGCAAAGCCTCACAATCAGTATCCATTCCAGACAAGGAAGTGCCGTGAGTACCGCATCCGACACCAAAAACATGGCCCTGTTCTGCGACTTCGAAAACGTCGCACTGGGCGTGCGCGAAGCCAAGTATGCCGACTTCGACATCAAGAAAGTTCTTGAAAAGCTGCTGCTGAAGGGCGACATCGTGGTCAAGAAAGCCTATTGCGACTGGGAGCGTTACCGCGAGTTCAAGAAACCCATGCACGAGGCCGCGTTCGAGCTGATCGAAATCCCGCATGTGCGGATGTCGGGCAAGAATTCCGCCGATATCCGCATGGTCGTCGACGCGCTGGACCTCTGCTATACGAAGTCGCATGTTGATACCTTCGTCATCATCAGCGGCGACTCCGATTTCTCCCCGCTGGTCTCCAAACTCCGCGAAAACAACAAGGTGGTGATTGGCGTCGGCGTCAAGAAATCCTCCTCCGATCTGCTGATCGCCAATTGCGACGAGTTCATTTTTTACGACGACCTCGCGCGCGAAAAAGCGAAGAAACAGCAGAGCCGGAAGAAACGCACGGCCACGCCGGCGCCGGCAAAGGCAGATGCAACGGCAGAGGCCGGCGAGAAGGACGTTGCCGACAAGGACGGGGGCGACAAGAAAATCGAAGCGCTGGATCTGGTCATGGAAACCATCGAAGCGCTGTTTGCCGAGCGCGGCGCCGAGGAGAAGATATGGGGATCGATGGTCAAGCAGGCCCTCAAGCGCCGGCATCCGGGTTTCAACGAGAGTTATTACGGATTCCGCTCGTTCGGCAAGCTGCTCGATGAAGCCCATGCGCGCAAACTGCTGGTGCTGGAGCCCGACGAAAAATCAGGTGGCGTCATCATCCGCAGTTACAACCCCGATTACTGAACATCTGCGCCCGACCGCGGTCTCATGTGGATTATGGAGACTGCCCCACGATGAACCAGCAGCAAGGCCCCCGTATCCGTATCGTCACCCGTCAGACCAGCCTGATCGAGCGAGTGGTGTTATTCGCGCTCGGCCTGGTGATCCTGGTGGCGGCATTCTTTTTCATCGGCATTGCGTTAATCGCGGGGGCCATCCTCGCCGGCGTCGTGCTGATCCGCCTGTGGTGGCTGCAACGCAAACTGCGCCGTAAGCAGGAAGAATCTTACGTCGAAGGCGAATACACCGTCGTCGACACGTCCGTTACGGATCAACGCCCGCCGTCGGACCGTCGGCCGTAGCTGAACCAGCCCGCCGGCGCGCGCGCACCTCGGTATTTAAGTTATTGTTTTTATTGTCTATTTTTTGATATTGGTGAGCGTACGTGCCACCTTGTCCTGCGTCCGGACATCGAAGCGCTCGACATTGACAATAATGCGCTCGTGCTCCCCCTGCCCGATGCGCTCGACCTCGTCGTCAGCCCACACCCGGAACGTCAGCTTGCGCCCTTCGACGCGCGTCAATTCGGCATAGGCATAGACACGCATGCCGACTGGTGTTGCCGCCGTATGACTGACATCCAGACGCGTGCCCACCGTCTGCAAGCCCGCCGGCAGCAGGCCTTCCACGGCATTGAGCGCCGCCTCTTCCAGCAACATCACCAGCACTGGTGTCGCCAGCACTTTTATTTTGCCGCTGCCCACATGCGGTGCAGTATCGCGCGTGCCGACCATGATTTCGGTGGCGCCGTGCAGGCCGGTCTTGATGGCGTCGAGGTTCATGCAGTGCTTTCGTTGCGGATCACGATGGCAGGATGTTACATTGAATTATCGCCGTTCAATGTGATGTGTGGGGAGGA
>RPOR01000169.1 GCA_003820645.1 Betaproteobacteria bacterium
ACCGGCGGTTGCCCGCCGATTTTTTTTGCGCGGCGACTTGCGCGCGATAGGCTTTGAGCCCGGCGCGCCCGGATTTGCCCAGGTCCTGCAGCGTTTTTTCCCAATGCCTGCGGTGATCCCGCAGTGCGCCGGCGATGGACTCGGCGATGACCAGGTTGCGATACCACTTGGCATTGGCGGGCACGATGACCCACGGTGCGTGCCGGGCCGCCGTTTTCGAGATCGCGTCTTCGTAGGCCTCCGTATACTCGTCCCAGTGGTCGCGTTCTTTCCAGTCATTCGGGTTCAGCTTCCACGCCGTGTCGTGTTCATCTTCGCGTTCGAGCAGGCGCTGCTCCTGCTCGTCTTTGGTGATGTGCAGGAAATACTTGAGGATGATGGTGTTGTGCTCGGCCAGCAGTTCCTCGAAATCGTGGATGTGGCCATACCGCTCTTTCCATAATTTTTTCGGCGCGAGGTCATGCACGCGCACGACCAGTACGTCTTCGTAGTGCGAGCGGTTGAAAATGGCGAATTCGCCGCTGCGCGGGGCATGCCGGTGGACGCGCCACAGAAAGTCGTGCTCACGTTCCTCGGCGGTCGGCACGCCGAACGAGGTGACACTGACGCCGCGCGGATTGAGGAAGCCGACGACATGTTTGATGGTGCCATCCTTTCCTGCGCTGTCGCGCCCCTGGAGTACGACCAGCACGCTGTGCACCTTGGCGCCGAACATTGCATCCTGCAAGTTGAACAGCTCTTCCCCCGAGGTGGTGAGGCGCTTTTCGGCCTGGTCTCTGGTCAGGCCCTTGGGCGG
The DNA here is from genome assembly GCA_003820645.1 of Betaproteobacteria bacterium. Lineage (GTDB taxonomy): Bacteria > Pseudomonadota > Gammaproteobacteria > Burkholderiales > SG8-41. Next base: position 797 of record RPOR01000169.1, read on the forward strand.
CTCGGCGGAGATCGCGTCGAGGCGGACCCGGCTGCCAGGGATATCGATGATGGTATTTGCCATGTTGGTTTCCTTGCGTTCGGTGCGGAGGCATATCCTCCGGTTTCTTCAATGGCGATTGCGCTCCCGGGGATCTGCGGTGGCGTGGGCATGCTTCGCCTTGACGAGGCAAAACTGTCTGTCAGTTCAGCGTGATGTTTGCCGCCTTGATCACCTTGCCGAGCAATGCGCGATCTGCCTTGATGTATTTGGCAAACTCTTCCGGTGACTGGGTGCGGATGTCGAACCCGACCGCGGTCAGGCTCTTGCCGAGTTCTGCGGTGCCCAGCGCGGCGATGATTTCCTTGTTCAGGTTGTTGATGATCGGACGCGCTACGCCGGCGCGGGTGACGATGCCGAACCAGGTGCCGGCTTCGTAACCTTTCAGTCCGGCCTCGCCGGTGGACGGGATGTCGGGCCAGTTGGGGTGGCGCTTCTCCGCGGCGAAGGCGATGACCTTGACCTTGCCTGCCTTCGCCTGCGGGATCACCGTGGCGGCGCCGGTGATGATCGTCTGTACCTGGCCGCCAAGCACCGCCGTCATCGCCGGTCCCGAACCCTTGAACGGCACATGCAGCAGTTTTATGCCGGTCAGCGTTTCGAGCAGAGCGCCGCCGAGATGGTTGGTCGAGGCGGTACCGGGCGTGCCGTAAGTGACCGAGCCGGGCCTGGATTTCGCGTAGGCGATCATCTCCTTCAGTGTGCTGAACGGCGCCGAAGGATGCGCGGCGATCACGTAAGGGAAGTACACGACCTGGGTGATCGGCGCGAGATCGCGCTCGGTGTCGTACGGGGGCTTGGTCACCACGTTCGGGTTGATCGACATCGTGGTCTGCGTGACCAGTTCGATGGTATAGCCGTCGGGCGCGGACTTGGCCATCAGGTCGGTGCCGATCATGGTGCTGGCCCCGCCGCGGTTGTCGACGACGAATTGCTGGCTGTAACGCTCGGTGAGCTTCGCGCCGATGCCACGGGCAACCAGGTCGGTGGTGCCGCCGGGCGGATAGGGCACGATGAAGCGCACGGGTTTGGTCGGGTAGCTGTCGGCGGCGATGGCGGAGAGTGCGGCGCAAAGCGGCAACGCGGCGAGCAGGCCGGCGCGACGGATCGTGCTTGTGGTCATGGTGTTCTCCTCGTGATCAGTGAGCGGCTTGGGGGACGTGTTCCAGTCCTTTTTGGCGGAACAGCGGCGTGTTTGCGGGGTTCGCAAAAAAATCGACCATCGCCTGCGCCGCAGCAGCGTGCGGCGAGGCGCTGAACAGCGCAATCGAGGTTTCGAAGGATTTCTGCACGGCCTCCGGTACCGGGCCGACGCAGTCCAGCCCCGCTACGGCGAGCAGTTCGGGTATCTGTTGCAGCGCGATCTCGGCTTCACCGCCGACCACCACCTTGCCGATGTAGCCGCCGGGGCGGGTCACGGTTTTCGGTTTCATCTGCTCGGCGATGCCGAGTTTTTCGAGCAGGGTCGGGATGTACATGCCGCTCGCGCCGTGTACTGTATGGGCGATGGATTTTGCGGCAAGCAGCGTCTTGCGAAAGGCGTCGACGGAGCTGATGTCGGGATGCGGTGTGCCGCTGCGCACGCCAACGCCGACAACTGCGCGGGCAAAGGGGCGGCGGCTTGCGGCGGCAATGAAACCGGCCGCGGCGAGTTCCTTCACGGCGCCGCTGCCGAGCACGATGACATCGCCCGTTTCGCCGCCGCGGATGCGCGTGACCATCGCCTTGGCCGAGTCGGCGCTCAGTGTCACCTTGTTGCCGGTGGCCTGTTCATAGGCCGGAATCAGCGCGTTGAGCACCGGGAGCGTGCTGTTGGACGTCAGTATTTTCAGTTCCATGGCCGGGGTCAGTTGCGGGGTTGCGCGGTGCGCGCGAATTCGGCTTCGACGGCCTTTTCGTGGGCCAGTACCTGCTGCAGGCTCGGCCGCTGCTGCAGGCGTTCGACGAACGCCATGCAGTGCGGGAATGACGAGAGATCCAGTTTGAAGGTGATGGCGCGGCGGAAGCACCAGAAGAAATAGGCATCGGTCGCGGTGAAGTGGTCAAAAAAGAATTCGCGGTTGGCGAGCAGGCCGTCGGCGATGCGAAAATCTTCAAACAGCAATTTGTTGCCGGCGCGTTTGACGGCATCAGCAGTGCCCGGCAGGTCGCAGTAGTTTTCGGGGCGCGCGTTGGGCGTCAGGTGGGGATGGATGGTCGAGGCAAACCAGGCCATCAGCGAAATGGCCTTGATTTCCTGTTGCGGGTCCTGTGGCAGCAGCCCGGTCTCGGGGAACTGGCGGTTGATCCAGATCTGGATGGCAACGTTTTCGGTCAACGGCTCGCCGTCGATGACCAGCACCGGCACTTTGTGCTTGGGGTTGAGCCGCAGATACTCCGGCGTCTTCAACTGACCGGAGCGCGAGTTCATGTCGTGCACCGTGAAGTCGGCACCCGCTTCGGTCAGGGTGACGTAGGGCACCAGGGCACAGGTCTTGGGCGCGTAATACAGTTCGAGTTTCACGTGCAATTCATCCGTCATTTGCCGAAGTGAAGTAGCCCGGATGGAGCGCAACACAATCCGGGGACGGGCACAGCATCCCCCGGATTACGCCCCGAAGGAAGTCCCCGCGGGGGACGGCCTGCGGCCTTCATCCTGGCTACGGGGTACAGCGTGTTTGCGGAGCCGAAGATCACCGTGATCGCCGCAGGGCGGAGCAGGGGCCCCGGACGCAAGTCCGGGGATGCGACCCCGCAGGCGAGCGTGTGCGCGGCATCACAGCGTATCTTCGGAACCGAAGATCACCGTGCACTGGCTGGACATCACGCCGCCATTGCCGTGGGCCAGCGCGATATCGCAGCCTTGCACCTGGCGCTCGCCGCATTCGCCGCGCACCTGGCGGATGGCTTCGATCATCACCAGCAGGCCGTACATGCCCGGGTGGCAATACGACAGGCCGCCGCCGGAGGTGTTGACCGCCAGCCTGCCGCCGGGCGCGATGCCGCCATTCGCGACAAAACGGCCGCCTTCGCCCTTGGGGCAGAAGCCCAGGTCTTCGAGGAACAGGATCGGCGTGATGGTGAATGCGTCATACAGCGACAGCATCTTCACGTCCTTGGCCGCGATACCGGCCATGCCGTAGGCCTGCGGGCCGGACACGGCGGCACCCGTCACCGTGAAATCGGGCATGCTGGAAATGTTGGCATGCGACAGCGTTTCGCCGACACCCAGTACATACACCGGCTTTTTCTTCAGCGTCCTGGCGCGTGCCGCCGAGGTCAGCACGATGGCGCCGCCGCCGTCGACCACCAGGCAGCAGTCGCGGACCGTGAACGGGTACGACACCATGCGCGCGTTGAGTGCCTGCTCTATGGTCAGCGGTTCCTTTTCCCAGGCCTTCGGGTTGAGCAGCGCCCATTTGCGCGCGGCGACCGCCACTTCGGCGAGGTGCTCGCGGGTCGTGCCGTACTGGTGCATGTGGCGGGCTGCCGCCATCGCGTAGGCGCTGATCGGCAGGATCGGGCGGTACGGGGATTCGTAGGGGTTGAACTCGCGCGGGCTGGCCGCCGCGCGCGACACCGAACGCTGCGTGCTGCCGTAGGCGATCACCGCAACTTCGCACAATCCCAGCTGGATCGCCATCTGGGCATGGGCGACATGCGACATGAATGACGAACCGCCGATTTGCGTGCCGTCGAATACCCTGGGCTTGATGCGCAGGTATTCCGCCAGTGACATCGGCCCCATGCGGACCTGGGTGGCGGCGACGAACAGGCCGTCGACCTCCTTCAGCGTGAGGCCGCAGTCGTCGAGGGCGCGCATCGTCGCCTGCGCCATCAGGTCGACTGGGGAAGTGTGCTGGGCGACCTGGCCGAGATCGGACTCCGCTGCGCCCACTACTGCAATGCTGCCGCGTTTGAGGGCGCTCATTGTGCACCTCCTGCGGGCGTGAACACAGGAAAGGGGAGGGTTTTCTCGTCGCCGGGATTCACCTTTACCTTCACGCGCATTCCAATCTTGACCTGCATCGGGTCGATGTCCTCGACGCGGCTCATCATGCGGAAGCCTTCATCGATATCAATCATCGCCACGTTCAGCGGCGGCTCGCCCTTGTAGTGCACGACCGTGGTCGAATAGACCGTGCCGAGTCCCTTGGAGATGCGCCATTCGATGTTGGTGCTGCCGGTTTCCGGCGCGACGGTACGCGGATAGAAAAATGGTTTGTCGGTGTCCGTGCAGACCTGGTAGGCGAGTTCGCCTTTCTTCAGGTGCTCGACATAAGTGCCGAGCGGGGATTGCTTCATCAAATCAGACATGCGGTGCTTCCTTTCTTCAACTGAAACGACAGTTCATTGACATGCGGGTTGTTGCCCGCGTTGATCTCGTCATGCCATAGTCCGAGTGTTTTCCTGTTGGGCGATAAAGTCCAGCGTGGCCCGCGCGCAGCGGTCCGGGTAGGCGCCGGCGGCGTGCCAGGCATCGCCATCGAGCACCAGCAGGCGCGCGGATTCAACGCCCGCGACCCAGGCCTTGACCCCGTCGACCGAGCGCAGGCCGCTGCCGGTCGTGGTGATGATCAGCGTCGGGCAGGTGATGCGCTTGACGTCTTCGCGGATATCGAGCGTGGGCACCCAGCGCAGGTAGCCCTGCAGTGTGGACAACGGCGTTTTGCCCTGCAGGTTGTTCACCCACCAGTCGACTTCGGCCGGCGTGGCCGCGCTGCCCAGGCGGCCCTGCATCGTGTGACGCGCCCAGTCGAGGACACCCTTGGTGCTGATGTGCTTTACCCAGTCGTCCACGCCGGCTGCGGGCAGCACCGGCGGCGTGACGCCGGTCAGTGTCCGTACCAGATGCGGACGGTTGGCCGCCATCGCCAGCGCCATCGAGCCGCCGCTCTTCGCGCCGACCAGGTGCACGCGCGTGCAGCCGAGATGGCGGATCAGGGCTTCGATGTCGTCGAGCAGTTCAGCCATCGACCATTCGTGTTCCGCAGGCATCGGCGTCGAACGGCCGAAGCCGCGCAGGTCGATGCGCACCACGCGGTAGTTGCGCATGAAGTGCGGCACCCAGGCACGCCAGGCTTCGCCGGACTCGGCAAGGCCGTGGACGAACAGGACGGTCTCGGTTTTTTTCCAGGGATCGCTGTAGTCGTCGACGGTGTAGAAGATGTTGCAGCCGTCGGGGCGTTTGAGAATATGTTCCACTCGGATGCCTTATAAAAAATACAAATAAAAACAATGTCTTATGTAATCCCGCCATTCCGGACGCGCAAGGCGCGATCCGGAATCCAGTGGTCCTGCTGGCTCTGCTGCTGGATTCCGGCTTTCGCCGGAATGACGAGTCATCTACAGAGGTTTTCTCTGTGCCCTCTGCGGCTAGGCCTTTTTCGATTCTTCCAAACCAAAATCAAGCAGTGCCTGTGCGCGCAGTTTGTTCTTCTGCACTTTCGAGCTGCCGGTCATGCCGATGGTTTCGAAACTG